>NZ_JAECVY010000003.1:0-297569 GCF_016055075.1 Thermoactinomyces sp. CICC 10522 | reverse complement strand
CCATCATCTTTTGAATCTTTCAAAAACAGGTGATGCAAAATCTCTGAATCTACGGTAATCTGGTATTGAGCCATTGTGAAACCCTCCTTGTTTGGGAATGTTTGCCAACTACTATTCTAACCGAGGAATTTCACCATGGCTCAATTATTTTTCGCAGCTTCCATTTTTACACAATTATACGGACTTAACTGTTTTGGCAGGGTGTACAATGCATGAAGAATCAAAGAAAACCAATATCGTAAAAGTCGATGATCGAGCCTTTTTCATTTCAGATCAGCAATTTCCTGAAAGAGCATCGTTCTTTCGAAAAGCTTTCAGAGTAACGAAGACCGCTGCTTGTACGTTGGATCGTAAAAATGCAGGAGCCAGAAACAAAGAAGCGTTAAAGAGCTATCCACCAAAGGATGGATTTGATCGGGTGCAGTGGCCGCTTGCCATTTGCAGGGAAGGCGGGGCCGGCGCTTATGTTGAGTATATTGAGAGTGAAAAGAATGAACAGGTTGAGAAATGGTTACAAAAAGAGTTAAGTAAGTATCCTGATGGTACACCTCTTTTCTTTCACATAGGAGATCGTCCGAAGATGAATATCATAACAGATCAAAAGGAACGAAATTAGTATGAAGCACTCTTGCTTGAAATAAGTTTCCTTCAAACAATCCGTGCTTTAAATAGTAGGAAGATGAAGAAAAAATGAGCTTTTATCTGTCTGCTGATTTGTTTGAAGGCGATCATCCCGCATGGGATCAAGTTTTATGAGAACGAGGGCGATTTAAATCCGAATTTAAACTGGGAGTGCTCTTGTTTCGATTAACGCAATTGCCGATACAACTGGGAGATATTCCTGAGAAGTGAATTGGGGTGTGGACAGACAGCAGCTTTGAAGTTGATTAAACCATAAAGCGAGCCTTCATGTTGAGCCTCGCTTTTTCTTTATGGTAAGATAAACCAACTGAGTTTGGAAAAGTGGAGTGATCTTTCCGTGAAAAAAGCCAACCGATTAATCAACGAAAAATCTCCTTACCTTCTGCAACACGCCTATAATCCTGTCGATTGGTATCCATGGGGACCGGAAGCATTTGAGAAGGCAAAACTGGAAGACAAACCGATTTTTCTTTCGATCGGCTACAGCACTTGCCATTGGTGCCATGTGATGGAACGCGAAAGTTTTGAAGATGAACAGGTTGCGAAGGTATTAAATGAAAACTTTGTTTCGATCAAGGTGGATCGTGAGGAGCGTCCGGATGTGGATCACATCTACATGACGGTGTGCCAGGCGATGACGGGACATGGCGGTTGGCCGCTGACGATCATTATGACGCCGGAGCAGAAGCCGTTTTTTGCCGGCACTTACTTTCCGAAAGAGAGCCGGTACGGACGGACGGGCCTGATTGAGCTGCTTGAACGGGTGGCACGGCTTTGGAAGTCGGAGCGCAAGCGGGCCGATGAGATGAGCGGCCGGGTCACGGAGGCGGTGCAAGCTTATCTTGCTCCCGATGAAGCAGGGGAGTGGGGCAAGGAATTGTTTGATTATGCTTTTGAACAATTTGCCAGTCAATTTGACGAGGTGTATGGCGGATTCGGGGATGCCCCGAAATTTCCGCGGCCGCACGATTTCCTCTTTTTGCTGCGGTATTGGCGGCAGACGGGTGAAAATGAAGCGTTGCGCATGGTGACGTCTTCACTTGCAGCGATGCGAAAAGGGGGTATTTTTGATCATCTCGGTTATGGATTTGCGCGCTATTCCGTTGACCGGGAATGGCTGGTTCCCCATTTTGAAAAAATGCTGTACGATCAGGCGCTCTTGGCGCTCGCTTACATAGAAGCGTTCCAGGCGACGGGTGAGAAAAGCCATGCGGAAGTGGCGAGCGAGATTTTTACTTATGTCCTGCGGGATATGACTTCCCCGGAAGGCGGTTTTTACTCGGCGGAAGATGCGGATTCCGAGGGAGTGGAAGGGAAATTTTATGTCTGGACTCCCGGGGAGATTCAGGAAGTGCTCGGACCGGAAGAAGGGGCGTTCTTTTGTGAAGTGTACGGAGTGACGGAAGAAGGGAATTTTGAACACGGTACATCGATTTTGAACCGGATTGGAGTTTCCCTGGAGGAGATGGCAAAACGACGCGGTTTGTCTGTGGAGGAGCTTAACCGGAAGCTGGCCGAACAGCGGGAAAAATTGTTTGCCGTCCGGGAGAAGCGGGTTCATCCGTACAAAGATGATAAAATCCTCACTTCCTGGAACGGGCTGATGATTGCGGCACTGGCCCGCGGCGGCCGGGTTTTGGGAGAGACGGAGTATACGGATGCGGCCGTGCGTGCGGTGGAGTTTATCTTTAACAATCTGACCCGGGAAGATGGCAGGTTGCTTGCCCGTTTTCGCGATGGAGAAGCGAAATACCCCGGTTATCTGGATGACTATGCTTTTTTGATTTGGGGTTTAATCGAGCTGTATGAGACGACATTCCAGGCAAACTATCTCACACGGGCCATTTATTTGACCAAAAAGATGATCGAGCTGTTTGGCGATGAGAAAAATGGCGGTTTTTATTTTTACGGAAAAGATGCGGAGACGCTTTTGGTCCGGCCCAAAGAGATTTATGACGGAGCGACACCTTCGGGCAATTCGGTGGCTGCTTACAATTTGATCCGGCTGGGAAAATTGACTTCGGACGAGCAGCTTTTGAAGGAGGCGGATCGCCAACTTCGTGCTTTTGCCAAGGCGATTGATTCCTCGCCGATTTCCCATTCCTTTTTCTTGATTGCCATGATGTTCGCCCAGGGGCCGAGCAAGGAGATCGTCATTTCCGGACGTCCCAATGATGTCGATACGAAGGAAATGATTCGGATGGTGCAGCGGGCTTATCTGCCGGAAGCGGTGATTGCACTGCAACCGCGGGGAGATGTGGCGACGACGATGAAAATTTTCATTCCCGATGTGAAGGAGAAAGAGCCGGCGCAAGCGGAAAAGCCTGCCGTTTACATCTGCGAGAATTATGCTTGCCAGGCGCCGATCAGGGAGATAAAAGAATTGAAAGAAGCGCTCAAATAATAAAAGGGACAATGAAGGGCACAACCGATCAAAAAGGTTGTGCTTTTTTCTGTTCCCTTCCCGGGATCATCTTGATGTGGAGCTTTTTCTTTTGAGAGGCTTCGGTTTGGACGATTATATAAGTCGGCTGATACCCGTTTTTTTGGAAACGGAATTGATAACGGCCGGGAGGAACGTGCCATGCAAAACAGCCGTTTCGGTCTGTATAAACTGCAATGTCCGGGATCGGTCCGGCTGTTTTCCCGGCCGGTTCCGGAAAGACCAATACATGCTCCAGGGGAAAGCCATGATGATCGGTGACTTGACCGCTGATGGTGCTTTTGCCCTCATTGGCAAAGAGGGACGCGGAGAAGGGGAGGAGAAGAAGAAAAAGGAAAAAGAGAGTGTAACAAGCTGATGAATAGCGGGAAAATGTCATGGTTGGCCCAAACTCCTTTTGCCAAAAAGTGTCCGCCAACATGAGAAAGCGCTTGGCGGACATCCTTCCTGTGTCGATTCAGGAGGCCGGAAAGCCCCTTTTTACTGTTGTCGCCATAGATTCAGGTTATTAAACACTTCCTGGGTGATCCTCGTTCCGCTATTATATCCGTTGTACCCGTAAACACCATTGGTATGGATCGCGATGGAGCATACCCCGCATCCCCGGGAATTTTCCTGATAGACCGGGGAACCGCTTTGTCCTCCATATGTATCGTTTGAATAATAGAGTTTGTACGCTGTGGATTTGCGAATCTGATCCCTGTCTTCCCATTGCGTGCCGTATTCTTTATCGCCGGGATAACCGCTAAGATTCTCGGGCGTTCCGTCCAGCGAACCGCTTTTCCAGCGATAACCGAACCAACCGGCTGAATCTCCGATATCCCAATTCAATTTGATCGCGCCATAATCGTAGGAGCCGTCTCCATCTTCCGTCCACCCGGTCACGGAATAGAACGTTCGGGCTTTGGCTGAGCCATAAGGAAGGTCGTTCCCGTTTCGGCCGGGGTACACATTGGCGAAACTGGCCCATTTATGTTTGTTTGGATCATATACACAATGTCCGGCGGTCACAACCGTATCCGGGCTGATCAGCCAACCGGTGCAGCCGCCGATATCGCTTTCAATTTTTACGATGGCACTGTAAGGATAGACGGAGGGATCCTGCACTTCGGTTCGTTCATCCTGTCCGATGACAGATTCCTCTCCCAAGTGTCCGGCAGATTGGTTCGATGTTCTTGAAGAAGATGGGGCGAATTCATGGATGCGTTTGTTCGTTCCCGGATGTCCTTTTACATAGGCTCCGTTTTGCGTCTGAATCACATCATCAGGCTGACCGAACACGGTGCGGTAAGAACCGTCACTGGAGACGGGGGTATGGGGGGAGTCATTGGCCGCAGACGCTTGTCGGATCGGAAGAACGCTTGTCAATGGAAGCAGGGTTAACCCCAGAAGCGCTGTTGCCATGATCGTTTGTCGCAAGCTGAATTTGTGTGACATGAGCAAATCTCCTTCCCAGTTTATGACTGTCACCGAATATTATAAATAAAACCAAAATTAGGGACAATTGGACATTCTTGTATAGACGGAGAAAATAACGGAAAAGTTGCATGTTGAAATAAAAACGAATTTGCATTGAATTATTTTTTATTTATGAATTAGTTTATTTTTCGTTTATTAAATACTGTTAAATCCAAATGATTTAACCCGAAGCTGCGGAACGCATGGATGAAAACGGGCAAGAAAATTTCTATTTTTGGACAAATTTATCGGCCTTTTTGCTTCTCCGGGCAAAGCTTTCCGGTCAATCAGATGGTTCGCTCCCCTCTCCCAGTTTTTTCATCTCCGACATAGATGCCCGTTTTGAAAAACTCCTCCTGAGGGGATTTACTTTTAATGATTATCATATTATAATTATTATAAAAATGTTAACCTGAACAAACTTATTTGCAATCAATCAAAAACGAGAATCGTTTTCAATGGATGTGTGCGGCTCCGGCAAGCGGGGTCGCATCGCTTGTTTTAAGGTAAATAAAAATGATCATTATTCTCAAAAGGCGGTGTGGCGAATATGCAAATGGAGGTCTTGCCGGATAAACGGCATGCAACAGTCTTCACTTGGCTTCATAATTGGGATTGGAAACGACATATGGAGATGATGGCTGCCGTAATTTGCGGTGTTTTGCTGTTCGTGGCCTGGTGGATGCAAAAAGAGAGATTGGGGCTGGCGCTTGCGTTGTTCATCGCTGCTTATGTGATCGGAGGATTTGCCAAAGCAAAAGAGGGGGCCGTCACCCTGATCCGGGAGAGAGAACTTGATGTAAATCTGCTCATGTTTGTGGCCGCGATCGGAGCAGCGGCAATCGGCTATTGGCTGGAAGGCGGCATGCTCATCTTTATTTTTGCGGTCAGCGGTGCCTTGGAGAGCTATACCTTGGCCAAAAGCGAAGGGGATCTGTCTTCGCTGATCAAACTGAAACCGGAACAGGCCCGCTTATGGACGGAGGATGGCGAAGAACACCTGGTGCCGGCAGGTCAATTGAAACAAGGGGATCTGATTCTGGTGAAACCCGGTGAACGGATCGCGGCGGACGGGATGATCAGAAAAGGAGTGTCATCGGTACATGAAGCGGCGATTACCGGCGAAGCGATGCCGGCAGAGAAAAAGGAAGGCAGCGAAGTGTATGCTGGGACGACCAATGGGGAAGGTTCCCTGATCATTGAAGTGACGAGGGCGGGGGATCAGAGTGTGGTCGCCCGGATGGTCCGGCTGATTGAACAGGCGCGTTCGGAAGTGCCGCCTGTGCAAACGAAGATTGAGCGAATCGAAAAAATCTATGTGAAGGCGGTATTGCTGCTGACTGGTTTGCTGATGCTTTTGCCCCCTGTTTTTTTTGACTGGTCGTGGAAAGAGAGCTTATACCGTGCGATGATTTTTCTGGTCGTCGCATCTCCCTGCGCCTTGGTCGCCTCCATTTTGCCTGCTCTGCTGGCGGCGATTTCAAACGGCGCGCGGCAAGGAATCCTGATCAAAAGCGGGAAGCAACTGACCAACCTGGCCGGCTTGAAGGTGATCGCTTTTGATAAAACGGGCACCTTGACGGCAGGACGTCCGCAAGTGACGGATATACGGCCTTTCGGAGAATGGTCGGAAACGGAACTGCTTCAGGCTGTCGCCTCGATTGAAGGGTTGTCCGAGCATCCGATCGCCCGGGCGTTTGCGGAATATGCAGCGGCCAACGGAGTGAAACCGGAAAAAGTGGAATCCTTAACGGCGCATCCCGGGAAAGGAATTGAAGCGGAGTATAAAGGAAGCCGTTGGTTTATCGGGAAACCGCGTGCATTTTCCGAGCAAAACCGGGAGGTCGGCGAAATCGTCCGAAAATGGGAGGATGAGGGGAAAACCGTTATTTTGGCGGCAAAGGACGGGGAGATAGCCGGTTGCTTCGCGCTGCGCGATCAGATTCGGCCGGAAGCGGCAGAGATGGTGCGCGAATTGAAAAAGCAGGGGATTCTCGTGGCCATGTTAACCGGCGATCAAAGGAAAACCGCAGAAGCGATCGCCGAAGAAGCGGGAGTTGATCTCGTCTTTGCCGATCTGCTGCCGGAAGAAAAAGTGCGGTTGGTCGAGGAGCTAAAAGAGACATACGGTGAGGTGGCGATGGTAGGGGACGGTGTCAATGATGCTCCTGCCCTCGCCCGTGCGGGAACCGGATTTGCCATGGGAGGAGAAGGGACGGATTTGGCTCTGGAAACGGCCGATGTCATCCTGATGAAAGACGATCTCTTGAAAATCCCGTATTTGATCAGGATGGCGAAAAAGCTGAACCGCGTCGTAAAGCAAAACGTGATCTTTGCTTTATCGGTGATCGGTCTGCTGGTGGCGGCTAATTTCATCCAGTGGATGAATCTGCCGTTTGGCGTGGTGGGGCATGAAGGAAGTACGATTTTGGTTATTTTAAATGGACTGCGTTTGTTGAAGTGAACTACAATGAAAAGGGAGAAGCTGACCGAATCCGGCGTTTCTCCCTTTTTGCTGTCTTCAAAACTTTTAAAGAAAAAACGTTGGTTGTGATGGTTATCAATTTCGGCGGTAAAAGCGGATCAGTTCGGCATTTGGTTTTTCATTTGCCAGACTTATCTGAATCATGCGGACCAATTTAGCCCGCGACCGGTGTGCTGATTCAATCATTGCTTCCAACATGGCATCGGCGTCAAGCGCATACCAGTCAATCTCATAGCCTGTATTCAAACCCAGACAGCGAATGAACTCCCGCTGAGCCCGTCCGTTTCCCTCGCGAAAAGGGTGAAGCATGTTGATCTCCGCGAGATAATAGGCGGCCCGGTCGGAGAAACTTTCGGCATCCAGTCCAGTCAGATACCTCTCGGACCGGAGTTCGGCAAAGATTCGTTCTGCTTGGGGACGAAGGAAATAAGGCAAACAAAAAACGGTCGGAGGTTTTGAGATCGTTTCCGTCCGGAGTTGACCTGCCCACTCGTACACATCTTGAAAGAGATACCAATGGATCCGTTGCAGATGGAGTAGATCAAAATGGCCGAGGATCGGTGACTCCATCAACTGCACCAGGCGTTTGGAAGTCATCAATCTCTCCCAGACAGCGAGTTTCTTCTGATCACGCAGGCCTCGTTTATTTTTCAAGATCGTTGTACCGGGATAAAAGTAAGGAGATTCCTTCAATCTCTGGTACTATCCTTTCAGTGCAAGCTCCAGTGCCTTGCGGTCATATTCTTCTTCGGAGATTCGCCCTTCGCAGTAAGCGAGGAGTAGTTCTTGTTCAGGTTTGCTCAGATGAACGCCTTCATGTTTCAGTGTCCCAACGGCCCCCCGGAACTTCGCTTTTGGCGATATCTGCTTGGGAGAGTCGGTGATTTGGTTGGCAACGCCCATTTGAGTTGGCATCCTTTCCATTTTGAGGTTCACCTCTATTTTATCATTTGCGGCCGGGGACCAACAATGTTCAGCCGCCCCGTTTACGGCACGTTCCTATTATAGGTGGGAGGGGATGTCTCTTATACCCGGAAACACGATGCAAAAAAAAGGCACAGATCTTCGGATCTGCCAGCTTGTTGACAAAGTTACGAAACCAAGGACTGCCGGGGCCGGGTGTTTTTCCTTGCTCCCGTTTCTACTGTCGCAAAAGCCACTGCTGAAAAACACCCATGCCCTCCTCTGGCGTTGTCAACAGTTTTGCAGATCTTCCTGAACTGCGCGCAATCGGCGATGATGAACATATTACTTCAACTGATGGGATTTAAACGCGACCAATCTCCCTGTTGTATGGAAAATGCGGTGAGGTTTGGTCACGTGGCCGTGTTTCGTCAGCCAAGCATAGCCTTCCTTTTTGGCTTCTTCGTCCGTTTTCGCCTTGAGTGCTTCGTCGAATAACACTTCTCCCTTTTCATCATAAACGGTCATATGGTACACGACTGGCTCACCTCATCTTTTGTGTGAGTTGTGTGGCAAATCAAATTTATTATAGCATGTCAAAGTGAAGCATTCAGTTTGATCTGCGCCTGATCAAGCGCTTTTTTCAGATCTTTTCTCATTTCCCGCTCGACTTCGCTTTTCTTCTCATTTTCGGTTTGGGCGACGACACGAATCATCGCTTCAGTAGTGCTGATCGTTTCCACCCCCAGCACTGTCGGGCCGTTTATAATGCCAGCCATCTGCTGTTTGAGGCGGTTGCATTCCTGTTCCAGAACGGAAATGGCCCGGTCGAGGTCCGCATCTGCCGGGATGGGGAGATCGACCTGCGCCTGTTTAAACCCGCGTGAATGGTTGGTGAGCGATTTTACATCCCGGTTGAGGACAAAGTGAAGGTCCCCGTCACTGTCACGCAGTTTCAGCACGCGCAGACCGACATGCTCCACAGTGCCGGAATATCCGTTCACGGTAATTTCCTCGCCGACATGAACCTGATCTTCCATCAGCATAAAAAATCCGGTAACGATGTCGGCGACCAAATCTTTGGCCCCAAAGCCGATCGCCAGGCCCAGGACGCCGGCACTGGCCAAAATGGCAGAGATATCAATGCCGAATTCTTTGAGTACGGTAACCGCGGCAATAAAAAAGATTACATAGGTGGATACGTTGATCAACAAGCTTTGTATCGTTTTCAGGCGCTGCTGCGTTCCTTTGTTCAGCCGCTTGCTCTGATTGGTCAGGCGAATGATGATTTTGCGGATGACGGAAAGAGCGATCAGTGAGATGACAATAATGAAGATGCTTGCGAGCAGGGAATCGAAGATTTTGGTGAAATCGATGTGAATCCATTTGGATAAATCAGGCATAAAAAAGTTCTCCTCCTTGTTGCGCATTCGGATTGAACGGTCTATAATCCTCTTCATGATATTTTGATTGCAGAAAAAGGGAGGTGCTGAATCGATGGTCGAACGGTGGTCGATTGCACGGTTTCGCATATTGGTGCTGATCGTCTGTGTTGCCGGGATGACCCAGGGATTGCTCATTCCGCTCCTTACCACTTTACTTGACGAGCAGGGAATAAATCCGGCCGTCAACGGTTTGAGCGCAGCAGCTCTTTATATCGGAATGCTCATCGCTTCGCCGTTTGGGGCAAGGGTGGTGAAGCGGAAAGGATTGAAATGGACAATTTTGTTTGGTTTGTGCACAGTGGGTGGAGCGACCATTCTGTTTCCTCTCTCGTCCAATGTCTGGATTTGGAGTTTCCTGCGTCTTGTTGTCGGAGCAGGTGACAGCTTATTGCATTATGCGACCCAGCTGTGGATTACGACAACCGCTCCTGCCGTACAAAGGGGAAAACGGATTTCCCAGTACGGTTTTGCCTATGGGCTCGGTTTTGGCATCGGCCCTCTCGGCATGAATTTGCTTGTTTTTGGAAAGTTTATGCCGTTTTTGGCTGTCCTGGCCGTTTTGGGCATCTCTCTTTGCTTGTCGCTGCGTCTCGATAATGGAAGCCTGCCGGAGTCGGCAGAGGTTGCTTCCGGGAAAAGGCAGCGGAACGGGGCGCAATTGCGGCGAATTTATCTGACGGGTCTGGTTGCGCTGTGTCCTCCCGTTTTATACGGTTTTCTGGAAACGGCGCTGTCGGGAAACTTCCCGGTGATCGGTTTGAAAGAAGGTCTCTCCAAAGGATGGATCTCCATCCTGATCTCCGCCTTCGTCTGGGGGAGCTTGCTGTTGCAGGTACCGCTCGGAACGCTGGGAGACCGGATCGGCCGTAAACGAATCCTGATCGCGACCTGCTGTTTGGGTTCGCTCGGGATGTTTCTGATTCCTCTGTTGCTTTCAAATGTTATCTATCTGTTCATCGCTTTTACATTGATCGGAGGCTTCGTCGGTTCTCTGTTTTCCCTCGGCCTTGCTTATGCCACGGATCTTTTGGCTGCCGACGATTTGCCGGCAGCCAATGCGATTGCCGCCATGCATTTCAGTGTCGGCAGCATCCTCGGCCCCTATCTGGGCGGTTATCTGATCGAGTGGTTCGGGAGTCCGGCGTTGTTTTGGTTTATCGGCAGTTCGCTTTTGGTTTTTGTTCTGTTGGCGCTGCTGTATCCCGTCACGCATAAGCAGGAGGAAATCGTTCGGAAGAAAGCAGTCTAGAACGATTACGTCTGTTTCTGTTTAACTTCGCGCACCGGCAATTCATATTCGAAGCCGTCATGGGCGAGCAGCGTTTGCGGAAAGACGCTTCTGGCTTCTTCGAGCAATTCGGCACAATCTTCCTCTTGAAAGCGGGAACTGATATGATTTAGAATGAGACGTTTTGCTCCGGATTGTTTGGCCACTTCCGCCGCCTGGGTGCAGGTTGAATGAAAGAAAGAAAAAGCCAACTCTTCCTGTCCGGCCCGGTAGGTCGATTCATGGATGAGTATATCTGCATTGCCTGCGAGTTCGAATGCGGTCTTTGTGACGCGGGTATCACCGAGGATGGCGATGATTCTTCCCGGTACTGGCGGAGACAGGAACTCTTTGCCGTCGATGTGCCGCCCGTCCGGGAGCAAAACCGTTTTTCCTTCTTTCAATTCTTTGTAAACAGGACCGGGTGGAACGCCGATTTCCTTGAGGCGCTTGGCATCGAGCCGCCCGGGCTGTTCTTTTTCCATCAGCCGAAAGCCGAATGACGGGATGCCGTGATCCAATTTCTTGACCAGAATGGAGAACGCTCCTTCCGTAAACCGGCTGCCGTCGGCGATTTCCTCCACCTTCAGCGGATAGCGGAGGAATGTCCGGCTCGTTTTCAGAGAGATTTCAATGAATTCGGCCAATCCCGGGGGGCCGTATACGGTCAGCGGTGTTTCCGCTCCCTGAAAGGAACGGCTTCCCAGGACTCCAGGCAAGCCGTAGAGATGGTCCCCGTGCAGGTGGGTGATCCAGATGTGGCTTACCTTACTCAGCTTTACAGGTGAAACAAGTATTTGATGCTGGGTTGCCTCTCCGCAGTCAAACAGCCAGGTTTGTCCTCCGTATTCCGGCATGACCAGGGCGAGGGAAGAAACGTTGCGCATTCTGGAAGGAACCCCCGCGCCGGTACCGAGGAAATAGAAGATCATCCCTTTTGCATCCTTTCTTCATCAAGACCGCTTTCGGTCGCCTGTCTGTTCCGGTTAAAGTCCAGGACCCACCTGGCTGCTTCGGCTACGGAATGCACGATATGAGCCGCTTCTTTTTGCACAGCCGGGTCGGCACCAGCCATGGCAAAGCTGTGCGGAGTCATCCGGAGCATGGAGATATCGTTAAAGGAGTCACCGATGCAAGCGACTTCCTCAGCTTTCAGGCCCAACCTGTCGATTAATTTTTCAATGGCAGCACCTTTGGAAATCCCGTACGGCATGAAATCGATGCAATCTTTGTCGGAAATAAAGGTGTCCAATTGTCCGCGGTATTTGGTGTTAATGTGTTGTTCCAGTTTTTTGATGGTTTCGAGATCACCAAAAAAACAGAGTTTGCTTGGAAGGATCGAGTGACCGATTTGTTCCGGCACATGCGGATCTTCTTTCACCGGCATCTTCATGCGTTGTTCAATCGCCCGGATCTCCGGGGTTTTGGCCTTCACGAGCATGTCGTTTTCCTGATTGATGAAACAAGAAAGTCCGAACGGGAGTGCCTCCTGGTACAGTTGACGCGCGAGTTCACCGGGAAACACGGCGGAACTGAGCTTTTCATTTTCCGTCGTATAGAGAAAAGCGCCGTTTTGACTGATGCGGTGGGCATTGATGCCGATTTCTCCCGCGATGCGCGTCAGTTCTTTATCCATGCGGCCTGATGCGAGGCAGAGGATCACCCCTTCGCGCTCCAATGTCCGCAGGGCGGCCTGATCGGCTTCCGTAACGCGCTTTTCATGGTTAAGTAAGGTGTTGTCCAGATCGCTGACAAATAATCGAATCATGCTATACACTCTTTCTATGTCTTTTGTTCCACCGGTATCTCCCATAGCGTACCACAAAGTGTTTCATTTTTCATGATCCCGGATGACAGAGGGAAGATTCTTTTTCATCCATACATGGAAAATATTGAACAATCCGGAGATGAGACAGTTTAAGCCAACTCGGGAGGGTCATGGAGGAACCGGAAAGATAAGGGGATACCACGATCTGACCTGCAATAAACATTCACAGAAGGAGAAGACAAGCATTTATGATTATGGACAGCCTTTTTATCATCGGCTTGTTATTCATATTCCTTGTCATCGTTGTTTTGGTTTCGGTTTTCAGGCATTTTTCCCGGATGCCAAAACCTCTCTTCAAGGAGCCGGCCAACTTCCTTAAGCCAAAGTGCTGGAGCGATGAAGACGTTACTGTTGGCTGGGTCGGCCATTCGACGGTGCTGATTAATCTGTATGGCACCAAGATTCTGACCGATCCCGTTTTGGGGCGGCGCGTCGGCGTCCATCTGGGGATCCGGGACTGGACGATCGGTCCCAAACGGCATACGGGACCGGCTTTGTCCATTGAGGAGTTGGGACATGTCGATCTGATTCTGTTGTCTCATGCCCATATGGATCATTTTGATTTCCCGAGCTTGAAAAAATTGGCTCATTCCGGCACCAAGGTGGTTACGGCGTCAGGAACCGGACATTTATTGAAAAAGATGCCTTTTTCCGAGGTTTTCGAGCTGGGAGGAGAGGAAAGCATCGATTTTCGCGAATGGGGACTCACCATCACGGCGGTTCCGGTCAAGCACTGGGGGAACCGTTTTCCGTGGAATAAGAGTTACGGATACACGGGGTATTTGCTTGAAAAGAGGGAACAACGGATTTTTTATCCCGGTGATACCGCCTATACCCCGAATCTGTCCAAGCTGAAGGAAAAGGGGGAGATCGACCTGGCCCTGATGCCGATCGGCGCTTATTTCCCCGATTCGTTTCAGTGGGCGCACTGTACGCCGGAGCAAGCTTGGCAAATGTTTAAAGAGATCGGAGCAAAATGGCTGGCTCCGATCCACTGGAATACATTTGTCCTCTCCTATGAGCCGGTCGATGAACCGATCCGGCGCCTGAAGGAAGCAGCAGGGGAGGAAGCGGAACGGATTGTCTGGCAGGAACAGGGAGAAGTTTTTTGTTTGAGCAAAGCCGTCCGCTGATCCGGGTCATTTTGCCGTCGGGGAGAGAAGCTCCCTTTTGGCGATGGCTGCTTTTATGGCCATGTAGTCGACTTCTGGCGGCAGGGCGTCTTTGATCGGACGCAGTTTATGCGCACCCAGTTCCGCGATTTTTTGCATGATCAGCTTTTCCCAGCGCGGGGGAATAAAGTCGTCCCAGGAAAGATCCATTCCTTCCAGTCCGGCCCGGAGCAGATGATCTTCGACGGTGCTGCGGACAAGCCCTCTTTCCGCGGCGATTTCATCAATCGTTTTTCCCTGCACATACAAGTGATAGGTGACCAGGTGGCTCGGCTCTTTGTCAGAGGAGGCAGAGGCGGCCGGATCCGTTTCCGGAGAGAGATTATGTTTTTGCGCATATTGACGGATCGCTTCAAGAAAAGCGAGACCATATTTTTTGTATTTCCTCTCCCCGACACCGCTGATCGACCGCATCGCCTCTTCCGTCAGCGGCAGGCGGCGGCACATTTCTTTTAATGTGCTGTCGCCGAAAATCATATAAGGCGGCAACTGTTCCTGTTCGGACAGTGTTTTGCGAAGCTGGCGCAGTTCTTCAAACAACCCGTGGGAACGTTTCGGTTCGGAATGGAGCGATTGATCATGATCCAGGCGGATTCTGACCGGTCTCATTCCTTTCAGGACTTCAATCGCTTTGTTAGTCAGTTTGGCGATGGGAAAGGACATTCCGCCTTCGTAAGCGAGGGAGATATACCCTTCCGCTGCCAACCGCTTGCATAAGCCGAGGATTTCCTTCTCCGTGTATTCACTCAGGATCCCGTAGGTGGACAGCTTGTGGAGATCCCACTCCATAACGCGTTTGCTTTTGGAACCGCGCAACACTTTGGAGATGATGGTGAGTCCGAAACGTTCCTGCATTCGCTTGATACAGGAGAAGATTTTTTGCGCCTCAATGGTGATATCGCTCAAGTCCCCCGCCTGATTCCGACAATTTCCGCACGTGCCGCAGGCGGTCGTCTCTTTTTCGCCAAAATAGGAGACGATCTCTTTTTGCAGGCATCCTCCGGCATGGCAGTAGTTGATCATCTTTTGCAGTTTGTTCAGCTCATAGGTTTTACGCTCCGGCGTCATGTCGCTGTGCGTGATCAGGTAGCGCTGGGTCGGGATGTCCTGCGGAGAGAAAAGGAGGATGCATTCGCTTTTCTCACCGTCCCGTCCGGCCCGTCCGGCTTCCTGATAGTAGCACTCCAAATTCCGGGGCATGTTGTAATGGATGACAAAGCGCACATTGGATTTGTCGATGCCCATCCCAAAAGCATTGGTGGCGATGATGGTCTGGATCTGGTCATAGGAAAACTGCTCTTGGGCGCGGTTTCGTTCTTCTTCACTCATTCCTCCGTGGTATTTGGCCACAGAAAAACCGGCTCCGGCGAGCAAGGCGTGAAGCTGGTCGGTTTCTTTTCGTGTGGCACAGTAGATGATCCCCGTTTTTCCCTCATTTTGCCGCAAATAGTTTTGGATGAATTCGCTTCTGTTCTCTTCATTTCTAACATAAAAAGAAAGGTTTTCCCGCCGCAATTTGGTTGAAAATATATGGGAAGGCGGAATTTTCATCAGGCTGGCAATATCCTCACGTACGTCGCTCGTCGCGGTCGCTGTGAGAGCGGCAATAATCGGGCGTCGCGGCAGCTTCAGGATCATGTCCGCCATGGAGCGGTAGCTTGGACGGAAATCGTGCCCCCACTGAGAGATGCAGTGAGCCTCATCAATGGTGACAAAGTAAATGGGCAAGCTTTCAAAAATCGTCTGGAAACGGTGGGAATCGAGACGCTCGGGAGCGAGATAGAGCAGCTTGTATTTCCCCTGTTTCAGCCGGATGATACGTTGGTCGATTTGCTCCGCGCTCAGGGAGCTGTTTATGTAAGTGGCCGGGATTCCCAGCTCTTTCAGTCCGTCAACTTGATCCTTCATCAGAGAGATCAAGGGGGAAACCACAAGGGTGATACCCGGAAACATCAACGCGGGAATCTGGTAGCAAATTGATTTGCCGCCACCGGTCGGCATGATGCCCATCGTGTTGTGCCCGGCCAGGATGCTTTCGATGATCTTTTTTTGTCCGCTGCGAAATGTGGGATAACCGAAGTATTTTTGCAGGAGCAGTTCCGCTTGCTCAAGTGACAAAGCGATTCACCCCCCAAAGTCCATGAAACTTGACTGTAATCTATTGTACACAATGGCAGGGGGCTTGGCAGGCAGGAATTTGCTTCTGTCGGCAAAGAGTGACAAGGGTAATAAATTTATTTAGAATGAATGAGGTATGTGGATAATCTGCGAAATGCAAATCAAAGCGCCTGACGATTGGAAAGAAGGTGTGAAGAACCATGCTTTTTATTGACAATCAAAATGTAACCGATCCGCGAATCAATCTCGCGATCGAGGAATACGCTTTGAAACATTTGGATATCGAAAATACGTACCTGCTCTTTTATATAAACGAACCATCGATTATTATCGGCAAACACCAGAACACCGTTGAAGAGATTCATGTCGATTATGTGCGGGAACACGGCATCCATGTGGTGCGACGTCTGTCCGGCGGTGGAGCGGTCTACCATGATCTGGGGAATTTGAACTTCAGCTTCATCACCAAGGACGATGGCAAAAGCTTTGCCAATTTCCGCAAGTTCACTGATCCTGTGATCCGGGCATTGCGGGAATTGGGATTGGATGCGGAATTGAGCGGCCGGAATGATATCCTGATCGAAGGCCGGAAAATATCGGGGAATGCACAATTTTCCAGCCGGGGACGCATGTTCAGCCATGGAACGCTGATGTTTGATGTCAACCTGGATCGCGTGGAAAAGGCGCTCCAGGTCAAAAAGGATAAAATAGAGTCAAAAGGGATTAAATCGGTGCGCAGCCGCGTCGCCAATATTACTGACTTTCTCAGACAGCCGATGACGATTTTGCAGTTTCGCTCTTATCTGTTGTCCCGCATTTTCGCCGGGCAGGATCCGATTCCCGAATATGTGTTGTCTGAAGCTGATTGGCGGGAAATTCACAGGATCGCAGACGAACGTTATAAAAATTGGGATTGGAACTTCGGGGAGTCTCCCGAGTTTAATGTGATGAGAAGCAAGCGGTTCCCCATCGGCTCGATCGATGTACGTCTGGATGTGGGGGAAAAAGGGATCATTAAAAACTGCAAGATTTACGGGGACTTTTTTGGGATCGGCGACGTTGCCGATATCGAGAAACGCCTCATCGGAAAACGGTATGATCGCGACGAGATCGAAGCGGCCCTTTCCGGTCTGGATGTGAAGCATTATTTCGGGGATATTACGAAGGAACAGTTTATCGATCTGCTTTACTGAACGAAGCGGGTTGAAGCAAAGGGAAAAGCTCGTACCGCGTTGTACGAGCTTTTCTTCCGTGATCAAATGATTCTCTTTAACAAAGAAGAGGGAGCATCCTGTTTGGCCAGCAGTTTTTGCAGTTTCGCTGCTTTGTATATCAGAATATGCTCCAAAACAAAATCCTGGTATCCTTTCAACAGCAATAAGTAGAGAACGCTGCGGTACAACTTTTGTTTCGGGGGTTGCAGCGGGTCGATGAGGATGAGGGAAACCTGCGTCCCTTGGTTGACTGTCAATGCAAATATTGAACCGAGAGAACTGTCTTTCCGGCGATATCGGTATTCCTCCAACTGATATTGATTGCGCGTTCCGGCAAATTTGACAACCTCCCGCGGGAGAAGCGGCAAATGTTGACGTTTTAACAGGTTGGCGGGGATGTATAGGTTGAGGCGATCGTTTTGTGAAGCATTAAAGCGGAGTACGGCTTTGTAGTTGGCGAGTGCGGGAATGAGTGAAATGCGTCCGATAAAGGTTTGGATGATTAAAGATCGATCGCTGATCTTGTAGCCGAACAGGATATCCTGGTCAATCAGGCCCCAGCCTTTGGGTGAAAGTTGAACCCGGCCCAGATGTAACAGTTGAATCATTCTTGAGCGCAAAAGATGTATGTCCGTGCATGGGCTGATCCGTTCATTCCAGCGGCGGAAAGCGTGAAAATCAAGGACGATTTGCAAATCTTTCGGCAATTGGCCCGGAATCCGCCCGCTTCGAGCTTTTTGCCTGGAAATCTGCCGAATCAGTGTCTCTTTGTCCAGTTGATCGTCAAAATGACGGCAGCATGTCCATTCGGTCACTTGAATCTTTTTGTTGACAAACGCCTTGTTATACAGAATCTGGTGAAAGCGGGGATGTTGTTTAAGCCGGTGAAGCAGTTCATCATGTTGATTGGAAGGGTGTAACATAGCGGTGTCATCCTTTCTCTGAAAATGATGACAAAACCGAACAGCCTTCTGGGTGAAATCCGGGATTACACGCTCCTCGAAAACAGTTCTGTATATTAATAGTAACATAATAAAAGTAATTTAGGTGAATGTTTTCATATAATTATAAAATTAGTTTCTGTTACTTATGTCAGAGGGGCACAGAAAAAAGCGCTTGGTTATTTGACCAAGCGCTTGCTTTTATCTTCTGAATTTTGGAATCATTTGACTTAATATTCATGCAAAATGCAAATTTATTAATCTAATTTTCCTCGCTTGGATGTTCTCTCCATTCTTTCAGGGTATCCTTGACAATTCGCTGTACCACCGCGGCCGGGTCCAATTGATGTTGCCGGGCAATCGCCTCCAATTGCTCAATTTCCTCTATGGTTAACCAGAAATGAAATGAGATAAAAGCATCTTCCACCAACTCTGACTGCTTCCGCCTGAAAAACACGTCTCAGCCCACCTTCCGTTTGCCGGCTAATGTTGTAATTACTGTTATATTTTGATATTTACATTCGTTTTCCTGTTAACGAAACGTGAAAGGATGGGGATTTGCTGCGGGAATTAACCGCATACTGAATGTGTCAGGGAAGAGCATCCTCAGGATGGTCATCTGCTTATTCAGCGAAAAAAGCATGAAGATCTGAATTTGCTGAGGCTTTCATCTTCGGGTTGGCTGGGAGGAGATGCTTTTTTCTTATTCAAATAAAATAGCATTTATGAAAGATATAAAAGTAGCCTTGACAAATATTCGAAAATTCTATTAAGATAAAAACAAACAAGCGCTTGTTTTTGAGATTGTCTTTGCAGAAGTTGGAGAAAGGAATTGGATGATGGCCAGAGTTGGACGGAGAGAAGAGATTTTAGCCATTGCCTGCCGGCTTTTCAGCCAAAAAGGGTATCATGGCACTACCATTCGCGATATTTCTGAGGCCTGCGGAATTCTGTCAGGCAGTTTATACGCTCATATCAATACCAAGGAAGATTTGCTGTTTGAGATTACAGACCGGGGGGCGGAAGCGTTTTTGGGCTCCCTTGAGCCGATTGTGAAGAGCGGGAAGACTGCCTCGCAAAAACTGCGGGAAGCGGTCAAGGCGCATATGCATGTGATCGAGGCAAATCTGGAAGCAGCCACCGTGTTTTTTCATGAATGGAAAGCGCTGACCGGTGACCGGTATGAGCAAATTCGAAAAAAGCGCGATAGTTATGAGCGCTTGTGGGCAGCCATTTTGGAAGAGGGGATCAAGTCCGGGGAATTTAAGCAATTGGATGAAAAATTGGCCCGTCTGCTCGTATTGTCGGTGGCCAACTGGACTTACCAATGGTATCGCCCGGGAGGGAAACTGAAGGCGGATGAGGTTGCCGACCGGTTTGTGGAGATGATTCTCATCGGCTTTCAGGCGTAAAAAAGGGGGAGAAAAAGGATGGATCACCGGACCGAGGAGTTCGTGGAGCGCATCCGCCGCGGCGGGAAGGTGGAAGCGACCGACTGGATGCCGGATGAATACAGAAAGCTGTTGATCAAACTGATCCATATGCATGCGGTGAGCGAGATCATGGGGGCGTATCCGGAAAAGGAATGGGTGCCAAAAGCGCCGACGCTGCGGCGTAAACTGGCCATCATGGCCAAAGTCCAGGATGAAATGGGGCATGGCCAGTTGCTCCTGCGCGTGGTGGAAGATTTGGCTGCGCCCTTGGGCAAAACGCGTGAAGATCTCATAGCAGACATTTATACAGGGAAAGTGAAATTTCATAATGTTTTTCATATGGAAGCGCGTACCTGGGCGGATGCCGGGGTGATCGGGTGGCTTGTCGACGGAGCCGCGATCATCAACCAGGCGGCGTTGCTGGAAACTTCTTATGCGCCTTATGCCCGTGTGTTGAAGCGGATTTGTGCCGAGGAGAGCTTTCACATGCAGCACGGTGAAAATATTATTCTGGCATTGGCGATGGGAACGAAACAGCAACGGCAAATGCTACAAGAAGCACTCAATTACTGGTGGGAATCATTGCTCTTTTTCTTCGGGCCCAAAGAGGTGACCCCGGCAGCCGAACGCATGTTGTATTACCGGATACGCACGAAAACGAACGAGGAGCTTCGTCAGAAATTTTTGGACAAATACGTTCCGCGGATTCAATCGCTTGGCCTCACCATTCCCGATGAACAGCTCCGCTATGATCGTGAACGGAAGGCATGGGTTTACTCTGAACCGGATTGGGACAAGTTCGGCCGGATTGTCCGGGAGAACCGGGGGCCGAAATCCAGGGAAAGAATGGAGCTGAGGCGATCCGCACACGAGGAACAGCGCTGGGTGAGAGAAGCGATGGCCAGATCCCATTTGCCGGCGGGATAAGGAGGGCAGATAATGACTGGAAAAACTTGGCAGTATGAAGAGTATGAAGTTTTTCTCCGGCGCTCGCATCAAGAACCTCAAGTCCATGTGGGAAGTTTGCTGGCTCCTTCGCCCGATGTTGCACTGATTCTGGCGCGCGAGAATTTTATGCGCCGGGATCCGGCGGTCAGCATCTGGGTGGTTCCAAGTAAACAAGTGACCGAAGCGACCGGTGAGTCCGGTTTTTTGAGCAGGGAAATGGATCGCAAATATCGCGAGGTCGCCGGTTATACAGAGAATGGCCGCTTGTGGCGGATGTTCAAAGAGAAGGCGATTACCCTGGAAGAGATCGTGGCTTATGTCGAAGGGAGAAACCAGGAAAGTAAACGGGAAAGAAGGGCAGAACGGGGGTGAAAGCGGATGAAAATGGAACAGGACACAAGGATAACGGACGGGCAAAAGTTTGAAACGGCCCTGAAATACTGGCTTGCCTGTCTGGCAGATGATGAATTGACGCTCGGGCATCGTGATTCCGAATGGCTTGGGCTTTGCCCGGATATTGAAGGGGATGTGGCGTTCAGTTCGATTGCTCAGGATGAAGTGGGACATGCCGTCTTTTATTTTGACCTGCTTCATCAACTGGGGGAGGGGGATCCCGACCGGCTGGCGTTCAGCCGCGATCAGCACTTGCGCCGTAACGCGATTCTCCTGGAGCGGCCGAACGGGGATTGGGCTTACTCGATTCTGCGTCACTATTTTTATGACCTGTTTGATGATCTGAGGCTGCAGTCGATGGAAAGTTCCAGCTATGCTCCCCTCAGGCAGGGCACACAAAAAATCCGGCGGGAAGAGTACTATCATTTGTTGCATATGAAGACGTTGTTTTCCCGCTTGGGAAGTGCCGGCGGACAAGCAAGGGAGAGGATGGAAGAGGCGCTGCTGAAAGTGTGGCCGGATCTTGGGGATTTATTCGATTTTGGCCCTTATGAAAAAGAATTGTTGGAATTTGGCATCATTTCTCTCTCCGGCAGTGAAGTTCGCCGCCGCTGGGAAGAGCAGGTACGTGATGCGCTCTTATCAATCGGATTCGAATGGCCGGGAGAAATCCCCTCTTCCTCCAGAAGCGGCCGAAGGGGTGAACACAGTTCCGACCTGCAGCCCCTGCTGGACACGCTCTGTGAAGTGTATGCCATCGACTCCAACGCGAGATGGTGAGGCTGCAAGGGAGGGGAGAGCGTGACGGAGACGGAAGTTTGGGATGCGCTGAAAGAAGTGACGGACCCGGAGATTCCGACGGTGAGCGTTGTCGATATGGGGATGGTTAACCGGGTGAAGGTAAGCGATGGGACCGTCGAGGTGGAAATGCTGCCGACCTTTGTCGGATGCCCGGCGCTTGATCTCATTCGCAAGCAGGTGGAACAGCGGCTCTTGAAAGGCGGAATAGTGCGCGAAGTGCAAGTGACGTTTCTCTTTGACCCGCCGTGGACGAGTGACCGGATTACGGATGAGGGTAAGCAGAAACTGAAGCAGTTCGGGATCGCCCCGCCTGTGGAAGGCCCTGCTGAGCCCCCGCCTTGCCCCTATTGTGGACAGGCCGGTGCCGACGTGATCAATCTGTTCGGACCTACCGCCTGCCGTGCCATCTATTATTGCAAACGCTGTCATCAGCCGTTTGAAGGGATGAAAAAGGTGTGACGGGGGTGAGGGAGATGTTTCAATCCGAATTTGAGGCAATGGAGCGGACCGAACTGGAACGGTTACAGGAGAAGCGTTTGCGTGAGATCGTGACCAGGGTTTATCATCATGTGCCGTTTTACCGGAAGCAGCTGGATGAGCGCAAACTTTCACCTGATTGTTTTCGCGGGCTGGACGATTTGCCCCGGTTGCCGTTTACCACCAAAAAGGATTTGCGTGACCATTACCCGGCGGGTTTATTCGCGGTCGGAATGGAGGAAGTGAAACGGCTCCACGCTTCATCCGGGACAAAGGGAAAACCGACGGTTGTCGGGTATACGAGGCGAGATCTGCAAAGTTGGGCCGATGTCTGTGCCAGGGCGATCGTCGCTGCCGGCGGGAAAGAGGGAGACATTTTTCATAATGCGTATGGCTACGGATTGTTTACGGGAGGACTGGGGCTGCATCAAGGTGCGGAACGACTGGGGCAAACCGTGATCCCGGCTTCGGGCGGCAATCGCCTGCGGCAGTTAAGCATGATTTGCGACCTCAAACCCCGGGGAATTGCGGGCACTCCTTCTTTCATCCTCAGTCTGGGCGAGACATTGGCGGAAATGGGAGAAGATCCCCGGGAAACTTCGCTCGAATACGGAATTTTCGGAGCGGAGCCGTGGTCGGAGGCGATGCGTGAAAAACTGGAAGACTTATGGGGCATTCATGCCGTCGATATTTACGGCCTGTCCGAACTGACCGGCCCGGGAGTGGCGATTGAATGCTGGCAAGCAAAAGATGGTTTGCATATCGCCGAAGATCATTTTCTGGTGGAGGTGATTGATCCGGAAACGGGAGAGAGAAAGCCGGACGGGGAGATCGGCGAGCTGGTGTTCACCAGCCTGACCAAGGAAGCGATTCCGCTTCTGCGCTACCGTACCGGGGATTTGGCGGTAGTCGTGCGGGAACCGTGCCGCTGCGGCCGGACCCATGCGCGGATGTCCCGGGTAAAAGGGCGCATTGACGATATGCTGATTATCCGCGGAGTCAATGTTTATCCGATGGAAATTGAACCCGTGCTCATGAGGAAGTCCCACCTTGCCCCGCATTATCAATTGATCATTGAAAAGAGAGGAAGGCTGGACGAGCTGACTGTTGAGGTGGAAGTGACGGAAGCTGTGTGGCAGCAGCTTGGACGAAATGCCGCTCACGAAAAATTAAAAGCGCTGACAAAAGAGCTTGCGTCCGAGATCAAGGATCTGCTGGGGCTTAGTATACTCGTAAAAATCCATGCGCCAAAATCCATTCCGCGCAGCGAAGGAAAAGCGGTTCGCATCATCGACCGCCGCATGACAGCCGGTTCATAAGCACTGATTGCATTACGCAAAAATAAGGGGAGGATGAGATCCATGGTGAAATTGGTTGCCTTGTACAAACAGCCGGAGGATAAACAAGCGTTTGATGACCACTATTTCAATATCCATCTTCCGCTTGCGGGCAAAATGCCGGGGCTGAAAAAAGTGACGGTTACCCGTTTCAGTGAGACCCCGATGGGAACGGAGGCTCCTTTTTACCTCAAAGCGGAAATGTTTTTTGACGATAAGGAAACCCTGATGCGGGCGATGGGATCGCCGGAAGGAAAAGCGGCCGCCAAAGATGTGATGTCGTTTGCCGGCAAATTGGTCACGATGATGATCGGTGAAGAGCTGGATGGCAATGAAAAGTGAAGGTCTGCGGATTCAGCGGCCGGCCGTGATCGGGGCCGGGACGATGGGAATGGGGATTGTCGAAGTTCTGGCCGGAAACGGATTTTCGGTTCAGGTGGTGGAACTGTCGCAAGACCTCTTTAATGATGCCCTGCAAAAGATGGACAAGCGCTTGCTCCGACGAGTGGAGAAGGGGAAGATGGCCGCGCGTGAGCGGGAGGAGATCCTCGGGCGGATTCGTTATGTACCGGCCATCAACAATCTGGATCAGGTGGATCTCGTGATTGAGGCCGTTGTCGAAAATCTCGCGGTGAAGCAGGAGGTCTTCAAGGATCTGGATGCATGCACCTCCCCGGATACGATTCTGGCCTCCAATACTTCTTCTCTGTCGATTACGGGAATTGCCGCCAAAACGACCCGGCCGGAGCGGGTGCTCGGTCTTCATTTCTTCAATCCCGTGCCGCGGATGGCCTTGGTGGAAGTGGTCGCCGGCATGGCCACATCGCCCGCGTTGGTGGAAGCCGTGAGCGAATGGATCAGGACGCTGGGAAAAGAACCGGTCAAAGTGAAGGATGTGCCGGGATTTCTGGTCAATCGCGTGGCCCGGCCGTTTCATACGGAAGCGTACCGGATCGTGCAGGAAGGAACGGCCGGTAAAGCGCAGGTGGATCGCATCATCCGTTCGGCCGGATTTAAAATGGGCCCGTTTGAGCTTCAGGATTTGATCGGCATCGACATCAATTATGCCGCTTCCGTTTCCGTTTACGAAGGATATTTTCACGATCCCCGCTTCCGCCCGCATTTTGTCCAGCAGCGAATGGTGGAGAGCGGAGCGCTGGGGCGCAAAACCGGAAAGGGGCACTATTCGTATGAGTCGTAATATAGCGGTCTTGGGAAAAGGAAGCTTGTTCACCGCGGTTTGCCGTTTTTTGCGGGAACGCGGCTTTGCGCCTCTGACGCTGGAACAACTGGCGGATCACGATGTTTGTGCGGTTGTGGATGTGAACCCGGGAGTGGACGGGCAAAAGAGGCAGCAGTTGCAGCTGGCCGAAGCGCGGATTTCGCCGCAAACGCCGATCTACACCTCGACGCTCCACCGAACGGCGACCGAAATCGCTTCCTGGCTGTCCGTGCCGGAACGGGTCGTCGGCTTCTCACCTCTCGGACTGGAGCAGTTTCCCGTGCTGGAAGTCGCCTGCCCTCTGCAAGCGGAAGAGGTAAAAGGTTGGGATCAACATCTTCGGCTGGCGGAGTCCTGGGGCAAACAGGTGGAGCGGGTCGGTGATCAACCCGGCCTGGTCTTCCCGCGGATTCTTTCGCTCCTGGTTAATGAAGCTGCTTTTGCCTTGAGTGAAGGGATTTCCAGCAAAGAAGAGATCGATACGGCCATGAAAAAGGGAACCAACTTTCCTTTTGGCCCTTTGGAATGGGCGGATCGGGTCGGAATTGAGCAAATTGCCGCCGTGTTGGAGGGAATGCAGCGCGAATGGGGCGACGATCGCTACCGTCCTGCACCGTTGCTGAAGAAGATGATCTATGCTGGTTATGTGGGGATTGCGGCAGGAAGAGGTTTTTATCACTATCAGGATGCCAAGCTGGGAGGGTGAACGATGCGCGAAGTGGTGATTGTCGATGCCGTCCGTACGCCGATCGGCCGTTATCTCGGAAGTTTGAGCAGAACGCGTGCGGATGATCTGGCCGCCCATGTCATCAAGGCGCTGCTTGATCGCAATCCTGGTTTGCCCCCTTCACTGGTCGAAGATGTTCTGCTCGGATGTGCCAACCAGGCGGGAGAAGATAATCGAAATGTGGCGCGCATGGCTGCATTGCTTGCCGGTTTGCCGCTGGAGGCCGGCGGGGTCACCGTCAACCGTTTGTGCGGTTCCGGTCTGGAGGCGGTCAATCAGGCCGTGGCTGCGATCGCTTTTGGAGCCGGCGATGCCATGATTGCCGGCGGCGTGGAAAATATGAGCCGCGCCCCGTTGGTGATGCTGAAGCCGGAGACGGGGTTGGCCCGCGGGAATCAGACGCTGGTCGATACAACCCTCGGCTGGCGCTTTGTCAACCCGAAACTGGCGGCGATGTACGATCCGGTCAGCATGGGTGAGACAGCCGAAAATGTCGCTGAAAAATACGGGATCTCGCGGGAAGAACAAGACCGGTTTGCGCTCGGCAGCCAGCAAAAAGCCCGTGCGGCATGGGAAGAGGGCAAATTTGCCGATGAAATCGTCGCGATTGAGGTAACCGAACCGGGAGGGGCAACCGTCGCATTTGCGCGGGATGAGCATCCCCGGCCGCAAACGACATTGGAAAAATTATCGCAGTTACGCCCCGCTTTTCGCCAGGGGGGAACCGTGACGGCCGGAAATGCTTCCGGGATCAATGACGGTGCTTCCGCGCTTCTTTTAATGGCCCGGGACGTGGCGGAAAGGCTCGGTCTGAAACCGATGGCAAAGGTTGTCGCGTTTGCCGTCGAGGGAACCAATCCGCTTTATATGGGCATAGGCCCGGTCGGAGCCACCCGCAAAGTGCTGAAACGGGCGGGGATCAGCGTGTCCGATCTCGATTTGGTCGAGTTAAACGAAGCATTTGCCGCACAGTCCTTGGCTTGCATTTCCGAGTTGGGTCTTGATCCGGACAGGGTGAATGTAAACGGTGGAGCAATTGCCTTGGGCCACCCGCTCGGAGCCAGCGGTGCACGTATTTTGACGACGCTGGTGCATGAATTGGAAAAGCGGCAGGGACGGTTTGGCCTGGCTACGATGTGCATTGGCGTCGGCCAGGGAATCGCCACCCTGATCGAACGGATTGACAGCTAAACCAAAAGGAGAGGATCAGGCATGTTAAAGGAAAAAGTAGCGCTTCTTAAGGAAAAATACGACCTGTTGATCGGCGGCGAACATGTGCCCAGTGAGTCGGGTGAATATTTTACCGTCTATAATCCCGCAAACGGAGAAGCGATTGCACAAGTGGTCAAAGCGACCCGCGCCGATGTGGACCGGGCGGTGCAATCCGCGCGCGATGCGCTTTCCAACAGCAAATGGGCACGCTGGCCCGCTTCCCGCCGCGGACAGATTTTAAACAAAATCGCGTCGATCATGCGGCAGCGCTTCAATGATTTGGTTGAACTCGAAGTGCTCAACAGCGGAAAAGCGTTGTCTGCCGCCAAAGGACAAGTGATGCAGGCCATTGAGGATTTTGAACTGTATGCCGGTGCGGTTACCACGATTCAGGGACATACAAAACCCGTTCCCAATGGTTTCTTTCACTATTCGGTGAAAGAGCCGGTCGGGGTTTGTGCGCAAATCGTTCCGTGGAACTATCCGCTTATGATGACGGCCTGGAAAGTGGCCCCGGCCCTGGCCGCAGGTTGTACCCTCATTTTGAAACCGGCCAGTTTAACCCCGCTCACTGCACTCGTACTCGCGGACATTTGCCATGAAGCGGGAGTTCCTGCCGGCGTGATCAATGTGATTACCGGGAGCGGCGCCGATGTCGGTTCCTACCTGGTCGAACACCCGGGAGTTGACAAAGTGGCCTTTACCGGGGAAACGACGACCGGGAAAGATATCATGGCCAAGGCTTCCGACACCTTGAAGCGCGTCACTCTGGAGCTCGGCGGGAAATCGCCGAATATCGTCTTTGCCGATGCTGATCTGGAAGCGGCGGTGAACGGCTCTGTCTACGGAATTTACTATAATACCGGCCAATCCTGCGAAGCTCGCTCCCGCCTGTTTGTTCACGAGGATATCTACGATGCCTTTATTGAGAAATTTGTGGAACAGACCAAAAAATTGAAATTGGGCGATCCGTTTAACGAAGAGACTCACGTCGGAGCAGTTATTTCCCAAGGGCAATGGGATACAATCGATTCATATGTCAAATTGGCGGAAAAAGAAGGCGCCCGGGTTCTCTATGGCGGCAAGCGTCCGGAAGGGGAGGAGTTTGCCAAAGGTTACTGGTATATGCCGACGGTGATCGTCGATGCAACCAATGACATGCGGGTGGCTCAAGAGGAGATTTTCGGTCCGGTTGTCGTTGTGATCAAGTTTAAAGATGAAAAAGAAGTGGTAAAGCTGGCAAACGAAACGATGTACGGTCTCGCTGCGGCCGTATGGACCCGTGACTTCGGACGGGCGCATCGGGTTGCCTCCCAGCTGAAAGCCGGCGTGGTGATGATCAATAATCCGTTCTCCGCTTTCCCGGGCCTGCCGTTTGGCGGTTACAAACAATCCGGGTTCGGCCGTGAACTGGCCATCGAATCGCTGGAATTGTATATGGAGACGAAAAGTGTCCTCTCCTATGTAGGGCCAAAACCGCTCAATCCGTTCGGTGTGTAGGAGGAGCGAGATGAAAGCAGGACTGTCGCCGGGATACCAGGAAGAGATTACGATTACCGTAACCGAAGATATGGTCGCCTCCTTCGGGGGACAGATGGTTCATCCCGTGTTATCCACGGTATCGCTTGTCTATTATATGGAATGGGCGGGGCGAAAGGTGATCTTGCCTTTTTTGCAGGAGGGTGAAGAAGGAGTGGGAGCGTACATTGAGGTAAAACACCGCGCTCCGGCCCCGATTGGCAAGCAAGTCACCATTACTGCCACCGTGAAAGAAGTGACGGAACAAAAAGTGGTCTGTGATGTGATCGCCAGGCATGACCGCGCCGTTGTCGGGGAAAGTGAGTTTGTGCAAATCATCCTGCCGAAGGATAAACTGAAGGAAAATATTGAACGGATGAAATAAAAACCGGGGGAGTGATGGTCCCCCGGTTTTTTCATTGAGAATAAAAATAACCATTCAACCCCAAGAGGATGAATGGTTGATGAAGAGGTTTGCTTGTCTTCTTTATAAATTTGGCCGGCAAGCTTCTGCTTCGCCTCTGTGAACACCGGCGTTGCTGGAAAAAGAACCGGTGCCTCTAACTTAGAAACCAAATCCGCCGGCGACGAAGACGAAAATGGTCGCAATCACCAGCAGGAAGATTAACAGCCTTCTCCAGCCAAATCCAAAACCATAACCATAACTCATATTTCTCACCTCCAGAAACAAATTCAATATATCTTATTTCACGGGTGAAACAGTGGAAGTGCGTTCTCCTATTTTTTATTGAAATTGGACTAGTATCTTTTTCAGTTTTTTGGGTGCTTTTGAGGATGAAGAGAATGAGCAGACATCTCAAACAAGTGTTGCCGGCAATGGGAAAATTAAGGCAAATTGCCCAGTTGCGATTTGGATAAACGGTCATATTATAATCGTGTATCCCAGCTTAACAAGGAGTGAAGCGTATGGAACGAATGAAACCTCCGGTTTATCCAATGATGCCGATGCCCCCGATGTATCCGATCTTTCACCATCCCAAACATCACAAAAAACATCACTATCCCAAACATCATCATAAAATGATAGATTATCATCATTTGCACGAAGCCTATCACCACAGCAAATGTGCCACGAAGCTCTTGAAACATATGCTCGGCCATCATCATCACCGCCATCACTATCATGACTGGTGTCACTGGGACAGCTCTTCCAGCAGTTCGCATTGGATGGACAGCAGCTCCTCCGGCAGTTCCCACTGGATGGACAGCTGCTCCTGAACGAAAGGAGGTTGAGAAAAAATGTATTATGGATATCCTTATTACTCCCCATACACGATTTCGACGGCTCGACGTGAACACAAGAATGAAGACATGTCACAGATGATCACAAGACATATGAGCATCGCGGAGGAGATTCAAAGAAGGATCAGCAGCATCGATGAGAGGTTTGGCCGAATCGAAAAAATGATTCAGGAACGCTTAAAGTGACCGGAGCGGGCCGAATCAACTTCTGATTAACCCCTCCTGATTAATTATCATCACATTGGTTGGTCCGTTATGAAGGCGGAACCGTGGCGGGTTCTGCAAAATGCCTGATTCCTGAAACCCGCCGTGCCAACTTGACATAAAACACCCTTACTTGGTGGTGGAAGCGATCGAAGTAAGGGTGTCATTTTTTGGATTTGATCGCAAAAGGGTTCGGCAAACACGGCGATGAGCGGGAAACCGGCTTTCAGCAGGTACCGGAGAAAGGTGTTTTTTTGCCGAATATTGCGAATCTCGATTTTCGGTTGACACGGCAGTGGATCCTTCGTATAATGTTTTTTGTCGATAAGAAATATGAGGATATGCCGAAGTGGCGGAATTGGCAGACGCGCACGACTCAAAATCGTGTTCCCAAAAGGAGTGTGGGTTCGAGTCCCACCTTCGGCACCAGTAAAACCAGGGAGAACGATCCCTGGTTTTTAATTTTCATAAAAATTTTCTTGTTGACAACACGATTTCTCCATGTTAAATTATATCTTGTTTCTGAAAATGATTGTTTTTGTATTTTGCCGGGACGTGGCTCAGCTTGGTAGAGCACCTGGTTTGGGACCAGGGGGTCGCAGGTTCAAATCCTGTCGTCCCGACCATTTTCAATTCACCTATTCGCTTTTTAAATCCATATAACGGGATGTGGCTCAGCTTGGTAGAGCACCTGGTTTGGGACCAGGGGGTCGCAGGTTCAAATCCTGTCATCCCGACCACATAGATAAATGAAGGAGACCCGGCTCGGAGGTCTCCCAAAGGTTGTTGGCAACCAAGGTCAACAACCTTTTTTTGTTTGGATCGCCTTTTCGGAATCATCAACGAAACCAGCTTCCATCCAATGATGGATTGGTGTGTCAGCCTGATCAGTAGCCAAAAGAGTTCCGGAAACATGGTGTTATGAACGTTGGGCTATGTCACAACGATGTGCTTCCGGTTATTCTGCATGGAGGATTATTTTGGCTCCTTTTTGCATGTCCATTAGTGAATGGGAAATGATGGGGTAATCTCCCTTTTCCTTGACAACAAATTCGACGATTGCGCTCCCACCGGGGGGAATGGTCACGGTTTGTTGCCCATGGAGCATGTCAGCGGGGTTTCCGTTTAGGTAGACACGGTCGAAGACTGCACCGATGACATGAAAAGCTGAAAAATGATTGGGACCGGCATTCACAATTTCCAAACGGATTCGTTCCCCGTTTCTGGCAGCAAGAGGTTTTTGCATGCTGAAATCTTTTCCGTTAAACACAACAGCTTGCGGAGTTCCGTTTTGCAGGGAATTAGAATTTGATTCATCATACCATTCGCTCTGTATCAAGGTGAACGTGCGATCCACTTGATTATCTGTCGGGTAACCGGATTTCGGTTTTACGATAATCATTCCAAACATCCCGTTTGCCACATGTTCCAACACCGGTTCAGTGTCACAGTGATACATGAAAATTCCGGGTGTATCCGTTGTATAGACAAATTCGCCTGACTTATTCGGCAGTATATTGGCAAAGTTTTTGGAAGGTGAGGCATTGACAGCATGAAAATCGACAGAATGAGGCATATTGGGGTCCAGGTTTTTAAATGATATGTGAAGTGTATCCCCCTGATTTACCTTTAAAATTGGGCCCGGAACCGTTCCGTTAAATGTCCAGGCCTGATGAATTATACCTGGGGCGATTTTCAGTTTTGTAACCTGAGCGGTCATTTGGATATACACATTATGGCCTTTTCGATGAATAACAGGTTTGATCGGATGTGAATATTTTTCTGTTTTTTTCGCGTATCTTATTGTCTGGTTCGAAGGATTAGTCGGCTCTTCGGTATTTAATGGGAAAAAATATAGTAATAAAAGTGTCAGGACTGTTGCCACAACACCTAATGCCAAAATATATTTTTTTCGCATCTTTATTCCCTTCTTCAAACTGGTTTATCTCATTCGTGTATGTGAAATGATGATCATATTGCTTTAACATCAATTGTTTATTATTAATACATACTATATTTTAAGGAGGTTGAAATCATCTCATTGTGATACAAATCACATACTGAGTCAGGAAAAGGCTCCAGCACCTCCAGCACCAAACGTCAGGGGTGGCAAGACTTTATCCAGACGGATGTTCTTTCTCTCCGCTGCGTTTGGTGCTTTTGCTTGGCACTGTTTTGAAGAGAGATTGGTTGCAACAACCGGTGGGTACAGGTGTGCATGAAAAAGGTTCTGATTAATTTGTCACTTTTAAAATCCCAATGATTTTTTGGCTTCGGGTGAAATCTTTTCAGGAGTCCATGGTGGATCCCAAACAACTTCGACCTCAACGGATTGAATCGCCGGATGCAAACTCAATGCCGTTTTGACACCGTTCGAGAGCGTGTCATGAAGCGGGCAGCCAGGAGTAGTGAGGGTCATTTTGATAAACACCTGATTGTCCTTGATATCAACATCGTAGATTAATCCAAGGTCGACGACGTTAATCCCCAATTCCGGATCATACACATCTTTGAGCCGTTCAATAATCTCTTCTTTGGTTACATTCATTCTTGATACATCCCCAATCAGTTTTTAAATACCAATCCGATTAACAAGATATAAAACAGACTGAATAACAAAAACAGAATGAAACCCCCATTAAAAAGAAACGATGAAGAGACAGCCATTCCCAGTGTGGTTGCCAAAAATGAGCAAGCGACCCCGTTAAGTCCCCAACGCACACGTTTTTCATCAATCATCTGGTGAAGCAGGGGAACTTTTTCTTTCCCTACATGAGAGCCATATTTAAATGTCCACCATAAGAACGGTACGATTTTGGACAGGTATCCGATGATCGTGAAATAAACCCAACCCCATAAGCTGATCCAGATACTCATGATGAAGATTTCCTGCCCCGGAATGAAGAAAACAGCCCCGGCCAATAAGAGAAGATATAGAGCCATGAGGGCATTGATCTTTACGGTAAAGGCGACTCCGGCTCCCGGATTTTTTTTGATTCCGGATTGACGGATCTGATACGTGGCATAAACAAAGGACAGGAAAGCCAACGCGAGCAAAACGACAGGAAATCTCAGAAAGAGATTATCGAGGCCGCCCAATGCGCTCCCCGTTCCCAGAAGGATTGCGAGGTTAAGGAGAACCAAGGCGGTTTTTTGTGCTTTTACGGGGTAGTTGTGAGAAATGGAAAACATCGGTAACAACTTATAGGTGAATCCCATGATCAGGTTTCCAAACCATCCGACAGCACCAAGCCAAATATGGGTCAACAGCAGATGATTATGGTTCACTCCCAATTGTCCGTTTGCAAAATCATAGCCCATAAGCATTCCGGTAAATCCCGTCAACATCAAACTGATGGACGCACAAAGAACATGAATTGTAACCGTGTTCCATTGCTTTGCAGAAACCAGTGTGATGACAACATTTACGGCGAAGAGCAAGATCGAAAGGAAAAGTATTACGGCAAAACAGGCGATCCAATTCGGATTAAATCGTGAAAAACCGAGGATCAGCCCCAGATGGCCGATCATAAACAAACAGTAGTGAATAAAACCCATCCATTTGCTAAAGAGCGATCGATTAACGACAACCGGAACCAGCTGATAGACTGCTCCCATTGCCACCATTGAGGACCAGCCGAGTACAAAAAGGTGCGTAAAGGCCCAGCCCGACGGATACCTGGGAGCCGTAAAATTTATATCGGAAAGTGATACAAGTGAAAGCAGGCAAAAGACGACCATTTCAAGAATACCCGTAATGATAAAGAGCAAAGGGAGCTTAAGAGATGATGCATGGCTCTGAGATTGCAGGTTTGCAGGACCGACAGTTGTATTCATAAAATGTTTCACTTCCCGTTGGAATGTGATTTGTAAATCGTAACTTCAGCAGAGCCATCATCTTTTTGATCGATTTTATAGGAATAGCCAAGACTATCCAATTCCTCCAGCAAATAAACGGGTACCCGATCATTCCATATTACAACCTGATCGCCCGGTTTGGCTTTTTCCAGTTGATTCAGCGTTCGAACCATGGGTTCTGGCGGAATCAGGCCGCGATTGTCAAGCCGGTGGATTTTTGGTTCCGGGTTGGTGCTGTCAGCAGAGATGTTTTCGTTGGCAGGAGATTCCCGTCCTTCTTTGTTCTTATAAAAAATGCAAATCCAATGATCTGCCTCTTTTTTTGTTGTTTCGCAGGCATATCCTTTTAATTTTAAAATGCGAATCAATGGAACCGGTTTAAAAGTTGTATGCAAAATCAGGCGATCTCCATCCTTTAGGGATTGAACAGCATCCATAATTTTTTTAAAGGGCTCTATTTTTTTTCTCAAGTCCTCGCGGACGTCCAGTTCGATGGATCGTAGTTCTTTCTGGTTCATTTCTCATTCCCCTCCTTTTGCCTATACTATAACGCAATGATTTGGGAAAATTTTGTGACCAAGATCACATCTGATTTTTTTCAGTGAAAGTGTTAAATATCACAGAAATTTTTTAGAAAGGTAATTTAAGATTGAATCAAAATTTATGAAAAGGAGTGAATGGAATGAGCGAAAGTTTTAAAGCAACAGTTGATGCCAGAGAATACCCGCCGCGGGACAAGCATCGTGTCATTTTTGAAACATTTGATGGTTTGAAATCAGGGGAGACAATGTTGTTATTGAATGATCATGACCCAAAACCCCTGTATTACCAATTTCAAATGGAAAGGCCGGACGGTTTTGGATGGGAATACTTGGAGGAAGGACCTGAGGTTTGGCGTGTAGCGATCAGCAAGAAAGGTTAATCCTGAAGTTCATCTGAAAAGGATATCCTTTTCAGATGAACTTTTTTTGGCTAGGTTCAAACTGTGGATTTTGTGTGAACAAACTTCTGTATGTGAAAATGATCACATATATACTCGTTTGCCGGGCTTATATTGGCTATAGAAACCTGGGAGTACGGGAGTAAAGTGATCAGGGAGATTTTCCGTTTGTGGGAGTTTTTTTAATGTATGACATTACCTGATTATTCAATGAGTTGGAGTGCGATCTTTTTATAGTTTGGGAGGGTTGAAACAATGCAAATGGTCAGGATCGAAGAAAATCATTCTGGAAAAATGAAGGTTTTAGATTTTAACAAAGGAGAGGTCATAAATATTCGGTTAAAATCAGGTGAAACCATTCCCCGTCATTATTTAAACTCTGATGCAATTATTTTTTTGATTCGCGGGGAGATCATGTTTAGTGTATATAATCAGCGGTTCAGGCTGAAACCGTGTTCATTGCTGCAATTAAGCCAATATGAAATTTATGAGATGGAAGCGATTTTTGATACGAGTTTGCTTGTGTTTAAAATTTAATTGTGAATGGGAATCCAAAGAGGATCGCTTAAATTTTCCACCGGGAAATTCGCCCGATCGACCAGGCGGAAATATTCCCCTCTTGCAGACCAGTAGTGACGTGTACGGAATATTGATGAAAATTCTAGAAAATTCATTCTTGTTGATAAACCATTCATCCAATGCCGTGGCTGGTAAATCCCCCCCTAGAAGTCTGATCATAAAGTTGTGATCATCTTAAATTCGTTTTCATCCGGGGTGTGAAAATAAATCGACAGAGCATATGGATTGTTTGCTCATACGTAAATTGATTCAACGAGCCCCGATCACGGCCGTTTCCGCAAGATGTTTCAATCCTCTTGCCCGAGGTGTATTCATTGATGCCGCCGGGATATTCAGTTCCGCTGATCGTTATTTCCTGGTTTCAATCCTCTTGCTAGAGGTGTATTCATTGATGCCACTTATGCGATCCGACCAAGTCGGCGTATGTACGCATGAGTTTCAATCCTCTTGCTAGAGGTGTATTCATTGATGCTTTGTGTCGCAATTTGAGACCCCCGGAGTCTCATTTGTTTCAATCCTCTTGCTAGAGGTGTATTCATTGATGCTTCATCCGACACAAAATCAGAGCGTGAGGCGGCAGGTTTCAATCCTCTTGCTAGAGGTGTATTCATTGATGCCACCCGTCACCAACCAAGCGGCGACGTTATCCATGACCGTTTCAATCCTCTTGCTAGAGGTGTATTCATTGATGCTTCCAGCCGCTCAATGCTAGAGCCTTTTCCCATTCCTCGTTTCAATCCTCTTGCTAGAGGTGTATTCATTGATGCGGCGTTCATGAGATCCTTTCTGATTATTGAGTTTGTACGTGATTTTCCGAACACCTTTCCGATTCATCCGGGTTTCGGACCGTTTTGACAGGATCTTCTCCATTCAAAAAGTCTGATTCCCCTTTGTTTTTGCGACCTTTGGCGTTTCCGAACATCCCTTGGATCTGTTTCGAAGCTTCCGGTGTTCGCAAATGATGGCAGGGATCTTCTTGCAGCACCTTACTGCTAATATAGCAAATGAGAAAACAAAAAAACAGAAAAGGGTAGAATTTTTCACTTTTTATTTTGAGATAACCGGTTCCGCTTGAAGATCCAAGTGAGAACAATCCGGATACAAGTCTAAAGGAGACCCGGCAACAGGTCTCCTTTTCCATTCAGTTTGATGTTTGGGAAAGTGTTGGCAATAAATGATTTTGAATCAAATGCGCCACCGCGTTGTCGTTATTGGAAGGGAGGATCAGCTGCGCATGGTTTTGCGCCTGAGGGTGGGCGTTTTTTACGGCAGCGGGCAAACCGGCAATCCGGAACATTGAAAGGTCATTTAAATGGTCCCCGACGGCCGCCGCCTGGCTTGGAGAAAGCCCGAGGGTTTTTAACACTTTCAGTAACGCATTCCCTTTGGAAGCTCCGGCTGGAAGAATTTCGAAATAATGATCCGCGGACAAAACGCAGTCGATCGGCAGATGGCTGTTCGCCCGGGACCATTGAACCAGTTCTTTCATCTCTTCCGTGTCTGCAACCGCGACCAATTTGACACAAACCACATCGTCGGGAAGAGAAGCGAAAGAGGGGAGCAGCTCAAGGGAAAAATCGGCATCGCTCCAGGCTTTGGTCAGTTCCCCGACCTGAGTGCCGTAGATTTTATCCGTACCGTAGACAAAAATATCAACCGATGAGGGCAATTTTTGCTCCAAATCCTTTAGAATAGATAGCATAAGCGAACGGGAGATCAAACAGACCGGATTCAATTGTCCGGTTGCCGGGTCGTAGATCATCGCTCCGTTATACAAAATGACGGGACAAGTCAGCTGCAACTGTTCGATGAATTTTATGCTTTCTTTGTAACTGCGCCCGGTAGCCAGTGTAAAGATCCCGCCATTTTCGCGGAACAGAGCAATGCTGTCTCTATTTTCAGCCGAGATTTCTTTCGAATCATTGAGAAGGGTGCCATCCAGATCAGATACGAGAAAGGGGTAAAACAATGATTTCATAAGTTCTGATCAACTCCTTTGCAATGCAAGTATAGCGAATTCGGATGAAGCGGGAGTTGAGGTTTTGTTCAATTATGGCAAAGTGATATGATTCCAAGAAGTATATCATAATTTTTCAGTTTCATATAGGGGAAAATTTGCTTAGGGGAAGAGTAGCATGGATTTACAAATGATCTTTCAACGGTATCGGAATTGCCGGATGTGTCCTTTACATACCCGCCGGACGCAAGTGGTAATCGGAGAGGGAAATCCCCATTCTCCGCTGATGATTGTCGGGGAAGGGCCCGGGGCGGATGAAGACCGGCAGGGGCGCCCCTTTGTCGGACGGGCCGGGCAGCTGTTAAATAAGATTTTGCAGGCGGCGGAGATTCCGCGGGAGGAAATTTATATCACCAACATTGTGAAATGCCGCCCGCCGGGCAACCGAACACCGCATGATGAGGAAATGGCCACTTGTATTCAGATTTTGCGCCAGCAATTTCTGGTGATTCGCCCCAAAATCATTGTCACTTTGGGATCGGCGCCTACCCGTGCCCTCATCGATCCCAGGGCGCGCATCACCAGAGTCAGGGGGAAATGGGTGGAGAAAAAAGGGGTTCGCTTTATGCCCACCTTTCATCCGGCTTATCTGTTGCGCAATCCGGCTGCGAAACGGGAAGCATGGGAAGATTTCAAGCAGATTCGCGACGCGTACCGGATGGTGCTGACACAAGAGAGAGGAGGAGGGCCAGCCAGATGGAAAGATTGAGTCAGATTTTGACACGAATTGATGGAAAAGGATACAAGGCATATAAGGATATTCAGGGAGAATACCGCTTTGGGAAATTCACCCTGTTTATTGACCACGTTCAGGGGGATCCGTTCGCTTCGCCTTCGCGCATCCGGATCAGAGTATCGCAGCGGATCACGAAACACCGTCCGGAATGGCTGAAAAACGCCTTGCGGCAGACAGCGCTGGAAGACTGGTGGGTGCGAAAATGGGCGGAGCGCATCGGACGTTTTTCCCGCCGGACAACAGGGACGGGGAAAAGCGGGCTGATTGCGATTGACCGTCCGGGCCAGCAGATATTGAAACGCGCGGCCGCGGTGGTTACTGCTGATCATCTCGAGGTGCGCCTTTCCGTCGGGTTGCCGGCTCGGGGCCGAACCGTGCTGGGAAAGCAGGCCCGGCAAATGCTTCTTGAGGATCTGCCGCAACTGGTGGATGAAACGTGTATCCTGCGGGAAGCGGATTTCCGCTCCATTGAAGCCAGAATGCAACTGGTCGACAACCAGCAGGCCATCCGGGAGGAGATGGACAGGAACGGCTGGGTTTCATTTGTGGCCGACGGTTCAATCCTGCCGCGAAAAAGCGGCATCAATGACCAGCCGCTCAGAGGCGAGTCGGTGATTCCGTTCAGAACCCCGCCTTCCTTTAAAGTGTCGATTGCCGTGCCGCATGGTGCCCCGATCACGGGGATGGCCATTCCGCGAGGGGTTACGTTGATTGTCGGGGGTGGTTATCATGGGAAGAGCACCCTCTTAAAAGCCATTGAACGGGGGGTTTATCACCATATCGAGGGAGACGGGCGGGAATATGTGCTCACCGTTCCCGATGCCGTCAAGATTCGCTCCGAAGACGGGCGGCGGGTGGAAAAAGTGAATATCTCCCCGTTTATCAGCCGGTTGCCTTTTGGGAGAGCGACGGAGCGTTTTTCTACAGACGATGCGAGCGGAAGCACTTCGCAGGCGGCCAATATCATGGAAAGTTTGGAGATGGGTTGCTCCTGCCTGTTGATGGATGAGGATACCAGTGCCACCAACTTCATGATTCGCGATGCCCGAATGCAGGCGTTGGTCAGCAAAGGAAAAGAGCCGATCACTCCCTTTATCGACAAAGTGCGCCAGCTGTATGAAGAAAAGGGAGTTTCGACGATTCTGGTCCTGGGTGGATCAGGTGATTACTTTGATGTCGCCGACCATGTGATCATGATGGATCACTATACCCCCTGTGATGTAACCGAAGAAGCAAAGGACATCGCCCGGTCTTATCAGCTTGCGCGTAAACGGGAAGGCGGGGAATCTTTTGGTGAGGTGACGCCCCGGTTTCCGCTGGCGGAAGGATTTGATGCCCATAAGGGAAGAAAGGAAAAAGCAGATGCCTTGGGCCTTGATACGATCCAGTTGGGCACCGGCCGCATTGATCTTTCTGCATTGGAACAATTGGTCGATCCCAGCCAGACGAGAGCGATCGCCCAGATCTTGCGCGTGCTGGGAGAGAAAGCGGACGGGAGCAAAAGTTTGCGCGAACTGATTGATGAGGTGTTTGCCGAGTTGAAGCAACAGGGCTTTGATGCGATTTCCCCGTATCGACGCGGGCATCACCCGGGTGATTTGGCCTTGCCGCGCAAGCTGGAAGTGGCGGGTGCGGTCAATCGCTTGCGTTCGCTCGAAGTGAGAGGAGAATAGTGAATGGATGAAGTGATCGTGTATACCGACGGTGCGTGTTCGTACAATCCGGGCCCCGGTGGCTGGGCAGCCATTTTGTTGCATGGGTCGCGCCGCAAGGAAATTTCCGGCGGGGAACGGGAGACCACGAACAATCGCATGGAGCTGACAGCCGTGATCCGGGCCTTGGAAGCCCTGAAAAAACCGTGCCGGGTGAAGGTACACTCCGACAGTGCCTATATCGTCAATTGTTTCAAGCAAAAATGGCATGTTAAATGGCAAAAAAACGGCTGGGTGACCGCCAGTAAAAAGCCGGTCGAAAACAAAGACCTGTGGCAGCGGCTGCTCGAACTGATGAAACAGCACGAGGTTGAGTTTATTAAGGTGAAAGGGCACAGCGACGTGGAATTAAATAATCGTTGTGATGAATTGGCCCGGGCTGCTGTTCCCAGATGAGGGTATGCAAACCGACCGATTGGTGTTATGATGGAATGTTGGATGTTCGATCAAAAATAAGGAGGTGGTACAGGTGAGACCCGACCAATTGAAGCAAAAATTGATCGAAAAAGCCAGGGAGATCGGAATTGACAAGATCGGTTTTGCCAGCGCTGACCCCTTTGTTGAACTGAAGGAGCGGCTCAGGGAAAGCCGGGAAAAAGGTTATGCTTCCGGATTTGAAGAACCGGATTTGGAAAAGAGGGTATGCCCCGAACTCTCATTGCCCCAGGTCAAATCGCTGATCGCGATTGCGCTCGCCTACCCCTCCAAATTAAAAAATCCTCCCCGTTCGGAACCGGGGGCATACCGCGGGATTTTTTGCCGGGCTTCCTGGGGGGAAGATTATCATGTCGTGCTGCGCGAGAAAATGATGCAACTGGAAGCTTATTTAAAAACGCTGGTGCCGGGTGTCCGGACGCAGGTTATGGTCGATACCGGCGCCCTGTCCGACCGCGCCGTCGCTGAACGGGCCGGAATCGGCTTTGTTGGCAAGAATACAGCGTTGATTACCGAGGAATTCGGTTCCTGGGTTTATCTGGGTGAGATGTTGACCGACGTTTACCTGCCGCCGGATGAGCCCGTTCTTGATGGGTGCGGTGATTGCACCCTTTGTATGGATGCCTGTCCGACGGGAGCGCTGGTCCAGCCGGGGCAGTTGAACGCCAAAAGTTGCATTGCTTATTTGACGCAAACCAAAGACTTGCTGCCCGATGCCTACCGGACAAAGCTGGGAAACCGATTGTACGGATGCGACACCTGTCAAACGGTCTGCCCCAAGAACCGCAAGCTGCATTTTGACCATCATGAAGCGTTCCGGCCGGATCCCGAGAAGGTAAAGCCGCTTTTAAAACCCCTTCTCACGATGAGCAATCGCCAGTTTAAGGAGAAATTCGGCCCGATGTCCGGTTCATGGCGGGGCAAAAAACCGATTCAACGGAACGCGATTATTGCCCTGGCTCATTTTAAAGACCGGACTGCGATTCCGGACCTGATTTCCCTTCTGCACGAGGATCCCCGCCCCGTCATTCGCGGCACTTCCGCCTGGGCTTTGGGGAGAATCGGAGGCGAGGAAGCCAGACAGGCATTGCTGAAGGCGAAACAGAAGGAACAGGAAGAAGAAGTATTGGCGGAAATTGATAAAGGATTGGACATGCTTGCGGAAGAATGCATCTGAAAGAAAAGCATGTGAAAAAGCGGCGTGATTTTGCCCCTTGAAGATGAAAGCTGCCCGTTTGCCGGGGCAGCTCTTTTTTTCTTAATAAAAGCCGCCCTCAATTGTGCGCAAAATCGGCGGGTTCAAAAAGGAGGGAGGATCGTTTTTCATCAATCATTGGATACAAAAGGATAGCGATGGATCAAAAACGAACTGATGATAAAGCAAGCAAATGCGAAAATGAAGTTGTATAATAATTGATTCCAATAGACAGATAGATGAAAAATACCATCCTGAAACATATCGAAAAATGACGGAAACATAACAGGGGAAAATTCTCTCAGGAAGATGCCTCGGAGAGATCCGACTCCCAGTATTAAAATGATTATTGTGATTATGATATGAAACGAAACTGAGTTTTTGAAAATCAAAGATGTCATTTGACTGAAAATGGAGATGGCGATCATGCCGGTAACAAGGATGAGAAAGATAAACATCATCAGGATGGGAGGGTCGAATTGCAATTTTAATGTCTTTAAATAAAACGATTGAGCAAAAGAGCTCCAACTTTTAGCTGCCGGGAAAAATAAAAAACCTACGATCAAATGGACAAACAAATACCATGTACAATACAGGATCACGATAATAGCAGTGGAAATGATCTTGGAACCCCACCACCCCTGACGCGACTTTATACGCGTAAGTACAAAAGTATCAAAGCCTCCTGTGACCCCCGTCAGATCGTACAGATAGAAAAAAATCGGAGAAATCATGCTGAACCATCCGATGAATTTCCATATGTGATCATGCGCAAAAAGCCCACCCGACGAGATCACCAAGTAGTCCCAGAGATTGGGGGATAACTGTGCTGCACTTGCAGTCACATGAAGAAAATTCACCTGTGCAAGAGCAAGAACGATAAATAAAACGGTTGTTATTAACAGATTTTTCAAACGAAGAACAAGTAACAAATTCAAGTGAATCAGTGTTTTCATACGATCCATCCTAAATTGATCGAGTTAAATTGATTCGTCTGAACAGTAATAATCCCAACAGGACTGAGAAAGTAAAAAGAAGAAAATGATATGTAAGTGACCAATGAGTCGTAAATCCAGGTGTGTTTACGATTAATTTATTTGGATACTGAGATAAAAACATCATCTGAGAAGTTGGGAACCATTTCTCAATTTCCCTCATTTTTAACCAAGCAACATATGACAGGATATTCATAAATGCCCCTGTTCCCCAAGTGAACACAGTGTTTCGCAAAATCAATGAAACCATAAGCAAAAATGTTCCATAAGCGGTTAAACCAAAAATATATAAACATTCGATCATGATCAGTACAAATGATGGAGAAGTCTCCTCTGTAAACAGTGAATGGGAACTCCATGTAAAATCAAGCGGCAAACCTGAAAGCAAACCTGAGATCAGATATATAGCAGTACATATCATTGTAAATAAAAAAGCACAGACAAATAAGACGCAGATTTTAGCCAGTAGCCAGGAGAGCCTGGATCTGGCACGTGTCAAAATTAATCCCGCATACCCATTGTTAAGATCACTCAGGATTAAATCCGCAACGAGAATCAGAAAAATGGAAGGAAGCATTACCATACAATTAAACTGTTGTGTCAATGCATTTATGATGTAATCCAGTACGTTCAGTGATTGAATTCCATTTCTGCGAGAGAAAAAATGACAAAAGAAAAATGATCACAAACACAACTAACCAGCGCCATTTTCGACGATAAAACAGCTGCATAAGCTCAAATGTAATCATTTTCAACCTCTCTTACATCGACAGTTTTTACTCCGATCTCTGTTAAAAATGACATTATCTCATCCCGATTTTTCCATTTTCCTTTGCATATGCCGGCAGGATAACCGTCTACTCTTTCCGTGATTTGCAATGATAAACCTTGTTGATAAATATGTTCCAAATCACTCAGATTGTTTGTGATAATCAGCCAACTTTTATCACGCTGCTCTCTGACCGGATGCAAGGTGCCGTTTTGTATCATAAAAACCCGGTCACAATATCTGTTTATTTCTTCTTTATTGTGCGTTACCATCATTACAGCTGCTCCCTGCTCCACCTGCTCTTTCATAATCCCGGAAAAAAAGAATCTTTCCCTCTTGATCCAAACCGTTGGTGGGCTCGTCAAACAACAAAATATTCGGATTTTTCATTATAGCCTGTGCAATACCCAGTCGTTGGCGCATTCCCAATGAATAAGACTTAACGGGTTTTCGGTTGTCAGGATCCAAACCCACTCGTTTAATGGCTTCTCTTACGGCTTGCTCATTTATTTTTTGCTGTATATCGGCCAGTATTGTTAAATTCTTCAGACCGGAAAGTTGTGGCAGGAAAGCAGGGGATTCGATCAGTGCTCCAACAGATGCGGGTAATTCACCGATCAAACCAAGGCGAACCGCTCTGCCTGACACCCGAACTTCTCCCCTGTCAGGATATATCAACCCTGTAACCAATCGTAACAGAGTGGTTTTCCCGCAACCATTTGGACCAACGATCCCCACTACTTCACCGGAAGCAACGGTTAAGTTGATATCATTTAACACTTGTTTGTTCCCCAGTTTTTTAGATACTTTAGTGAACTCTACCAAATTGTTGATTTTATCCATTGTAAACCCTCGCTTTAAAGTTTCTGGCAAAGAAAAAGTAGGTTAACGTGTAAAATACAATGGATAAGACAATCCAAATGAAAGGAATTTCAAGTGTACGATAACTGAAATGATTCAATATGTACGCTCCGACTAAGTCGAGGGGGGCATATCGGGTTAAATTTATAGAATAAAGAACGAAATGTAATACGATGAATAACAGCCAGGGAGTCGCAACAACGATGTAAATGTTTTTGACTGTTGTGGAAACGAAAACCGATACCATTGAGATGAATACGGCTGACAGGGCACTGTTGAAAATGATCAGCAAGATATAGAGAAACGGATGGTCGATAAACAAAGATCCGGCATATTTTGGGATGAATGAACTGTGGATTTTATTGATATCGCTTATATTTGGAAATTGTATTGCAGCCAAAACGAAACAAAACAGTTCTGATATGAATACAAATACAAAACTGACAACAGATGCAGAAACCATTTTTCCCACAATGTAAGTTTTGTAAGAAGTTCTCATAAGCACATATTGTATAAAGCCTGACTTCTTATCCCATGCCAGCGAATTACCGGCAGCCAAAGAAACGATCAGCGCAAATACCAAAGGCAATAAACCTGAGGCTCCATTACCGTGTGCATATAAAAAAGCGAAGTAAAAATTATGATTTGCCGTTACGGGTACAAGCGGTCCAGGACGGTATGCTTCAAAACCTTGAATAAAAAAAGCCGACATGATTAAAAAAGCCACTAATGCCTGCCGGCGAAAGAACGCCCGCCTTATTTCCATTTTTGTGATTTTTGTTAACAAATCGGCCCCTCCTTTCCCAAAAAAACAAGAAGAATAAGAGAGTGTGTTTACGACTCTCCCATTCTTATAAGAATAATGGTGGCTTTGTGTATCAAGATGAGAGACCCTGTTATTAATTTTTGCTTCAGCATTTAGAATCCTTCATATTTTTGATTATTAATCGAATAATTTTTTGATGATCGTCAATATTTGATTATTGTGATTTTCTGTCGCATGCCATCTTTACATATTTTCTTCGGAACGTGGATTAAATCGAGCAGCCCTTGTTGAAGGGGGCAAAAAATCCGTAATTATCCCACAGATCCCGGCTATCCGATCAATATTATTTTTTCATTTTTCGTAAAGGAAAAATTTTTGTATCGATTCCTTGTGTGTATGAATGTTATTGTAATATAATATTATATCTTTCCTTCTGGATAACGAGCTTCATTTCCTCAAAAGGGAGTGTGATGCTTCTTCCTTGCATGGCAGTATTCTTCAGTTTTCGGAAGTGTGGCGGGGCTGTCATTCGTGTGGTTCCCGCATTATTGGCATTTAAAGCTGAAGCGGTCTTAACCACGACTGGTTAAGGTGGCTGGGAGTCCGCAGCAGTGCCGAAATGGGTTAAAATATTTTTGAAACCTTTTCTCTTTTTTTTCGTCTGTTTTATAGGAGATCTGCTGCGAGGCAATGTTGGTTGAAATAGAAGCATTTTGGCAAACAAAACAGTCTTGTTGCAATCCTTCCAATATGATGCAATTTTATTCGCCATATTACATGTTATGGTGTTGGTAAGGAGGGTTTTCATTCAGTTCGTTATTTGTGATAAAATTTTTGCAATCCCAAGTAGGAGGGTATTTTCGATGGCTTCCGGATCACAGGTCATAGCATGGAGCCAGATGGAAAGTCCGGTCGGACCACTGACTCTTGTGGCCAGCCATCATGGGTTGTGCCACCTCGATTTTGCCAAAAAAAGCGCCCCGACAGTTGGAATTCAGATCTGGTTGAATCAATGGTTTAACCATTACCGTTTGGAACGGAATGAGCAAGCCTTATTGCCGTACATGCAACAATTGAACGAATATTTTAATAAACAGCGGCGGGAGTTTGATATTCCGCTCGACCTGCACGGTACGGCATTTCAAAAGTTGGTATGGAGATACCTTCGGACGATTCCATATGGTGAAGTGCGCTCATATAAAGATGTGGCACTGGGGATCGGAGCACCTAAAGCCGTGCGCGCCGTAGGAGGGGCAAACAATAAAAATCCCATTTCGATCATTATTCCCTGCCACCGCGTGATCGGATCCAACGGATCGCTGGTCGGTTACGGCGGCGGGCTTCATATTAAAGAATATCTGTTAACACTTGAAGGCTGGTTAAAACCGAAAGAGGAATCATAAGGAAAGATGGCGGATCAGGAACATCCGCCTTTTTTAGTGAGTGGCATTGCCGGTCAGCTGTACCCCCGCTCCTTTCTTTTTTGCTTCACTCATCCTCGTGAGACCGGGTGGAGGGAAAAGTATACCTTTTCTGACATTTTTCATACAGTGTGGTATAAAAGGAAAGGAGTTTTCGCTTTATGAGCAGCAGTGGAGAAAATTGGATGGAGGCCGGCATTCGCGCGTACAATCCGCTGGCGGCAGTGCAATATGCCAGCACTTATTGGAATGGAGCAAACCGTGCTTATCGTTTTTTTCATGACGATTGTACCAACTTCATCTCGCAGTGCCTGCATGCCGGAGGGCTGCCGATGGTTTTTTCGTCCAAATCAGGCCGGGAATGGTGGTACCGCCGGGGAGCAAAGGGGCACTCCTGGAGTTACAGTTGGACCGTAGCCCATGCGTTTCACCATATGTTGCAGGCAGGCGGGCCGACGGGTCGTTGCCGCAGATTGAGCAGTCCGGCTGAACTTCGGCTCGGGGATGTGATCTGCTACGATTTTGAAGGGGACGGGCGCTGGAATCACAATACGATTGTGACCGGATTTGACGCTGCCGGGCAACCGCTGGTCACGGCCCATACGTATAACTGCCACAACCGGCGCTGGGAATATTACGATTCCGTTGCGTATACCCCGAGGATTCGCTATGATTTTTTTCACATCAGTTGAAGCCCGGTTTGCCATTTGGGTAAAATAAAAGAGATGTTTCGAGAATGGAAGGGATGAAGGCACGTGCCATTTCACATTGTACTCGTTGAACCGGAGATTCCGCAAAATACGGGGAATATTGCACGCACGTGTTCAGTGACGGGAGTCAAGTTGCATCTGGTTCATCCGCTCGGCTTTAAAATTGACGATACCAAATTGAAGCGCGCGGGTCTGGATTATTGGCATGAACTGGATATTGAGCATCACGATTCATTTGCCCAGTTGCAAGCAAAATATCCGGCCGGGCGCTTTTTTTGTGCCACGACGAAGGCAAGCCGCGCACATACCGATTTTCAGTACGAAGAAGGCGACTTTTTTGTGTTTGGCAAGGAAACCAAAGGACTCCCGCCGGAAATACTGAACCGGCATCGTGAAACATTGATTCGGATCCCGATGCGGCCGTCGACCCGCTCGCTCAACCTCTCCAATTCGGTGGCGATCGTGGTTTATGAGGCGCTTCGGCAATTGAATTTCCCCGGGCTTTCCTGAATGAAAACCAGCATCTTTTTTGTGACAGGACCCGGGGACGAAAGGATTTAGTCTATTTGGGACGTCGTGGTTCCGCATGGACCAGCGCACGCTGAATGGCTTTTGGCCGCCAGGGTTTGAAATCATTTGCAGAGAGTGGGGGAAGGCATGATAAAAGCCTGTTTATTCGATCTGGATGGAACTCTTTTGCCGCTTGATACCGAAGCTTTTGTAAAAGTATATTTGCAAGCCTTGGCCCCTTATGTAGCCCATGTCGTTCCGCCGGACAAGCTGGTTCCGATCATCTGGAAAGCGACGGGGGCGATGATTGAAAACGACCAGGCTGACCTGACCAACGAAGAAGTATTCACCCGGGCTTTTTTGCAGCTGTCAGGACTTGAAAAAGAGGAAATTTGGCCTTTGTTTGACCGCTTCTATAAAGAAGAATTTCCGAAGCTGGAGAAACATGCGGAAAAAAGTGCCCTTGCCCGCCAGGTGGTCCAGGCTGCTCTTGACCGGGGATATCAGGTGGCGGTTGCGACCAACCCCGTTTTTCCGAGAGAGGCGATTTATGAGCGGTTGCGTTGGGCGGGATTGGACGATCTTCCTTTTGCCACGGTAACCGTTTATGAAGAAACGCATTTTTGCAAGCCGCATCCCAGTTATTACAGGGAAGTGGCCGGACGGTTGGGCGTGTCGCCGGAAGAGTGCGTGATGATCGGCAATGACATGCAGGAGGATATGGTGGCCTCCGTTGTGGGCATGCGCACCTTTTTCCTGAAAGAATACCGGATTGACCGTGGGCGCCCGTCCTACGACTTTGATCAGGAGGGAACCATGGAAGATTTGTTCCAATCCATTTGCAAGGGGACGGGTGTTTTTCAAAAGGAACATCCGGTAAAAAAATAAAAACAGTCTCGAAAAAACCTTGGATTTTTGCCAAGGTTTTTCTATCTTTTTCCTTTGAAATTTGATAAAATAGAAGTAACAACTTTCTATTTGTAGCATATACATGATATAAAATATCGCCTTACTCTTTCCTATTTCAGTAATCTATAGTCACTAGGGGATACTGACGAGGCAGGTATAAAATCAGAAAAGTCTAACTCAGGGTTTGTCTTTCACTGAAGGAGAGGAGGCTTTCCATGGATATTCTCAAACGGATTGCCGAGTACCGCGATCGCGAGAAAAAGCTGATGTGGGAAGGAACCTTCGCCGACTACCTGGACATCGTGAAGAAGAACCCCCGTGTGGCTCAAACCGCTCATTCCAGAGTTTATGATATGATTGCGAAAGCAGGCATTGAGACAGATGCCCAAGGAAATAAAAAGTACTTGTTTTTCAGCAAGGAGCTGTTCGGGCTGGATCACGCCATCGAACGACTGGTGGAAGAGTATTTTCATTCAGCAGCGCGGCGCTTGGATGTGCGCAAACGCATTTTGCTTCTGATGGGTCCTGTCAGCGGCGGGAAGTCGACGATTGTGACGATGCTGAAAAAAGGGCTGGAGGAATACTCGCGCACGGATGAAGGGGCCTTGTACGCGATCAAAGGCTGCCCGATGCATGAAGAGCCGCTGAACCTGATCCCGCGCGAACTTCGTCCTGAGTTTGAAAAAGAATTCGGAGTGCGGATTGAAGGAAACCTCTGCCCCTATTGCCGCTTCCGTTTGCAAGAGGAATACGGGGGCCGGATCGAGGATATGGCCGTGTACCGCGTCCTGCTCTCAGAAGATGAGCGCATCGGGATCGGTACATTCAGCCCGTCTGACCCGAAATCTCAGGATATTGCCGACTTGACGGGAAGCATCGACTTCTCCACCATCACCGACTACGGTTCGGAGTCCGATCCGCGGGCTTACCGTTTTGACGGTGAGTTGAACAAGGCGAACAGGGGTCTGATGGAGTTCCAGGAAATGCTCAAATGTGATGAGAAATTTCTCTGGAATTTGCTTTCCCTCACACAGGAAGGCAATTTCAAAGCAGGCCGTTTTGCCTTGATCTCGGCCGATGAAGTGATCATTGCCCATACCAATGAGTCGGAGTACAAAGCATTTATCGCCAACAAGAAAAATGAAGCTCTGCAATCACGGATTATCGTGATGCCGATTCCATACAATTTGAGTGTAACAGAAGAAGAGAAAATTTACAAAAAATTGATCGGACAAAGCGACCTCGCCCATATTCACATCGCTCCCCACTCGCTGCGAACCGCCGCCATTTTTTCCGTCCTGACCCGGCTGAAAGAATCGAAAAAACAAGGTGTCGACCTGCTGAAGAAAATGCGCCTGTACGATGGTGAAGCAGTTGAAGGCGCCAATGACATCGATTTGGATGAATTGCGCAATGAGCACCTGGACGAAGGGATGTCCGGAATCGATCCCCGCTATGTGATCAACCGGATCTCCAGCGCCCTGATCAAAACGGATGCCGATTTTATCAACGCACTTGATATCCTTCGTTCCCTCAAGGAAGGATTGGACCAACATCCTTCGATCACTCCCGAGCAACGAGAAAAATACCTCCACTTTATTTCCATCGCCCGCAAAGAATACGATGAAATCGCCAAAAAAGAAGTACAAAAAGCATTTGTCTACTCTTATGAAGAATCGGCCAAAGTCCTGATGGATAACTATCTGGACAATGTGGAAGCTTACTGCAACTGGCAAAAAATCCGCGATCCCATCACCGGTGAAGAGCTGGAGCCGGATGAAAAACTGATGCGCTCGATCGAAGAGCAGATCGGCATCTCGGAAAATGCGAAAAAGGCGTTCCGGGAAGAGATATTAATCCGCATTTCCGCGTATGCCCGCAAAGGCAAACGCTTCGATTACAATACCCATCCCCGCCTGAGGGAAGCGATTCAGAAGAAACTGTTTGCCGATTTGAAAGATGTCGTCAAAATCACCACCTCAACCAAAACGCCGGATGAAAACCAGTTGAAAAAAATCAATGAAGTGATTGCCAGACTGGTGGAAGAATACGGCTACACACCCGCCAGCGCCAATGAGCTGCTGCGTTATGTCGGGAGCTTGCTCAATCGCTAAGCCCGCACTTCGGTGCGATTCTAAATGGGAGGTGAAAGAACATGAAGCACCCCCTGTTTATCGTCTCGGAAGAAGACTGGTCCCTGCACCGCAAGGGCTATGAAGACCAGATGCGGCACCAGGAAAAGGTGAAGGAAGCGATCCGCAAAAATTTGCCCGATTTGGTCAGCGAGGAAAGTATCATCATGTCGGATGGGCAGCAAATCATCAAAATCCCGATTCGCTCGATGGAAGAATACCGTTTTCGCTATAACTACAACAAGGGAAAACACGTTGGCCAAGGGGACGGCAACAGCAAAGTGGGCGACGTGCTCGGCCAAGATCCGACAGATGGCAAACCGGGCCCGGGGAAAGGCCAGGGAGCAGGTGATCAGGCCGGAATTGATTACTACGAAGCGGAAATTTCCATCGCCGAACTGGAAGGGATTCTCTTCTCCGAGCTGGAGCTCCCGCACATGGAACGGAAAGAACAGGTCGACATGACCGTTGAAGATATTCGCTTCAATGATGTACGGAAGAAAGGCTTGATGGGCAATATCGACAAAAAGAGAACGCTGCTGGAAGCGATCAAGCGCAATGCGCTCAATGGAAAGAAGAAGAAAGTGCAAATTTCCGTCGATGACTTGCGGTTTAAAACATGGGAAGAGATCGTGACCCCGCACTCCAACGCCGTGGTCATCGCAATGATGGATACCAGCGGTTCGATGGGAATCTTTGAAAAGTACATTGCACGCAGCTTCTTCTTTTGGATGGTTCGCTTTCTCAGAACCAAATACCAACATGTCGAAATCGTCTTCATCGCCCATCATACCGAAGCCAAGGAAGTAAGCGAAGAATCTTTTTTCACCAAAGGGGAAAGCGGCGGAACCATCTGTTCCTCCGCCTATCGGAAAGCATTGGAAATCATTGATACCCGTTATTCACCTGACCGCTACAACATTTATCCTTTTCACTTCTCCGATGGCGACAACCTCAGTTCCGACAATGAGCGCTGTGTCGAACTGGTTAAGGAAATCCTCAAACGTGCCAATATGTTCGGCTACGGTGAAGTAAATCAGTACAACCGGCATTCCACGCTGATGACAGCCTACCGCCACATCAAAGAACCGCGTTTTTCCCACTTTGTGATCAGAGAAAAAAGCCAGGTGTATGATGCTTTGAAGCATTTTTTCGGGAAGAAAGAGGTCCATTAATGCAAAAAGCCAACCGCCTTCTCCGGCAGTCTCGGAGAGACGGTTTTTTTTATCCCATTATCGGGGGTTTTCCCGCAAATACCGGACCGGAACGAATTCCGTCAGCCAGACGCCATTGGCCGATTGGAAAAACGTATACCCATCCCGATGCATTTCCCGGGACAGAATCTGAAGGACGACCGGGGTTCCGTGTCTTTTTCCGACCCGGCGGGCTGTGACGGGATCCGGGGACAGATGGACATGATGACGATTTCCCTTGAGTAATCCTTTTTTGCGGATGGAGGGGAGAAAGCGAAGAGCTGTTCCGTGAAAGAGCAGGTCCGGCGGTTTTACCGGATCCAAATTCAGGTCAATCGCGACGGAATGGCCTTGATTCGCCCGGATTTTTTGCCTGTCTTCACTGAAGGCGAAGCGCTGTTTGTCATTGGTTCGGACGATCTGTTCCAGAGTCTCGCGGTCCAATGGCACTCCGTGTTTCCGGCAAGCGTGGATGAGTTCCTCCACGTTTACCCATCCGTTCGGATCCAGTTGAATCCCGATGAGATCAGGCCGATGCCGCAACACTTTGCTGAGGAATTTGCTTGATTTGATAGATTCCGCCCGCATAAAATCCACTCCTGTTAAATGGGTAAGATTCCGCTGATATCCCATGACTTTATCATGTTATATTATTCTTAAACTTCCGGTCAAAACCCTGATCACAAGGAGTGGCATGATGCCTGCTTACAACAAACTGGTGCGTGATTTGATTCCCCGGGTCATTGAACATGCCGGAAAGAAGTGCAGGACCCGTGTTTTGGATGAGAAAGAATACAAAGCGGAATTACAAAAAAAATTGCGCGAAGAGGTTAATGAATACTTAAGCAGCCGCAATGATCAAGAAGCATTGGAAGAGCTGGCCGACGTGCTGGAGATTTTGCATGCGCTGACGGAATCCCATGGTTTTGCAATCAAAGATCTGGAAGATTTGCGCCGAAGGAAAGCGGAGGAAAGAGGACGGTTTAAGCAAAAAATCTTTCTGATCGATGTGGAGGATTAAAACAGGAAACGAAAAGGGAGATCGGACGGATTGCGTTTGTGTCTGATCAGGTGTTGCCCGCTTTTTCTCTTCAGGGAAAAGAGCGGGCAATTTTATCTTTACTAATGGCGTAAATCGGAGTAATATACGATTAATTCTATATTAAGCGCTGAATCTGTACAGAGCGGGGGAACCGAAAAAGCAACGATTTGCTTTAGGGGTGAATCCCGGGTGTTTCCCGGGTAGGGTCACTCTCATGACCCGAATCCGTCAGCTAACCTCGTAAGCGTTATGGGAGGGAAACGGTATGTGATAAACCACGGAAGGAGTTTCTCTTTTTTGTGGTTTTTTCTATTGCTTCATTTATGAAAAGCGGCTGTCTTGATTAACCGCGCACAGAGCGAATCGGAACTTCGGAGAAGGCGGCAAGAGCTGCGGACACATAGTTTTTGATGTCCTGTCAATATTATGCAATAAATACCACTGGTTACCGGGAACACTATTTACTGTTGCATGATTCACCAGTTTTTCAGGTTTTGGAGGAATCATATGTTCAGCAAAATCAAACGCATTCTGATTGGAAGACCATTGAGGTCGAATGAGTTGCACAGCCAGAAATTAAACAATTTGAAAGCATTGGCCACTCTCTCTTCTGATGCGCTCTCTTCTGTGGCCTACGGCCCGGAGCAAATTCTCATCGTCCTTGCTACGGTCGGTGCATTGGCCTTTTGGTATTCCCTGCCCATCGCGGTGGGCGTGCTCATATTATTGGTGGCCTTGATCTTATCCTATCGCCAGATCATTTATGCCTACCCTCAGGGCGGCGGGTCTTATATGGTGGCGAAGGAAAATCTGGGGATGAATATTGGCCTTGTTGCGGGCGGGTCATTGTTGATCGACTATATCCTGACCGTCGCGGTGAGCGTTTCGGCCGGGACGGATGCGATTACCTCCGCCTTTCCGGTGGTGCATCCCCATAAAGTGGGGATCGCGGTCTGCATTGTGGTCGTGATCACGATTTTGAATTTGCGGGGACTGACCGAATCAGCTTCCATTTTGGCCTATCCCGTCTATTTGTTCGTATTTGCCCTGGCTATGCTGATTGTTGTCGGCTTGTATCAGGTATTGACAGGGGCAGCCCCGGCTCATGTGCATGCGAGCATCGGAACACCGGTGGCGGGGATCAGCCTGTTTCTCCTCCTGAAGGCTTTTTCTTCAGGATGTTCTGCGTTGACGGGGGTTGAAGCCATTTCCAACGCGATTCCCAACTTTAAAGAACCCGCTCCCAAAAATGCGGCCTTTACCTTGGTGATCATGGGACTTATTTTAGCGTCCCTTTTTTCCGGCATTGTCTTTTTGGCCTATTGGTATGGGATCGCACCCTCAGCAAAGGAGACGGTGCTTTCTCAACTGGGACGGGCTGTCTTTGGTCGGAATGGCTTCTATTATTTCATTCAGGCGACCACCGCGCTGATCTTGGTGCTGGCGGCCAATACCGGGTTTTCGGCCTTCCCGTTACTCGCATACAGCCTGGCCAAGGATAAATTTATGCCGCGAGCCTTTACCGTAAGGGGAGACCGCCTTGGCTATTCCAACGGAATCGTTACCCTGGGTCTGGCCTCAATTATCTTGATTATCGTTTTTCAGGGAAATACAGAAAATCTGATTCCTCTGTATGCGGTAGGGGTATTTATCCCGTTTACGCTGTCACAAACCGGGATGATTCTGAAGTGGGTCAGGTCAAAGCCGAAAGGCTGGATCGGCAAATTGGCGGCCAACCTTGCCGGGGCCCTGATTTGTTTTCTGATTTTGATCATCTTTTTTATCACCAAATTTCAGCATGTATGGATGAGTCTTGTTTTCATTCCGATCTGTGTGTTTATTTTCCATAAAATTCATCAGCACTATGTCGCGGTCGGCGATCAGCTGCGCGTCGACTTGTCACATAAGCTGAGCGAGATCAAAACGGCCGGCAACGTGGTGATCGTGCCGGTTGCCGGGATAACGAAAGTGGTGGAGCAATCCCTCGTTTATGCCAAATCGTTGTCCGATAACGTGGTTGCTGTCTATATCGGATCAAGCCCGGAAGCCATCGATCGCATGGAAAGAGAATGGGCCGAATGGCAGACGGGAGTCAGACTGGTGACGTTGCATTCCTTATACCGCAGTGTATTAACGCCGCTGAGTGAATTTATCGATATGGTGAAAGCGAAAGCGGACAAAAAAGGAGCCAGGGTGACTGTGGTCATGCCCCAATTTATCACCAAGAAGTGGTGGCACGGGATTCTGCACAATCAGTCGGGATTTCTCATCATGGCCTATCTGTTGCGCATGCGCGATGTGATTGTCACGATCGTTCCATACCAGTTGCAAAAATAAATGTTTACTTCGGGGAGCCCGTCTTTTGGGGGCTCCTTTTTTGATGGCAGGCATCCTTCACAAGGCTGTTCCTCGTCGATGGATCAGGACCAGTCCGAAAACAATCAAAAGCATCCCCGAAAAAGCAAGGAGAGAGAGCGGATCATGAAAGATCAGATAATCGAAAAGCGCCGTGACCGGGGGGACACCGTAAAACAGGCTGGTGACATTGGTCAGATTCCCTTTTTGGATCAAGAAGTACAGCATCATGGAAGCACCGACAGAGATCACCAACGACATCCACGATAAACTGAGGAGAAACACGGGACTCCAGTGAACCTGCCATCCCCCGAAAAAGGGAAGCAAGAGAAGAATCACCAGCAACCCTCCGGAATATTGAATTGCCATGTTTACCGGCTGACTCAGTTTGATCCGTTTTTGCATAAACGTTCCGGCCGTAATGCAACCGAGGCACAACAGGGCGCTTGCCAGTCCGGATAACGGAAAGTGCGGAGCGGAAATGTGATCGGCCACCACGAGAACGAGACCGCTTAATCCCAAAAACAGACCTGACCATTGGCCATATCTGATTTTTGTGGCAGCAAAAAAGGCTGTGATGATCGGCTGGGCCCCCAGGATGATGGCCAGGATCCCCGGGGCCAGATGATTATTCAGCGCAATAAAGTAGAAGATTTGATACCCGGCTTGCAGCAACAGGCCGGTGAGTATGACATATCCCCATTCCTTGCCGGATTTGGGATAAGGGGATCGGGCAGACAGGCAGATGATCCAAAGCACAGCTGTTGAAATGAGGAAACGGAGAAAGACAAAGGTAAAGGGATTGGCGTACTGCAATCCCAATTTGACAAAGATCGCCCCGCTGCTCCACGTTAAAACAAAGGCGGCGGGAATGAGGGAACTCCATTTGTTTATTTGCTGCGGGGCTTTTGGCAGAAACCGGGTTTCTTTGTTCATGCTGTTTCACCTCTCTCTGGAAACAAAAATATTCATTATAATGAAAATTTTAATTATAGCAAACCACTCTCCTGCCTTCAGGTGAAGGATGCCTTGTTTGGATTGCAATGTTGTTTCAGTCGCCTGCATCACTTTCAACAAATTTTCAGTTTCCCTTCAGTATGGATTCAGTTAGGGCTAAGATAATAGAAGCGGAATGACTTCGGTGAAGGTGGTGGATGTAAGATGCACCAGATAAGGGGAATCAGAATATTGGCAGTCGATGATGAGCCGAATATCCTGCAATTTTTGGAGCTCGGCCTGCAAAATGAGGGATTCGAGGTGAGGACGGCCCAAGACGGTATGGAAGCCCTGAACCTCATGAAGCAGTTCCAGCCGCATGTGGTCATCCTGGATGTCATGATGCCCGGGATCGACGGCTTTGAATTATGCCGCATGTTGAAAAAAATGCAGAATGTGGCGGTGATCATGCTCACTGCCAAGGATGAAGTGGATGACAGGGTGAAGGGCCTCACGCTCGGAGCGGATGATTACATGGTGAAACCGTTCAGCTTTGAGGAGTTGTTGGCGCGGATCCATGCCCGGCTCCGCAATCAGTTCCCCGATCTGTTCGGAGAAGTGGTGATCGGGCCGTTTCAGATTGCAGACCGCCGCAAAGAAATCAGGTTCAGGGACCGGGTGTTGGAACTTTCCCCGACGGAGTATGCACTGCTTAAATTTTTGGTTCTCAATCATGGGCTGGTTTTAAGCAAAACGATGATTTTGGAAAAGGTATGGGGTTATGACTTCCAGGGAGATGAAAATATCGTTGAGGTTTATATCCGTTCATTGCGGGCCAAATTGAACGATAAAAATCATGAATTGATCCGGACCTTGCGTGGCTCAGGATATCGGGTTGATCTTTCATGAATCGGAAACTGCGGGATGGCTTACGCACCATTTTTGCCTTTGATTCGCTTAAGATTCAACTCCTGTCCAGGTCATTGCTCGTCCTGGCCGGCTTGCTTATGCTGATCGGGCTTTTTCAGTATGTTTTTATGCAAGGGGTGATCTACAAAAACAAGGCGACCAGCATGCAGAGCCAAATTCTCGCCATTCCCCGCTTTGCCTGGGAGCAACTCGTTACAAACCCCGGCAGTCTGGACATAAATCCGGGAGACGACTTGCATCGCCCGTATTTTCTCATCCCTGACGTCAGTCTGGCTTTTGTTGATATGCAGGGGAATTTCCAGTTTGTCTCCATCAGTCCCGAAAGCGCCGCTCCTCCGAAGTTGGCTGCCGAGCAGTATCTGGATGCGCTGCGCAATGATCCGGAGGCGGATTATCAGGTAACGGCCGGCCCGGACGGGGTGGAGCAATTGCTGGTTCTGCAGCCGATTGTTTCGCATGACCGGGTGCTCGGAGTAGTTCAGGCAAGTACGCCAACCGGCCCGCTCAAGGAGCTGCTGATCCGGCAACTGTTCACCTTTTTGAGCCTCTCCCTCGCAGCGATGCTGGTGGGGTTGCTCGGATTTATGCCTGTGCTCAAACGCACGTTGGTTCCTTTGTTCAATATGGTGAACATAGCCGAACAGATCGATGCGGGCAATTTGGCCAAACGCTTTCCCGCCCGGCAAGGGCAGATGGAGATCGACCGACTGGCGGAATCCTTCAATGGCATGCTGGAGCGGCTGGAGGCTTCTTTTGCGGCAGAAAGGGAAACGAAAGAACAGATGCGCCGCTTTATCGCGGATGCTTCCCATGAACTTCGCACTCCGTTAACCTCGATACACGGTTTTTTGGAAGTGCTGCTGCGCGGTGCGGCCAACAACCCGGAGCAGCTGGACAAAGCCCTGAAAAGCATGCACAGTGAATCGGCACGCCTCAATAAATTGGTTCACGATCTTCTGCTCCTGGCCAAGCTGGATCGGACGCCTCATATGGAGCTTGCAGAAGGATGCCTGGATGCCATGTTGCGGGAGATGGAACCGCAGCTGCACATTCTGGCCGGGAACCGGAGCCTCTGCCTGTCCGTCGAACCCGATCAGAAATGCAAATACGATGCGGATAAAATGAAGCAGGTGATTTTAAATCTGTTTCAAAATGCAGTGCAGCATACCGATCCTGAAACAGGCCATATTCAAATTTCCCTGTCAGGTGAGAAGAATGGAGTCAAATTGTCCGTCCGGGATAATGGCCCGGGGATCGACGAACAGCATCTGCCCCATGTATTTGACCGATTTTACCGTATTGACACGTCCAGGGCCCGCAAACACGGCGGAGCAGGTCTGGGTCTTTCCATCACCAAATCCATTGTTGATGCGCATGGCGGAACCATTCATGTGGACAGCAAGGTGGGAGAAGGAAGCACCTTCACGGTTTGGCTTCCCAAACGTTGACGGCATTCAACCGGCGAATTCAGCTGGATTGAATGCTTTTTTTATGAAAGTTGCTCCGTTTCCCTCTGCCGTTGTGCCTTTTCAGCAAACATTCAGCCAATTCTCAAGCAATATTCAGTTACCCTTAAGCGTCAATTCAGCCAGAGCAGATAAGATAGCAGAGAAATGAAGACAGCGCATGATATCAAACAAAGAGGAGTGAATTCGCAACCATGACAGGACAAACGAAGCAGAGGCTGCGGATCGATTGGCTCTTGATCGTGATTGCCCTGCTGGCTGCTTTTTTGAACATTTTCGATATTTGGAAGGATAGATACGCGAATGCTTACTACACCGCTGCAGTCACCAGCATGCTTCAGAGCTTTCACAATTTCTTCTACGCTTCTTTTGATCCCGGCGGCTACGTGACGGTTGACAAACCGCCGGTCGTGTTCTGGATTCAGACGATGTTCGCTGCTGTTTTCGGGGTTCACGGCTGGAGCGTGATTTTGCCGCAGGCTTTGGCGGGTGTCGGCTCCGTCCTGATGATGTACATACTGGTCAAACCGTCATTCGGAAAAACAGCGGCCCGGCTCGCCAGCCTGGTCATGGCCTGCACACCGGTCGCGGCAGCGATCAGCCGGAGCAATAATATTGACAGCATGCTGGTGTTTGCCCTGCTTCTGGCCACCTGGATGTTGTTCAAAGGAATGCGACGGCAAAAGATTTCCTGGATTTTGGGCGCATTTGCCATGATCGGTGTCGGCTTCAACATGAAGATGCTGGAAGCCTATATGGTCGTACCGGCTATTTATCTCTTTTATCTCCTCGCTTTTAAGAGCGGATGGAAAAAGAAACTGACGGTGTTGGCCGCAGCAACGGTACTTATGGCCGCTGTTTCCCTCTCTTGGGCGGTCGTGGTCGATTCCATTCCGGCAGATCAACGGCCCTATATCGGCAGCAGCCAAACCAATTCCGTGCTGGAGCTCGCTTTCGGATATAACGGAATGAGCCGACTTACAGGAATGCACGGGGGAGGCAAGGGTGCCAGCGGCAAGAGCTGGATGAACGGAGAGCATCTGCGCCAGGCACAGGGGAACGGACGAAACATGGCGGGCGATCAGCATACGGCTCCGAACGGGAAACGGATGCCGGGACCGTTCGGAATGTCCAATGGCAAACCGGGCCAAATGCCCCGATTTGACCGAGCACAAGGCCCGGGATCTGGCGGCATGTTCGGCACCGGGCAACCGGGTCCGCTCCGCCTGTTTCAAAGCGAACTTTCCGGGCAAATCAGCTGGCTCCTGCCCTTTGTCGCCTTTGCCTCAGCAGGTCTGCTTGCCGGTGTTCGCCGTAAAAAGCCGCTTACGGATCAGCAACAAGAAACATTATTCTGGCTCGGCTGGTTGCTTCCGGTGATGGCGTTTTTCAGTGTGGCCGGTTTTTTCCATCAATACTATCTGGTCATGCTGGCTCCGCCGATCGCGGCCCTTACCGGAACGGGCTGGGTGGCGCTGTGGCGGCAATACCGGAACAAGGAGGAATGGAAACGCTGGCTGCTGCCTTCAGGGATTTTGGCGACGACCGCGTTTGAACTGGTGGTGCTTCACCCGTACCAGCAGCAGATCGGTGTCGGCTGGTCGATCGGCATCGGAGCGGCCGGCATCGGCTTGTCACTGGTCTTGTTCGTTGCCGCCAGTGAGAAATGGATCCCCGTCGTGGCCCTTGCCGGCATGCTCGTGCTGCTGGTGGCCCCTTTGTACTGGGCAGCGACCCCGATCATTTACGGTGAAAACAGCATGATTCCGGAGGCCGGACCGGTGCAGCGGGGCTTTGGTCCGGGAATGGCAATGGGGAAACGCTTTGCCAATCCGCAGATGTCTGCCAATCAAGAATCGCGCGAATCTCACCCGTTCTCCTCAGGAAGGACAAGGGGAGGACGCGAGACGCAAATCAACTCCAAATTGCTGCAATATGTGACCAGTCACAATACGGGTGAAAAGTATCTGTTTGCCACGACCAATGCGATGTCAGCCGCCCCGTATATCATTGAAACGGGCAAACCTGTGATGGCGATGGGTGGATTTTCGGGTTCCGACCCGATTCTCACTGTCTCCAAACTGGAAGAGATGGTGAAAACCAAAGAAGTGAAGTTTTTCCTGATTCCTTCCCAAGACGGTTTCAGGGGATTTGGGGACGGCAATGAAAGCAACCGGGTATTCGAGTGGATCCGGGCGCACGGCAAGGAAGTGCCCAAGTCCGAGTGGCAGCCGGACTCATCTCCCGATCACGGATTCCCCATGCACTTTGGCGGCGGGGAAACATTATACGAAATTGAGCAATAAGTAAGGAGGGCCGAACATGAATGAAGCGATTCGCTATTCCATCATCATTCCGGTCTACAATGAAGAAGCCGTTATCCATGAAACGCACCGCCGGCTCACGCAGGTGATGGAATCGCTAGCCGAACCGTATGAATTGCTGTTTGTCAACGATGGGAGCCAGGATCGCACAGAGGAAATCATCACGGAATTAAAAGAGGCTGATCCTCATGTCAAGCTGTTGGATTTCTCGCGCAACTTCGGCCATCAGATCGCAATCACGGCAGGGATGGATCATGCCCTCGGCGATGCGATCGTGATTATTGATGCCGATTTGCAAGATCCGCCCGAACTGATTCCGCAAATGATCGAGAAATGGAAGGAAGGGTATGAAGTCGTCTATGCCAAGCGCTCAAAACGCAAAGGGGAGACGCTGTTCAAAAAGTGGACGGCGGCTCTTTTTTACCGGACGCTCCGCGCGTTGACCGAGGTAAACATTCCGCTCGATACGGGCGACTTCCGCCTGATCGACAGGAAAGTGGCAGAGGCCATGAAGGGCATCCGCGAGAAGAACCGCTTTGTCCGTGGTCTGGTCAGCTGGGTGGGTTTCCGGCAGACAGCGATTGAGTACGTGCGGGATGAGCGGTTTGCCGGGGAAACGAAATACCCGTTGAAGAAAATGTTGCGGTTCTCGATGGACGGGATCACCTCCTTCTCTTATAAACCGCTGAAACTGGCTACATATCTCGGTTTTTTCATTTCCTTCGCCAGCTTTCTCTATCTGTTGGTCTCGCTCGGGGAAAGATTGTTCACGACGAGCACGGTTGCCGGGTGGACGTCGCTGATCGCCTGCGTGCTGCTCCTCAACGGGGTGATTCTGATCATTTTGGGGATTCTCGGCGAGTATGTCGGCAGAATCTATGATGAAACAAAGAACCGTCCCCTCTATATCCTCCGCAACAGGCCGAATGTGGAACAGAGAAAGCAGCAAGAGGTGAAGCAGGGTGTTCGCCCATAAGAAGGAGGCTGTTTTGCTCTTTCGCTTCTGCGCTGTCGGGATGGCCAATACGGCCGTCGATTTCGGCGTCTTCTGCCTGCTGACACTGGGCGGGATGCCGTTCCTTCCCGCTCAGGCATTCTCCTATACGGCCGGGATTGCCAACAGTTTTATCTTGAACCGGAAATGGACGTTTCGCATCAGGCGCAAGACGAACACCCCGGAGTTGATGAAGTTTCTTTTGGTAAACGGTTTTTCACTGCTGGTGTCATCCGGCCTGCTTTATCTCTTGCGCGATGTCAATCATCTTTCGCTTTGGATTGCCAAGCTGGCAGCCACCGGGGGCGGAATGGCGGTCAACTTTATCGGAAGCCGCCTCTGGGTGTTTTCAGGAACCAAAACCAAGGGGAGTGAAGTTTCATGAGGGTAAGGAAAGCAGTCATCCCGGCGGCGGGACTGGGTACGCGATTTCTTCCGGCGACGAAAGCCCAGCCAAAGGAAATGCTGCCGATTGTCGATAAACCCGCCATTCAATATATCGTCGAAGAAGCAGTCCAATCGGGGATTGAAAGCATCATCATCGTCACAGGGAGAAACAAGCGGTCGATTGAGGATCATTTTGACCGTTCCGTGGAGCTGGAACAGACCCTCCGGGACAAAGGGAAAACGGATCTCCTGCAGGAGCTGAAGCAGATTTCTAACATGGCGGCCATTCATTATATCCGGCAAAAGGTGCCGTTGGGGCTGGGGCATGCCATCTTGTGCGCTGAGCAGTTTATCGGGGATGAGCCGTTTGCGGTTCTCCTGGGGGATGACATGATGGTCTCGGAAAAGCCGGCCCTAAAGCAGCTGATCGATGTGTTTGCCGAAGCGGAAACCGAAGTGGTCGGGGTGCAATCGGTGCCGTCGTCAGAAGTGCATAAATATGGCATTATCGATGCCCGCAAACAAAGAGGCAGCGTCTATGAGGTTCGCGATTTGGTCGAAAAACCTTCCCTTCATGAAGCGCCTTCCCGCATGGCGATTATGGGACGTTATATCTTGAAGCCCGCCATCTTCCCGATCTTGCGGACGGTCGGCAGGGGGGCCGGAAATGAAATCCAGTTGACCGATGCCCTGCGGGTAATCTGCAAAAAGAAGCCGATCCTCGCCCGGGAACTGAAGGGAAGCCGCTATGATATCGGAGACAAATTGGGTTACCTGAAAGCCGGCATTGAGATCGGTTTGCGGCGGAAGGAAATGAGAGAGCCGTTTCTCTCCTATCTGGAGGACGTCTTGAAAAGGGAAATGGAGGGAGAGGTGTTACGATGAAATCCGTTTTGGTGACAGGGGGAGCCGGTTACATCGGCAGCCACACTGTTCGGGAATTGAAAAAGCGCCGGATCCATGTGGTCGTGCTGGACAACTTGTCCACCGGACACCGTGAGGCGGTGCAAACCCCTTATTTTTATGAAGGGGATATTGCTGATGAATCGTTAGTAAAAGAGATTGTGCAAAAGCATCGGATCGATGCCGTGATCCATTTTGCCGCCAAAAGTCTTGTCTCTGAATCGGTCAAAAAGCCGGACCTGTATTTCAGGGAAAATACGATGAAATCCTGTTCCTTTTTCGAAACGGTCATCCGCGAAGGAGTCCGGAACATTGTTTTCTCCTCGACGGCAGCGGTTTACGGATCGGCTCACTCCGCCCCGATCAGGGAAGATGACTCTTTGCGGCCTGTCAATCCCTATGGGCAATCCAAGTTGAAAACGGAAAAATATTTGCAATGGGCTGGGGCGAACCGAGGCGTAAAATGGGTCGCCCTGCGTTATTTCAATGCGGCCGGTGCTGCGCTCGACGGGGCGATCGGGGAAGATCATCAGCCGGAGAGCCATCTGATCCCCCTTGTCCTTCAAACCGCACTTGGACAGCGTGAGTCGGTCGCCATCTACGGTGATGATTATCCGACTCCTGACGGAACCTGCATCCGCGACTACATCCATGTTCTCGATCTGGCGGTAGCTCACATTTTGGCTCTTCAGGCGCTTGGTGAAGGCCATCTCCCGCAAAATTGCTATAACGTGGGAACCGGGTCGGGCTATTCCGTCCGTGAGATCATCGACATGGCCGGACGCGTTACCGGAAAGGCGATCCGCAGCACGATCGCTCCCCGCCGGGAAGGAGATCCGCCTATGCTTGTGGCCGACAGCAAGGCCTTACGGGAGCACTTGGGCTGGAAACCTCAATACAGCGATTTGCAGACGATCATAATGAGTGCGTGGAAATGGCATCAAACCCATCCATTTGGCTTTGAAAAAAGGGGATGAAAATCGCGGTGTTTCGTCATAAGTTGCGAATCGGCTTGTTCCTGATCCTGGCCGCATCGATTTTGTTATGTGCCTTCTCCGTATGGAAAGCCCGTGGCGATGCCTCTCAGTCCAATGATCTGCCTCCGGCTGGCCACGCGGGCTGGCACAAACATTCAGGCCACCGGATGCATCAGGCGCACCCGGGCCAAAAGATTCCCGCCAGTCATCCGATGTGGAGAAACGGTGGCAATCCATCACCGGACGGAAAACATTTTTTTGGCAACTTTCGCGGGGCGAATTCCGATCAACGGAAAGAACTTGTGTTTTTCTTTACAGCCTTTTGTTTCTCGGCGCTTTTGCCTTTGCTTGCGATCGTGTTTTCTGCAAAAAGGGAAAGATTGCGCCTCAGCAGCAGAAGGCCTTGTTGTGGAGCTTGTTGGGAGCCGGCTTGTGCTTGAGGGTGGCTCTCGCTCCATGGGTCGGGGGGCAATCGTTTGATCTCAATCTCTTCAAAAGTTGGGCCTTGGCCGCAGCCGAAAACTTCAGTGGATTTTATCTTCATGGTTCCAGCGATTACCCACCCTTGTACATTTACATTTTGTATCTGGTTGGCAAGGCAGTCTCGCTTCCGGCGTTGGGTTCCTATTTTACCCTGTTGATCAAGCTGCCGTCCATCGCGGCCGATTTGCTCACCGCTGCTCTCCTTTACCGGCTGGCCGCCAAGCATCTTTCGGTGGAGACCGACCTTCTGCTGTCGGCGTTTTATCTTTTTAGTCCGGCAGTATTCATCAACTCCACTTTTTGGGGGCAGGTCGATTCCTTCTTCACATGGGTTGTAGTCGTGGCGGTATGGTTGCTGACGGAGAAAAGGGTGTACGGCTCGGCAGCGCTTTTTGCCGCAGCCGTCCTGATGAAACCGCAAGGGATCATCTTTTTGCCTGTTCTGTTATTTGAGCTGGTGCGGCTGAAGAGTGTCAAGCGTTTTTTCATTGCCGCATTTACTGCATTGGCCACGGCTCTGGTCATCATCCTGCCCTTTTCCTTCCGGCAAAGTCCGCTTTGGATTGTCAAACTGTTCGCCGGGACCATCGGGGAATATCCGTATGCCTCAGTCAATGCTTATAACTTCTTCAGTCTGATCGGGGCCAATTACAAGCCGGATACAACCGTGATGTTGTTTTTCAGTTACTATACCTGGGGGATGATTTTCATTGTCCTCATTACCCTTTTCACCGGGTTTCTCTATTACAGAGGACGCAGCGCCAAGCATGCTTTCCTGGCGGCGCTGATTCAGATTGCCGGTGTCTTCACCTTTTCCGTCAGTATGCATGAAAGGTATCTGTTCCCCGCAGTGGCCCTGTCCTTGCTGGCATTTATCTTTCTTAAGGACAAAAGGTTGCTTTGGCTGTCCGTCGGATTGAGTGCCACCAGTTTTATCAACACCGCCACCGTTTTGTACGGCATGACCCGCGGAGGAGTCCCTTATAATGTTCCCATGTTTCTCACCTCGCTTCTGAATGTTGTTCTCTTCATTTTCCTGGCGAAGGCAGGCTGGGATCTGGCAGCGGGAACGAACAAGAAAGAGGATGCTTTGCGCACAAAATGAGGATCTTCATTTTCTCTGATCCATTGCGGCCTTCGTCTGAGATCGAATCGGACACCGCTTTGAGGCACTTGAAATAAAATCCTCAGCAAAAAACGCCGAAAACGCTATTTTAAGGAAGCGATTCGGCGTTTAAATACATCGCTTCTTCACCGTTATTTGCATACTCCGGACAGACTGCCAGCCATCTTCACATCCTTTTGCCATGCTTTCTCTCTCCCTTGATTTTCGGGTGGTGCATACTATTTGCTTCATGCTGAGTGAAACAAGTTTTGAGCTTTGGACAACTTTGTGTGATTCCGCGGCACCGGACTTTTCCTCCTGCATTCAATCGTCCTGTAGTCTCCTCACAGGCAGGGGGATGGTGCCTGAGATCATCCTCGCCCTTGATCTGCGGGGAAATAGGGTTAAGATAGAAGTATGTACTGCGGATGTTGGGTGAGAGGATGTTACGATGAGCAAAACAGTGGTATTGGCAGAAAAGCCCTCCGTGGGCAGAGATATAGCGAAAGTGCTGGGTTGTCACAAACAGGGAAATGGCTATATGGAAGGGGATCAATATGTGGTGACGTGGGCGTTCGGCCATCTGGTCACGTTGGCAGACCCGGAAGCCTATGGAGAGAAATACAAGACCTGGCGGTTGGAAGACCTGCCTCTTCTCCCGGACCGTATGAAGCTGGTGGTGATCAAAAAGACGGCCCGGCAGTTCCAGCAGGTGAAAAATTTGATGTCACGACCGGATGTGAAGCGGATCGTCATCGCCACCGACGCCGGACGCGAAGGGGAGCTGGTGGCCCGATGGATCATCGAAAAAGCCAGGATCAAGAAGCCGGTGAAGCGCCTCTGGATTTCCTCGGTGACGGACAAAGCGATCAAGGAAGGATTTCGGCAGCTGCGAGACGGCAAACAGTACGAAAACTTGTATGCCTCAGCCGTGGCGCGGGCGGAAGCCGACTGGATGGTGGGCATCAACGCGTCGAGGGCTTTGACGTGCAAACATAATGCCAGCCTTTCCTGCGGCCGGGTGCAAACGCCCACCCTGGCGATGATTGCTGCAAGGGAAGAGGAGATCCGGAATTTTCAGCCGAGAGCCTTCTACGGGTTGGAGGCGGTCACGGCCAATGGCCTGAAGTTGGTCTGGCAGGACGGCAAAACCAAAGACTGGCGAAGTTTTGCCAAAGAGAAATGCGAGCGTCTACTTTCCCGGTTAACGGGGCAAGAAGCGATCGTCACCGAAGTGAAAAAGGCGAAGAAAAAAAGCTATGCACCCCCGCTCTATGATTTGACGGAATTACAGCGGGAGGCAAACCAGCGCTTCGGTTTTTCCGCGAAAGAAACACTGTCCGTCCTGCAAGGGTTGTATGAAAATCATAAGGTGTTGACTTATCCGCGAACCGATTCCCGTTATCTTTCCACCGATATCGTCGACACTCTGAAGGACCGGCTGGAGGCTTGCGGGGTCGGCCCGTACCGCAAGCTGGCCCACCAGGCTTCCCGATCGCTGAAGCCAAACAAACGCTTCGTGGATAACAGCAAGGTTTCCGACCATCATGCGATTATTCCGACCGAAGAACCGGTCTTTTTGGACAAACTGAGCGCCAAGGAGAAAAAGATTTACGACCTCGTCGTCAAACGTTTCCTTGCCGTGATGTTTCCGCCCTTTGAGTATGAGCAGACCACCGTTCAGACAAATATCGGCGGCGAGACCTTCATTGCCCGCGGAAAAGTGATCCGGGCGCAGGGATGGAAACAAGTTTACGGTGACCAGTGGCAGGAGGAGGAGCAAACCGAAGGGATGCCGGAGCAGATTCTGCCCGAAATCAAGGAAGGAGATCGTCTGGCGATCCGGTCTGTCAAATTGACCCGGGGAGAGACCAAACCGCCGGAACCGTTCACGGAAGGAAGCTTGATCGCCGCCATGGAGAATCCCGGAAAATATATGGGAAATCAGCGGAAAGATTTGCTCAGGACGCTGGGGGAAACGGGCGGGCTGGGAACGGTGGCCACCCGCGCGGACATTATTGAGAAGCTGTTTGACAGTTTCCTGATCGAGAAGAAAGGCAAGCATATTGCCATCACATCCAAGGGAAAACAGCTGCTCGACCTGGTTCCTGAGGAGCTGAAGTCGCCCGCTTTGACCGCCGAATGGGAGCAGAAGCTGGGCGCCATTGCCAAAGGGAAATTAAACAAGGAATCCTTCCTTGCCGAAATGAGAGAATATGCGCAGGCGGTTGTCCGGGAGATCAAAGAGAGCGAAAAAAACTTTAAACACGATAACCTCACAACCAGCCGCTGCCCTGATTGCGGCAAACGGCTGTTGGAAGTCAGCAGCAAAAAAGGGAGAATGCTCGTTTGCCAGGATCGCGCTTGCGGTTACCGCAAAGGAATTGCCCGCGTGACCAATGCGCGCTGTCCGGAATGCCGGAAAAAGCTGGAGCTGCGCGGAGAAGGGGATGGGCGGATTTTTGTGTGTGCTTGCGGCTACCGCGAAAAATACGCTTCCTTCCAGGAACGCAAAAGCAAGGAAAAAAAGAGCATGGTTTCGCGAAAAGAGATTTCCAGGTATCTGAAACAGCAGGAACGGCAGAAGGATGAGGGAAATCCCGCGTTGAAAGAAGCATTGGCCAAATGGTTTCAGCAGAATGAGTGAAGAATTTATGCCTTCTCAAGTGATCGCTTGGGAAGGCATTTTTTTAAGACAAAAAGATTTACAAACGTCTGTTCGTATGGTATCATAATTTTGACAACAAGAATTCACAAAAAGGAGAGCGAAGATGGCCAAAATAACAGAGAGAAGCACCAAGGCAACCATTTTGGCAGCACTTCGGGAAGCGGAAAAAAGAATCGCTGAACTGGAAAAAGGGAAACTGGACCCTGTAAGTGAAACTCAGGCGAAAAAAACGGCAGAAACCATCAAAAAAGCGGACAATCTCATGGAAGAGAACATCGACGTCAAAATTATGGACTTGTCCAAATCGGTCACCCGATTGCTGAGTAAAATCAGCGAGGACATTCTCGAGCAGACGCAAAACCTGAAAACGGTAAAAGAAGCCATTTCCATGAAAGAAGCTGAATTGAAGGAACTGTACGGGATTGAAAAACAGGCCCATACCCTGGCTGCACTGGTCAACGCCCATCAGGAACTGAAGTTGTCGCAAGAAAAAGAGTTGGCAGAAGAGAAAGAAAAAGCTTCCTCCGAACTGGCCGAGATCCTCAAACAAATCGAAACAGCTCGCAAAGAGCATGAATCGCTCCTCAAGGAACAAAAAGAGAAACTGGCGCAATTGAAAAAAAGGGAAGAAGAAGAGTTTAAATACGAGTTCGCCAGACATAAAAAACAAGCGCACGACCAACTGGAAGACGAATTGGCCAGCAAGCGGAAAACGTTTGAAGCGGAATTGGAAAAAAGGAAAAAAGAGTTGGATACATATAAGAAATCGCTCGACGAGCGCGAAGAAAAAATTCAAAAACGGGAAGAAAAAATGGAGGAGCTGGAAGCTGAAGTAGCCTCCATCCCAGACAAAATCGCCCAAGTGAAAAAAGAGGCCAAGGAAAAGGCAGATGCGGAAATGAAGAAAGTCTTGGCCATTCGCGAAGCGGCGTTCAAAAAAGAAGTGGAAGCGGACAAACGGATTCTGGAAAAGGAACGGGACAACCTCAAAAATCAATTGCAAATGGCCAACGAAACGATCGCCACATTGCAGGCGAAGCTGGATGAAGCATACAAACGAATTCAGGAGATGGGGATTCAGATGGTGTCCAGCTCCAATGAATCCAAAACCTTTGATAAAATCGCAGCTTTGGTGTCGGAGAAAAACAGCAAATAAGTTTGGAAGAAAGAGGGAGTTCAAGGCTTCCTCTTTTTTTGTCCCCCTTCTTCATTGATACATGGAGAAGATGATCTTTTCTTCCCTGTCCGACAAATCAAACTTGATATGTTTAATCTTGTCTTCATCCAAAGGTTCTTTTTGAATCGGGATCCTGTATTTCAGCAGTTGATGATAAACCCGGTTCAGTCCGTTTACATCCGTGGCTAATACACTTCTCATGCCCACTGTGCACACTTCCCCGTCATGAAAGTGAAGATCAAAATAGACATGGGGATGTCCCTTGTCCAAGGATGTGTCCAGAACGGCATACTTGATGTCATTCCATCGATAGGCTTTTCCGTCCAATACGATTTGATCCTCCTTCAGATACGGACCATCGGCAAATGTAGAGTGGTAGTAAAACACAAGCAACAGGATGACGACAAGGCAACCGATACAAAATTTACGCGCCTTCAGCAGGGAGCCGATAAATGTAAGTACAATGGTCAAGCCGATGAATATGATCGGAATCACATCGGGTTCGTAAATCCAAATGTGGTTTTTCGGGGCGTAAGTGAGCTTCGGCCAGGCGTATAAACCGGCTCCGACCCCGAGCGCCAGGAGGAAGACCAGAATCGCTTTTAAATTCGTCAGATCCTCTTTTTCAGGTGGATCGCTGTTCATGTGTGTCATTTTTTAGATCCTCCCATAACTTATTTACAAATTTCGAAATCGCTTTTTGCAAGGAGGAAAACCCTTTTTTCAAACAGCCCCTTTTGTTTTGTCAACAATTTGGCATAAGTGAATGAGGAAATTTAGGCTTCGATATAAGACTCCTTTTCACATTTGTTAATCAAACAATCAAGTTCTCCTGCTTTTCTTTATTCATTTCTATTAAAAAATCCTGGTTGTTTCAAGGATGAGTGATGTGAGTCCAAGCGCAATAAAGCAGTAACATCAGGGAGGTTTGTGATCCTTTTTTAATATTTTGAAAAAATAACCGGACCTTTTCTGGACAAGTGTAACCGGTGTTTCTGTAGTTTACGGTCCAATTTGTGACAAGTGAAGCGATCCTGATCCCCTTTCCGTCATGCATCGCTCTCTCAATCCTGTCCAATGATCCGGCAGCCTTTTTAACTTAATCTCCTTGCCTTCCTGGTCACCAAGCGATATAATGCAGTTAAATCATGAACAAATAATAATTTTGTTCATATGTTCATAAAAAGGGGATAAACCATAAGAGAGGAATGACCATGCGCGGATTCAGTGAAGCGGAAAAAGAACAAATCAGACAAAAACTGTTCGAAGTGGGGTGTGAGCTCTTCGGGACCTATGGCCTGAAAAAAACGGGTATCCGGGAAATCGCCCGGGAGGTGGGGATTTCACAGGGGGCTTTTTATCTTTTCTTCCCTTCCAAAGAGGCATTATACTTCGCCATCCTTGAGCGAGAAGAGGAGAAGATCAAAACCAGGCTCTTGGAAACAGCGATGAAAGAGGAGTCAAGTGGTTTTGAACGAGTGAAAAACCTGCTTTTGGAAGGATTGAAACAAGTTTATGAAAACAAGATTGTTCGCCGGCTCTATATGGAAAAGGAATATATGCCAAAGCTCCCCCTTGAATTGTTGGAAAATCACAACAAACGGGATCTGTACGATTTGACGCCGCTGGTGGATGCGTGGGCACGGGAAGGAATCATCCGCCCGGAAAAGCCGGAATTGATTGCGGGGATGATTCGCGCGTTTTTCCTTCTTCCCATCCACCAGCGGGAAATCGGGGAGGACGTGTTTCCCGAGACGATGGAAAAACTGGCGGAAAGCATCGCCTTATATCTGACCACCGGTGCAGAGAAAGGGGAGGCGCATCGTGATTGAAGTAAAGGGGCTCACTTACCGCTACCCAGGCACGGAAAAAACGGCACTCCGCGATGTGTCGTTCACCGTTTCCCGCGGGGAAATCTTCGGCTTCCTCGGCCCTTCCGGGGTGGGCAAAAGCACTTTGCAAAAGGTGATGATCGGCATTCTGAAAGATTATGCTGGCAGTGTAAAAGTGGAAGGGCAAGAGCTGCGCGAAACGGGTGCGGAATACCTTGAAAAGATCGGAGTGGCGTTTGAGACGCCCTATTTCTACCACAAATTCACCGCACTCGAAAACTTGCGTTTTTTTTCTTCCCTCTATCGAAATAAAACGCTTTCCCCGGTGGATTTGCTGAAACAAGTGGGCTTATCGGACGCTGTCCATCAACGCGTATCCAGCTTTTCCAAAGGGATGAAAACACGGCTCAATGTCTGCCGCGCTTTTCTGCATGATCCGGAATTGGTATTCCTGGATGAGCTGACATCCGGCTTGGATCCGGTCAGCACGGAAGCGGTAAAAAAGTTGATATTGGAGAAGAAAGCAGAGGGGAAAACCATTCTCCTCACCACCCACCATATGGCCATCGCTGAAGAACTGTGCGACCGAGTAGCCTTAATCGTGGACGGGAAGATCGCGTTAATTGATGCGCCGCGGGTGATGAAACTGAAGTACGGGCGCAAAATGGTGCGCGTCGAATACCGAGACGGGGATCGATTGCTGGCGCGGGAGTTTCCGCTGTCGGGTCTTGCCCAAAATGACGCCTTTCTCCGCCTGCTGTCCCATGACGGTTTGGAGACCATCCACACCCAAGAAACTACGCTTGAACGAATTTTTATCGCCGTCACGGGGAGGAAGTTGGCATGAGGTGGTCAAAGGCCTTGATCCAAGACGTTCGCTTCCAGTGGCGCCATGGTTTCTATGCCGTTTATGCCATCATCAGCACGCTGTATATCCTTTTCCTGCGCTTCGTTCCGGAAAAATACCAAGAAGATTTGACCATCACTATTTTGTACAGCGATCCTTCTTTTTTGGGGTTTTATTTCGTCGGAGGAATTGTGCTGTTGGAAAAAGTGCAAAAGATTTTGCAGCCGTTGTGGGTGACGCCGCTCCGCTTGTCAGAATATTTAAGCGCGAAATTGGTTTCACTGGCGTTTCTCTCCAGCTTGTCCAGTATGACCATTGCGATGGGGGTTCACGGCTTCAGCGGAAAAAGCCTTCTCATGGTCATTGGCATTTTCTTCAGTTCCATCTGTTTCACCTGCTGGGGCATGATACTGGTTGTGCATGTACAGACAATCAACGCTTTTCTTGTAGGTTCACAAGTTTTTTTGCTCCCGATCGCTCTCCCTCTGCTGGGATATTGGGGATTGGCGGGCGGGTTGTGGGCCGATATCTGGCCGGGAAGCGCTGCTTTCAGCCTCCTGGAATGGGCCCTGTCCAAGCCTTTCGTTTCTTTTCCGCTGCGTGATTTTCTTCTGCTCATCGCGTGGTGTGCAGTTTCATTCTATGGGGCGAAACGCTCGCTATTTCAAGCATTCACAAAAGAATGGGGAGGGGTGCGGGCATGACCCGATGGCTGTATCTTATTCTCGGGGATGTGCGGCGGTTGCGACATGATTGGGTTTTGCTGATGTCGTTCGCCTCCCCTCTTTTTCTCTTGATCTTCGTTTGGGTCGTCCTTCCTTGGATGGAATGGGGTGTTCAGCACGTATTCCATTTCTCCATCCGGCCCCATTTGGATTTCATTATGAGTTTTCTCGCACTCGTCACTCCGATGACGATCGGAATGCTGGCCGGTTTCCTGTTGCTGGATGACCGCGATGAGGGCATGTTGTTGGTGTTGGCGGTCACTCCAATGACGAAGAGGGGATATCTGGTGTATCGATTGGTTTTACCCGTTTTACTTGGTTTTTTCTTCACGGGGGCCTTCATTCTGCTCGCAAACCTTGTCCAATTCGATTCCGCACGTTTGCTTCCCTCCCTCTTGATGTTGTCATTGGAAGCGCCGCTCGCCACATTGTTCCTGGGCGCCTGGGCGCAAAACAAAGTGGAGGGGTTGGCCATTTCCAAGTTGATGGGGCTTTCCTTTTTTGGGCCCGTCGCCGTGTGTTTTCTCCCGCCGCAGTGGCAATGGGCTGCGTGGTGGCTCCCCACTTACTGGGCCTCTGCAGCTTTTTTATCGGGATTGCCTGCGGGACAGCATTTTTTTGTTGCGCACGGGATGGGATTCGTGATCCATGGTTTGTGGATGTGGGTGGCTTATCGGATGTTCATTCGTCGAGTGGAATAGATTGGCCGGAAACTGTGAGGCGACTTAAGTAGTTCTCCGATTTGAGAATCGATAGCAGAATAAAATCCTTCAAATGGTCGATGGTTTGTTTCTCCAAAGGTGATAGATGATTTGACTATAAAGAAAAAAGCTGCCCTTTTGTCGGGGGCAGTTTTAATGATCCCGGGGAACAGCGGTGCTTCATAACCAGGGGCGAAAATAATGCCTGAGCAGTTACTGTGTCGGCAGATTTACATTCGTTCTTCACTAATCAACAGCTTTGCTCAACCCTTTTTCTGAAGGTGTCGTGTGGCGATGATTAAACCTGATGGTTTCCGGCATCCGCCCCGGGGTATATTCCTGATTTGTGCATGGCGGGGATCATGACGGGAATGACGCCGATCAAGAGGTTGATGATGACCGGGCATTTTCCCTGATCGTGTCCGTCAATTCCTTAAAGCTTTTGCCGCTGACATCATCGGGGAAGTTCGTTTCCCCTTCCATCTGGATGTTAATCTCTTTTCCGTTTGCTTTCACCATCTGGGGACTGAACGCTTCCGGCTGTTTCAACACAGCTTGATCCTGATCGTTGAACTTGATTTCATAGTTGGCAAATGAGCCGGAGTAGGTGTTTTCCATATAGGGGTATTTGTCCAGAAAAAGAATGTATTTTATACCCGTTTCCGGCTTGAGAAAAGTGGAATTGGGGACATGGATATCCAATGGCTGGCCATTCTCATCCTTCAGTTCCTTTATCTCCTGGCTGTAAACTTTATGAATCAGGATGGACTCGTTCGTGATCGTCCCTTTTAAGACCTGATCCACTTTGAATTCGTATACCTTGGCTTCATCGTAGACATCTTTGGCCGGTTCGGCAGGGTTTTGCACGTCCCTCGCCGCATTCACGGATGTTACGTATTTTATATAATGACCAACTACAATGAATGGGGCCTTCTCTGTCATATCTTTCAGATCTTTGGCGACGATCAGGTCGTCAGCACCGATGTGAATGGTGGGAACCCCTGTTGCCGGTAAATTCGAACAGCCGGAAAGTGAAAGAAGACTGATCATCACAACAACCGCCAAAATGATCCTTTTTTTCATTTCAAGTCCTCCGTGATTGATCAAAATAATCTTTAATCTTCGGACGTTTTTACTGCGGATTATGTTTCAGCTAATAGAGATTATTCACCCCGTTGATATCGTCCGTTTGCGGGGTGTACATGGAATAGCGATTCCGGCTGGTGTTCATGATGGCGGGATTATTGGTATGGGCCAGTCCCAGGATGTGCCCCAGTTCATGGTTTGCCGTGCTGCGGGCAGGAGTAAATTCATGCGTGAGCGAATAATATCGGTTAATCTTGGATACCCAGGAAGTGACACAGCCGAGCAAGTTAGTATACCAAATCGAGTTTCCGTACTTCCCGTCTTTTTCGCTGTATGTGTCCAATGCGCCCGAAGCATCGGAACCGCCATTGACATAGCGACGGGCATTTTGACTGTTGTTCCAGTCCGTCAAAGCTTGTTGAAATGCATTTTGGAAGACCGCCTCGCCGTTCAGGAGTGTTCCCCCCCAGCGCCATTCCACATAGTAGTTACACTGTTCGGAACCTGTATAGCTGTAAGCGAAACCATTCAGCGGAAAAAGGATGAGGGTCAACATCAGCATCACAAGTCCAGGAGAGAATCTTTTTCTTTTCATTTCTTACCTCCTGAAATTCTATGCGATATATAATTTGTAATAATTTAATTATAACAATAATTATGCAAAATTAAAAATCATTTATTCAGAAGAGTGTGTTTCTGATATTTGTGGACGGCGACTAGACACGAAAAACTTTCTTGTTTTTCGGCATTTTCTTCTCCAACGTTTTTGCAAAAATGCCGGCAAAAAATTTTTGGGTTCCAGAGCAAACCGTGTAATTTCAGAAGAAAACAGTGTAAATTGTCAAAAAGAAAAAATATTGACAAATATGTTAACGAACAGGAATTTACCGAATTTGGGTTGAATACCAGTATATAGAACGGGAGGTGGCATGAGTGATTGTAGCATTTTTGCACTTGGTTGCTGGATTGCTTGTTATTCTGTAAGTTGGAACTGGAAAATTCAGAATTAACTCATAGAACGGGAGGTCATCAGGATGATCGTAGCACTTTTGCACTTGTTTGCCGGCTTGGCCGTTATCCTGTAGATTGAAAATTGGAAATTGCGATACAAAAGCTCCTCGAAAGCTCCTCATTTGCGAGGAGCTTTTGTGTTGGATCCGGGTTGTATTGGACAGGGACCGAGATGCTGAATTGCCGGGTTAGTTGATCACCATTCGCTTCAGCCGGGAGATGATGTTTAAACTGAAAAACAGCAGGATCAATAAATAGACCAGAAGCGCGACATTCGCCCGGAACCCGTCGCTCATGGCGAAACTGTCGTAAACGCCGTGAAAAAAAGCGGGAATGGCAAAGGCAGCGGAGAGCCGGCTCCGTCCCATTTTGGCCCGGGAGAAATAATAGCCCATGATGATGCCAAAAAACATATGCCCGGGAATGGCTGTAACTGAGCGCAAAAAAGCAGTGGCCAGGCCGTAACTGGACACGTACAGTATATTTTCCACCATGGCAAACCCGAGCGAGACGGCCACAGCATAAACAACGCCGTCAATCGGTTCGTCAAATTCACGATGGCGGTAGATTCCTTTATAGAAAAAAAGCGCTTTTAATAGTTCTTCCACCGCACCCGCCACGAAGAACGCCGTCAGCAAAATGCCAACCAGGCTTTGCGGATTGGGGCTTAACGCTTTGGTGATCAGCAGATGCCGTTCGATCAAAGCGGCAGGCAGCGGCACAAGGGCTCCCATTACAAATAAGCGCAACACATGCCGTTTCGGCTCCGGATGGAGTTGATCCCACTTGTAGATCCAGATCATCAACAAGACGGCGGGAATGACAGCGCTAAACAACAGGATGAACAAGCCAACACCTCCTGACGGGGATGATGTGGATGAAACGGTAAAAGGGGGGATTAAACCTGACAGTATCTGTGATGGTTTTGTAAATCATGCAAAATCAACGGTAGTATGCCCGATTTTGCCGTTGCCATTTCCTGCATGATGCGGATCAACATCAAGTCGGTTAAATCGTTGAGTTCCGGGTCCGGGGAAGATCCGATGACTTGAACCATTAAAAAAACCGCTTTCCCGGGAATCGCGGAAAAGCGGTTTTTTCTGGTCAGTCGCAGGAATATTCCATGGCCAGAGCGTTGCTGACCTGGCCGTATTCGGAAGCATGCGGCCTGTCATCGCCGTCCGAATATCCGTAATCAAGCATGCGGTTGCGATTGAGGCAGAGTTTGGTGAACTTGGGTTTGAGCAGATCAAACAGCTCATACCGCTCTTTCCAGTCCGGAAAACGGTTCTGGTAGCGGATGATCGTGTCCCGGACCATGCCCCAGAATTTTGCTTCCGGGAACTGATGATGGATTTCGAGCAGATCGGACAGATAGCGGAAATGGCAGATAAACAAACCGGTGAAAATAAATTGGCAGAGTCCTTCCGGCGGCTCGCTGCGCAATACCTCTTTAAGGTCTGCCGGCAGATCCGACAATTCCGGGAGCGGATGGCGGCTGACATTGACATCATCGACAAAATCTTTCACGGCCAGGCGACGGGGAGCGGAATCTTTCAGCACGAGAATCGTATTTTGCCCGTGAGGGGAGAAGACAACCCCATAACGATACAAATAATGGAGCAGGGGAGGAAGGAGGACAGAGAATAAGCGATTCAACCACTCCTCCAGGGTTAATCCCGACTGCTTCACGAGGGAGGAAACGTAGGGATTGCCTTTCCCGTCCACATAAAGGAGCGAAGCGAGCGTGACCGGTTTTTCATCTTCCTCTACATACGAATAGATGCTTTCGCGCCAAATCGCGCCCAGTAATTCCAGGTATTGATAAGGAGCTCCGGTCAGTTTGGAAAAATAGGGATGATCATAGTTTAAGCTGGCGATTTCCCCGGGCAGGATCATCCGGCATTCCTCTTTTAAAAACCGGTCTTTCTCCCAGATTCCTTTGATGTATTCCGTGATCTTGGGGGCGAGAACGGTTCGTTCTCCCGGAAGACCACGGTAGACGAGCGTATTCAGAATGCTCATCGGCAATTTGAGATGATGCCGCCGCTTATGGCTGATATTGACAAAGGTGCGGATCGACTGTTGGGGCAGATACCGGTCTTCTCCTTCTCCGAGAAAGATGATCGAGCGGTTGGCCAACTCTTCACCGAATAACGGGACGATATAATGATTCCACTGCCAGTCGTGAACCGGCATGAAGAAGTATTCCTGGGGATCGGTTCCCTGCTCTGCCAGCTGCCGTTGAAACCGGGCAAATTGTTCACCGAGCTCTTGTTTCAGCAAATCCTCATGGCTCAGGCCGGATACGGCGTGAAATTCCGCCTTTTGACGGTGGACGGCGATCCAGGAAAGCCGGACGGGCCGCTTTTGCTCAGGTGCATAGGCAAGGTAATCATCATAGCCGAACCCGATGCGTCCTTTGTTATAGGTAATCCAGGGATGGCCTTCCATTTCTCCTTCCAATTCCGCGTAATCGAGTGTGGTCACGTCGGCTTTTTGATCTTGTTTTTTATGGAGGAGATGAGCGTCTGCCATCAAGGTGTGATTGTATTCGCGAATCAGATGTCCGGTGGTCTCAGGCGACATGCCGACCGTATCCTGTATGTCGAGCAGAAACTGAATCGGACTCACTGCCGGATGGATTGCATCCGCTTCATGCCGCATGATGCTGCCGGAATCGACACGGTAACTGCCAAAGGGGCGTTCTTTTGCGGAAAAGGTGTAGGTCACCCCGTTTTTCAGGGAGAGGCGGTAGGTGCCGAACTCTCCCGCCTGCTCAATCGATTCCGGCGAAATGATTTCTTCGTACATAAATTCGGAGATCATCTTGGTCAGCAGATTGCGTGAGACGATTTCCCAGGATTTCGGATTGAATACCGAGGGTACGATTGTGGTTTGATCTTTCATGCGAGACACTCCTTCCGCATTGGCCAGTGAAAGTTTGTTCTTGTCAGGGGCGGTGCTTTCACAATCCTCATGAGTTTGCCAAAGCCTTCATCCCCGGGTCGTGCTGAAAAGAGATGAATCTTTTCTGTCAGAGAGGACGGGAGCATCCGGCTCAGGAGACCGGAGCCCGAACTGTTGGAACACGTTTTTGCGGAAAACGGGATAAACGGTTTGTCCCGTCAAAGTATTGATGATCACGGAATTGCGATGAGCTCCCAGCCCGAGATCCGGAGCGCCGACTCCGTGGGTGTGCAGTTCGCCGTTTTGCACAAAAATGGCACAATCCGTTTTTTCCGTCAGCTCCAATCGATAATCCGCTTTTACCACATATCTTCCCTGATCATCCCAGCAAAGCAGGGGATGGAGAGCGGAGAGGCATCCGGGGATTTGGCGGGTGTAGCCCGTTGCCAGGATCACCACTTCGCTTTCGTGCTGAAACCGTTGATCCTGTTCCCGGTGCAGGCAGCTTAACTGATATCTGCGTTTTCCCCCGCCGGACACAGGCGTGATTTCCTGCACTTCCGTTTGGGCGAGCAGGCGAACCGGAGGCGATTCTCCGGCGACAGTCTGTTCGTAGAGCAAATCATAGAGATCGGCAATCGTCTTGGCACTGATGCCTTTATACAGCAAATCCTGCTTACGAAGGCGGCTGTCCCGTTTCGCCTGCGGCAGCGAATAAAAATATTCCGTGTAATCGGGCGAAAAATGCTCCAATCCCAGCTTGGAGTATTCCATGGGAAAAAAGCCGTCCGACCGGGTAAGCCAATCCAGCCGGTATCCATGGTCTTTCTGTTCCTGTAAAAGGGTGTAAAAAATCTCCGCGGCACTCTGGCCCGACCCGATCACCGTGATGGACGAGGCCTGTCGGCAACGATCAAGCCGGTTCAAAAATTCGCCGGAATGAAAAACATCGTCCCCGGGCAGATTATGCAGGTCAGGCGGGATATGGGGAACGCTGCCCACTCCCAAAACCAGATTTTTCGCCCGGTATTCCGACTGCTGACTGGTGCTATCCGTCACTTTGACACGAAAGTGATCATGCGGCTCCGCCTTGACCCATTCGATCGAGGTAACTTCAGAGCCGAAGCGACAGGAAGGCAGCTGCCCGGCCACCCATCGGCAATAGTGATTGTATTCACGGCGCGGAATGTGGAACCGCTCCAAAAAGTAAAACTGGTACAAGCGATTCTGCTCTTTCAGGTAGTTTAGAAAGCTGTATGGGCTTGTCGGATCAGCCATGGTCACCAAATCGGCCATAAAGGGAACTTGCAGGGTGGTTCCTTCGATCAACAACCCGGGATGCCAGTTGAAGGAAGGCTTTCGCTCAAAAAAGACGGCCTTCACTTCGGGCACTTTGGTTATCATGGCCGCCAGCCCCAGGTTAAAAGGGCCGATTCCAACACCGATCAGATCGAACAACGGATGTTCATGAACGCGCGGCATCCTCCCACCTCCTGAAAAACGATTCCCGGTAACAATACATGAGCAAGGCGCGTTTATCCGGGAGATCGATCTCTTTTTGCCTTTCAAATCCGCATTTTTGAAAAATGTGGATCATCTTTTCATTCCGGAAATCCGGTTCGGCTATCACTTTTTCTGTTTTTTCGCATTGGAATAATCGGGATATGATCGTTCTTAATAATGGCAAGGCATATCCTTTGCCCAAAAAGGAAGGCGGACCGATCAGCAGGTGCACTCCCTGATCCCAGGGATGCACATCATAGTGTTTGCCGACAATATCATCTTTGGCCCAGTATGTTTCCCAGTAACTCATGGGAACACCGTCCAAATAACCGATTCTGAGCGTTTGGTGCGGATCGCGCAAAGACTTGTGCAAATGTTCCTTGTATTTTGTGAACGGAATATTCAGGTTCCAAAAGGGAATCACATGCGGTTGATGCATCCAGACAAAGAGCATGTTCAGGTCATGTTCAAAAGAGACCTTGCGAAATGAGATGGTTTTGTTGATTGAGGAATCATATTGTTCAAATTCCGGCTGAAGACTCATGACGTTTTTCCACCACCTTCGACAGCGGATTAGCGATTTGTACGTAAACTGATTGGCTTTCCAGCGGCCCCGCCAATTCGTCCATTTCATAAAAACGGGTGAGCAGATTTGCCTTGCAGGAGAGTTTTTCATTGTGCAACAAATTGTCAAGCAAGGTGGAAGGCCGGCAGTTCCACGGCAGAAAACGGCTTAATTCATGCTTCAGTTCGTTTAACAATTCCTGTTCTCCGATCAGACTGGATGCTCCGAAGACGTTGATCAGCCCGAATAAATGATTGATGAAAAAGTAGTAACAAAATCTCTCATCGGCGACGGCATCGGCGCACACCGTCTCGCTTTTTTTGCTGATTCCGGGCAAAATCCGCTTGAGTGCAGGATAGGTGGATTCACAGTAGTAGTAACCCTGATTGTCCCGGTAGAAAAATTGATGCGGATATCCTTGATAAAGCCGGATGAGGCTGTTTTGCTGGTGTGCTTCCAAAGCGATGCCGTAACGGAGATAGAGCCACATCAACGGCCGCAGTGAAAGATTTAAGTAGCGGCGGAACCAGTCGAGGCTGACTTCCCGATTGGTTCGTTTTTCTTTTTCGGCCAGTTCTGAGATGATGTTGAAAAGCCTTGTTTTCCCACCCTTGATTGGATCCTGGACCAGTCCGGCGATCAGCGTGACATTCTCATCCGCACCGGCGGTAAACGGATTTTCGCGAAGGCATACTTCAAAACCGGACTCTTTGCTGCCCGGGATCGCGAGGGTGATATAAGCCGGGTCCTGGATTATTTGGAACCGGGGGAATTGTTCCGCCAGTTCTTTGCCGATCCTGCTCTGCAAGATGCGTGAGACCTCCACTCCTCGTTCCAGCTCCTTCCGCTGGTTCAGCCGCAGGGAGTTGGTGATTTTGATATGGAGTGAGCATTTCAGCATAAAGCGGGCCTGCGGATGATAGAGAGTGCGAAGTGACGAGGTGGGGGAATAAGCTCTTCCCATGACTCCCAAATCTTCAATCAGGCCTTGCCGGAGCAATTTTTGCACCTCCGGGCGGCGGAGCAAATGCTCTGCCTGAAAAGGATGAAGCGGCAAGATCGCGTAATCGTCCTCTTGCAAGCAGGTGTTTTTAAAGGTTTCGTCCAGCTCCGGGTCGTTTTGCAGCTCTTCCTTGATCAATTGTGTCGCCGTTTGGGGCAGGGCGGAATCCTCTTTGACGATCGAACGGTGGGCACGGAAATAATGAAGGGGAAACTTCCCTTTTTGTTCCGGAGAATAGAGTGCCTGGTCAAGTTCGGAGAGGCCCTGCCGGCTTTTCGGTGTCGGATGCAGCAAATGGCCGAAGATCAATGACTGCTCTGCATCCAAAAAGGAAAATTGCGGTTCATACAGCTCATGCGCGTCCGCCTGGCGGGAAGCGATGAACGATTTGATGTTGTCAGAGCTTTGCAAGGCACGGTAAACAAGCTCACTCTGACCGCCGGTTGCATTCCGGAAAATGGCCAGTTCTTTGGTTACCAGTGCTGCCAGCGTCACCAGATCCAGTTGGTGGGAAGCACCGTTTGCGGTTGTGTAATAGAGCGGGAAGTGGAAAAGATGGCGGCCGGTCAACGACCAATATTTTACGGGAGCGATGATGTTAAACCCATGATGCGGGAGGGGACAGATGATCAATTGATCAGACGGGCACTCGGCGAAAAGCGAGCGATAGGGGCTTTGCTCCTTTTTTACCAGCTCATATCTTCCCGTCTCCCTCAGATAACAGTTTAAAAATGCTTCGATACTGGCTTGTTCTGCAGTTTTGTCGGGCATGGCGATCGTTCTCCTTTCCTCAGTTCCAGCAGCGAGCCGGTTCGTTTGACTTCCTCCAAAATGAACTTGACATCGTCGAGGGTGGTGCGTGGATTGAGCAAAGTCAGCTTTAAACAGTGCATGCCGTCCACCTTCGTTTGCGCGATCACGGCTTTTCCCTCCCATAACAGGGAACGGCGAATTTCGCGATTGAGTTTGTTTTGCCTGCTCTGCTCCGCTTCATTTCCGATGTAGCGAAAAACAACGGCGTTCAGGGCCGGCTCCCGATTGATGCATTCCAGCTTCGGATCTTGGGCGATCAGGTTTGCTGTTTGCTGCGCCAATTCGATCGTATGGTTAATCATTCTGGCAAAGGCGGCACGGCCGATGGTCTGCATCGAAATAAACAGTTTGAGTGCATCAAACCGCCTGGTCGTCGAAAGCGATTTGCCCACGAGATTCGGGATGCCCTGATCTTCATCTTCCTCCGGATTCAAGTAATCGGCATTTGACTTGATCAGTTCAAAATGGCGGCCGTTTTTCGTAAGAAAGGCCCCGCAACTGATTGGCTGGTAAAAGAGTTTGTGAAAATCGACGGACATGGAGTCGGCGTGTTCAATCCCGTCCAGCTTGCTTCGATGTTGATCACTCAGCATCACTGTTCCGCCGTAAGCGGCATCGACATGCAACCAGAGGCCGTATTGCTTTGCTCTGTCGGCTAAAGCGGGCAACGGATCAATTGCGCCGAAATCAGTGGAGCCGGCCGTAGCGACCACGGCAAACGGGAGCAATCCCACGAAACGGAGTCTGGCCAGTTTTTGGTCCAGATCGTCGAGGCACAGGCGCTGGTGTTCATCCGTTTCGATGCTGACAACCGCTTTTTCCCCCAATCCCAGCAGGGCAGCTGATTTTTGCACTGTAAAGTGGGCCGTTTTGGCGCACAGGATGCGCATCCGCTCCGCTTCCGGGGGCAGTCCGTCCTTTTGCACATTCCGGCCGAACTGCTCCTTGATGTACCAGTCCCTTGCCAACAGCAGACCCAGCAAATTGGACTGGGTGCCACCGCTGGTAAAAACTCCGTCCGCCTGGCCGGTGTAGCCGAACAGCCGGCACAGCCATTTGACCAGCTTTTCTTCCAGCAAGGTGGCAGCACCGCTTTGATCCCATGAATCCATCGATTGATTGGCGGCACTGATGATCGCCTCCGCCGCAAGGGAAGGGATCAGCGGCGGACAGTGAAGATGGGCGGCACAAGCCGGATGATGGACCGCGAGCAAATTTTTCAGAATGACCTCTCCTGTTTCCTCCAAAACTTCAAGCAAATCACGGCCATGTTCCGGGCAGGGCTCCAGGTCACCGATCCGGTTGGAAAGCTCTTGGACTGAGCGCCCGCTGAAGGGTTGCCGTGCATTGGCAAACTGTTCCAACAGGATCTTTTCCGCATTGGAGATCGCCAACCGGTATTCCCGCGCCGATTGCCGAGACCCATTGAGAAACAACCGCTCTGTATCTGTTTTTGCTTTCTCGTGCATCCTCTGTTTTTTCCTCCTGTTCAATCGGCCATTTTCTTCTCGGCCGCTTGCACGGCTTCGGCAAAAACGGCGGAGATATGCTCCACTTGTTCCCCGGTAATGATCAATGGCGGCAAAAAGCGGACAACGCTGCCATGTCTGCCGCCCAACTCCAGGATTAATCCTCTGTTGAAGGATTCCCGCTGAATTTGCCGGGCCAGTTCGGGATAGGCCGGGTAGCTTCCCAGAGAATCGGGTTCGCGCTGCGTGTTGACAATTTCCACTCCGATCATCAAGCCTCTGCCGCGCACATCCCCGATGCAGGTCGACTCGTTTTGAATCGACTTCAGGCGGGACATCAGCCGTTCTCCCATTTGTGCGGCATTCACCTCCAGGCGGTTGTCGCGGATAAAGCGGATGGTGGCGATGCCGGCTGCCATGGCCATTTGGTTACCCCGGAATGTTCCCGTATGAGCACCGGGAGACCATTGATCCAGAGATTGATCGTAGACCACAACGGCCAGGGGCAGGGAACCGCCGATCGATTTGGACAAAACGAGCACATCCGGAATAATGCCGGCATGTTCAAAGGCGAATAATTTGCCGGTGCGGCCAAATCCGGTTTGGACTTCATCGACGATAAGCGGAACTTTGTGCTCCCGGGTGATTGAGCGAACGCTTTGCACCCAATTGTCCGGCGCTGGAATGACGCCGCCTTCGCCCTGCACGATTTCCATAATCATGCCCGCGGGAGGGGCGATTCCGCTTTCCGGATCGTTCAGCACGCGTTTGATGTAATGGATGCCCGTCTGTTCACCGAGTGTCCCGCCGAGGTTAAACGGACAGCGGTAGGCATAGGGATAGGGGAGAAAATGGACATCGGGCATCAGATTGGCGATCGGTTGTTTTGGTGCGAGATTGCCGGTCAGACTGAGCGCACCGTGCGTCATGCCGTGAAAGGCACCGTGAAAAGAGAAGAGGGTTCGCCGTCCGGTTGCCGTTTTAACCAGCTTGATCGCCGCTTCCACCGCATCCGCACCGGATGGGCTGCAAAACTGGACTTTTGCGCGCGAAGCGAATGATTTCGGCAGGCTGGCAAACAACTCTTCGATGAACTCGTCTTTCACTGGAGTGGTCAAATCGAGTGTATGTAAAGGGAGCCGGCTGTCGAGCACTTGCCTGATCGCTTCGATGACAACGGGGTGATTATGCCCCAATGCCAGGGTTCCGGCACCTGACAAGCAGTCATAATAAACTTTTCCTTCCACATCTTTGACAAAAATGCCATTGGCTTCTTTGATGGCGATCGGAATCCGCCGGGGATAGGAGCGGGCATTTGATTCCCGCCGCTCCTGATTGGCGAGATAGTGGTCATTGCGCAGGACCAGACTCTGATTCAAGATGATCCCTCCAATTGATAATGATAATCATTATCATTTATTTGAGATCAATATACCATTGAGCCGGATGAAAGTAAAGGGGGAGTTCGGAAAAAATGAAGATGAAAATCATTATCAATGAAAGTCAGGCCATGACGGCCCGGGAGAAGGGTGCGGCCTTGGTGCTAATCCCCCCGGATCGTCAATAACTCGGACAGCGGAGTGCGGCGTTTTGGTTTTGGGGCTTGATCAAAATATCCCATCAGAAGGAGACCAACCAGTTTCTCGCCCGGCTTGAGCCCCAGTTCCTCCGGGTAAGCCCGCCCCAGATCTGTGCCGTAATAACTTTTCCATACCATGCCAAGCCCTTTCTCCCAGGCGAGAAGTTGAATATTTTGAATCAGGGCCGCAGTCGCGCAGAGATCATCTTCCCATTGCTGTCGTTCTTCGCTTTCTTCCATGATGACGAATAAATAGATGGGGACGGTGCGCAAGTACGTTTCAAATGCTTTTAAAGTCGGAGCAGGCAGATGGGAGTAAACTTTCATGGATAATGCGATAATTTCCTCCCTGCGATTTCCGTGCACCAGCAGGAAGCGCCATGGCTCTTTTTCCTTGTGAAAGGGGGCCCAATTGGCAGTTTCCAAAATCTCCTTCATCACATCCAGCGGAACCGGATCAGGGCGGAACTGGCGTACGGTCCGCCGCTCCCGAATCACTTCGGTCAACGAACGAAGAGTGATTGATTTACTCATGTTTTGCCTCCCAGCGATCATGAATCAATTTATGATAACGATTATCATTATCATATACAGAATTGAGAGGTCTGACAAGACGAAAAAATTCTTGCAGACAACATCGGCACATTCTGAGATGATTCCGGCAAGGATGTGAGGGTTGCGGGGGATCTTTGAGTGACGATACGAAGTGCATGGAGGAGGAAGGTCAGCGCATTTTGCAATGCACTTTGCGAAAGAAATTTTAAATTTCCCATCAATTATTCAAATGGTTGTTTGAGTATTGTAATATAAGAAAATAACCGTCAGATTGTGGCGCGAGGTGCATGGTATGAGTGAAGACCGCTGTGAGATCTATTGTTTTGATGCCGATAAAGTGGAGCGGGTGCAAGCGCATTTGCAAGCGGTGAATCCGCTGGAGACGGCGCAACTGTTCAAGGCACTGGCCGATCCGACCCGCTTGAAGGTCGCTTATGCGCTCATGCAGGAGGGGGAGCTGTGCGTCTGCGATGTTGCCAATATTATTGAATCTTCTCTGGCGACCGCTTCCCATCACTTGCGCTTGCTGCGAAACATGGGACTGGCCAAATACCGGAAGGAAGGGAAGCTCGTTTTTTATTCGCTTGATGATGACCATGTACGGCAGTTGATCGAGATCGCATTTTTGCATCAGAAAGAAGTGGGAGAGAATGGGGAAAAACGATAATTGTCATATGTACAGGGTCAAGGGTTTGACCTGCGCCGGATGTGCCGCCAAATTTGAAAGGAACGTCAAGGCCCTGCCAGGCGTGGAGGATGCCCGGATCAATTTCGGTGCATCGAAGCTGACTGTTTACGGAACCGCATCGCTTGAGGAATTGGAAAAAGCAGGGGCCTTTGAAAACCTGAAGCTGGTCCCGGACGGTCTGCGTGAAGAGGAGGAACGGACTCCGGTTTGGAAAAAGCGGGAGAATCAGCGGTTATTTTTCGCGCTGATCTTTCTCCTTCTGGGTTATGCTGCCGATGATCTGTATGGTGAAACGAGCGCCTTTGCGATTTTGACTATGGTGATCTCCATGCTCATCGGTGGCGCCGGGCTGTTTGTGAATGGGATCAAAAGCATGATCCGCCTCGATTTTGATATGAAAGCGCTGATGACGATCGCCGTCGTCGGGGCTGCCGCCATCGGGGAATGGGGCGAAGGAGCGACAGTTGTCGTACTGTTTGCCATCAGTGAAATTCTCGAGTCATACTCGATGGACAAGGCGAGGCAATCCATCCGCTCGCTGATGGATTTGGCCCCGAAACAGGCGACCGTGCGGCGCAATCAGGCTGAGTTCACCCTGCCTGTCGATGAGATCGAAACAGGGGATATTCTGCTGGTCAAGCCGGGGCAGAAAATCGCCATGGATGGGGTCGTTGTGTCGGGTTCCTCCGCTGTCAACCAGGCCCCCATTACCGGTGAATCGATTCCGGTCGCCAAATCGGCGGGAGATGAGGTGTTTGCCGGCACCATAAATGAAGAAGGTTACCTGGAAATCAAGGTGACCAAGCAGGTTCGGGACACCACCCTTTCCAAAATCATTTATCTGGTGGAGGAAGCACAGGCGGAAAGGGCTTCTTCTCAAGCGTTCATCGACCGGTTTGCCAAAGTTTACACCCCGGCCGTTTTGCTCCTTGCCCTGCTCGTCGCCCTGATTCCGCCGCTGTTTTTTCACGGGGCTTGGTCTGTCTGGATTTACCGTGCGCTGGCGCTTCTGGTGGTCGGATGCCCATGTGCTCTGGTGATTTCCACTCCGGTGGCCATCGTCACGGCGATTGGAAACGCGGCACGAAACGGAGTTCTGATCAAGGGCGGAATCCATTTGGAGGAAGCGGGCTCCTTGACGGCCATCGCCTTTGATAAAACCGGAACCCTGACGCGGGGGCGCCCGGTGGTTACAGATTTTATTTCCTTCACCGGCCAAGAACAGGCCCACTTGCAAATTGCCGCCTCGATTGAACGTCATTCGCAGCACCCGCTGGCCGCCGCCCTGCTGGATAAAGCGAAGGAGTCGGCAGTTTTGGTTGGGGAAGCAGAAGATTTTCAATCGGTTACCGGAAAAGGCGTCCGGGCCAAAGTGGACGGAAAGCACTATTATGCGGGCCGTCCGGATTGGTTGGCAGAAATCCTGCCGAACGGCATTCCGATTGACATTGAAGAAAAGGTGAAAAGCTATCGAAAACAGGGGAAAACGGTCGTGCTGCTGGCTGATGAAGAGAAAGCCTTGGCACTGGCCGCCATTTCCGATGAACTTCGTGAGCACAGCCGGGAAGCGGTAGAGCGGTTGCACCGGATCGGAATCAGGAGAACCGTCATGCTGACAGGGGATAACCGCGAGACAGCCGACGCCATAGGCAACCGGTTGGGGATCAGGGAAATTGAAGCGGAGCTTTTGCCTGAGGAAAAATTGGAGCGGATCAAAGCGGTCCGTAACAGCGGAAACCGGGTGGCAATGGTCGGAGACGGCGTCAATGATGCCCCGGCCTTGGCTGCTGCAACAGTCGGCATTGCCATGGGCGGGGCAGGAACAGACGCGGCATTGGAGACAGCGGATATTGTGCTTATGGGAGATGACTTGCGAAAACTTCCGTTTACCATCGGGCTGAGCCGCAAAACGCTTGGCATTATCAAGCAAAACATCACCATCTCTTTTGCCATCAAGTTTCTCGCTTTGCTGCTTATCATTCCGGGATGGTTAACGCTGTGGATGGCCGTTTTTGCCGATATGGGCAGCACCCTGATCGTCACTCTGAATGCGATGAGACTTCTGAAAATCAAGGAATAAAGCCGTTTTATACGGAAGCGGACACAGGCGCCGAATGCGAAAGAAAGATTCTTCCCGCAAGTTCGGCGCCTGTTTTGCAAAGATCGCCCGTTCGTGGGCAATGGTGAATCCTCATCATAGATTTTCGATCTCTTTTACAGATAATCAATAATTTGTTTGCCGATCAGAAGGATGGTGACCGAGACAAACAGCACTTTGACATAGGAGGCCCCTTTGCGCAGAGCGACATTTGAGCCGACCAGCGCGCCCAACAGCATGGCTGTTCCCATGGGAATTCCATAGACAAAATTGACATCATGTAGACAGATAAAAAAGATGAGTGCGGCTATGTTGCTGGTGAAGTTGAGCAACCGGGCTTTTGCTGCAGCCTGGATGAAATCAAACCCCAGCAGCAAAAACGAAAACATGAGAAAAGAACCGGTTCCCCCACCGAAAAAACCATCATAAAAACCGATGGCAAAGCTGGCCATGGCAATGAAAATACCGGTCTTGACCGTAAATTGTTCAAACTTCGATTCCCGCCCCCACTCCTTTTTCAGCAAAGAATAAAACGTAACCAGGATTAAGAAAACGATGATCAACGGTCTTAAAAAATCGGAAGAGATTTGCTTGACAGTATAAACGCCCAATATCGAACCGGCGAACGACAAAGGAAGGAGATATTTGACCAGTCGAAAATTGATTTTCCCGGAACGGATATATGTAATGGTACTGGTCAGAGAGGAAATCGTGCCCGCCAGTTTGTTGGTTCCCAGCACGACGGTGGGCGGCAGCCCGGTCATCATCAGGGCGGGAATGGAGATCAGGCCGCCTCCCCCCACCACGGAGTCGATAAACGAGGCCAAAAAGCCGGATGCGATCAAAAACAGAAGCATGCCAATGTTTAAATGTTCCATCTCTTGGGTGTCTCCTATACTGTAATTTTTGCGTTTTTTGTGTGGTAAAATCGTTTTTTTTATATTACCACGATTTTCACCGCTGATCGCAAAATGAATTTTCCGGGCAATCATCGCGCAAACTAAGGATTCAAAAGGAGGCATCGGAATGAAGGAAAAGCAGAAAGAAGCGAACAAAATCGCTCCCGGGTTAAACGATCATGAGGAATTGGAGAAGAAAGCGACGAAAGAGGAAATTGCCCGGGGCGATTATACAGAGGTCACAACTTTGTCTTTAGATGAAGTCGATCCATCTGACTGAAACAAACCCGCCGCCCGGCATGTGATCGGGAAGGCGGGTTTTCCTGTTTGCTGTGCCGGATTTTCAGGAACAAACCTTGATCAGGCGCGCCAGGTTTCGGGCGGTTTCCATCAGAAGGGAAGCGGTTTGGTCCATGGCCTCTTCCAGAGAGAGCGGTCTTCGTTGAATGGAGTGCAGACTGACAAAATGGCTGCTTAAAGCTTCGGCTCCCGGTTCGATGCTGCCGGAGAGGAGGAGTGCTTTGGCACCGTGTTTTTGCGCCAATTGCGCCACGAAAACGGGAAGCTTGCCGTATTGGGTCTGGAAGTCAGTTTTTCCTTCGCCGGTAATCACCCAGTCAGCTCCGGCGATTTTTTCTTCCAAATGAACCAGGTCTGCGATCAGCTTTGCCCCGCTTTTTATTTTGGCTTGCAACAGGAGGAAAGCAAATCCCAGACCGCCGGCAGCCCCGGCTCCGGGAACCGTTTGCAGTGACCTGCCTGTCAGTGTTTCGAGGCACCGCGCATACTTTTGCATGCCCCGTTCCAGCTGTTTCAGCTGTTCGGGGGTTGCCCCCTTTTGCGGACCGAAGACGCTGGTTGCTCCCTGGTCGCCACACAGCGGATTTTGCACATCGCTGGCGACGAGAATTTCACTTTCAAACAGACGGGGATCCAATCCGCTGAGGTCGGTTTTGACAACGTGATCGAGCGAGATTCCGACCGGGGGCAGCGGTTGATTTTGTGCATCGAGGAAAGTGGCTCCCAGCGCCTGAAGCATGCCCATTCCCCCGTCATTGGTCGCACTTCCCCCCAGTCCGACGATAAAGCGCCGGTAGCCTTGATCCAAGGCATGTCTGATCGCTTGCCCGATGCCGAGGGTTGAAGTGTGCAACGGGTTTCGCTCGTTTTTGGGCACCATGGGCAAGCCGGCGATATTGGCTGTTTCAATGACTGCCGTTTGTTTGTCGATCACACCGTAGCAGGTCGTGACAGGCTTGAGGAGCGGTCCTGCCACTTCGACGGATTGTGTTTTACCGCCGGTGGCATAAACCACTGCGTCAATCGTGCCTTCACCACCGTCCGCCATCGGAATCACCGTTACCTCAGCCTCGGGAATTTCCGATGTAAACGCCTTCATAATGGTGAGTCCCACTTCTTTGGCCGGCAAACTGCCTTTATACGAATCGGGTGCAATGATGATTCTCATAAAGTTTCCTCTCAGTGTATGGGTGTTTTCGTTTATGGTAATTCATTTTCAGATAAAAGTCATTCTGCTCTTTAAAAAATAAAATCCCGTTTTTCCAGCCACAGAGGGAGGAACAACGGGATTTTGGCAAATCAGGAGGATTTCCGCTTGCGAATGAGGAGCAGGTAGCTGAGAACGGCGCCGGCTTCGGCCAGAGCGATGATGATTCCCATAGGCACGGCGGAATGGTTACCGGCGATGCCCACGAGCGGGGCAGCGATTCCGCCGGAAACATAGGAGAGCAATCCGAGCAATGCCGAAGCGCTGCCTGCTGCTTTTCCCTGGTTTTGCATCGCCAGAGAAAAACTTGCGCTCGAAACCATTCCGACGCTGGAGACCACCATGAACAAGGGAGGTAAAATGGCTGCCAGACCGGCACCGAGCAAAATGGCGGCCAGCAGCAGAACCCCGCCGGTTGCGGCTATGCCAAGCCCGATGAGGAGAAGCTTTGCTTCGCCGACCCGCCCTGCCAGTCTCCCGGTGACCTGGCTGGCGATGATGATGCCGGAGCCGTTAATGGCAAAGAAGAGGCTGAACATTTGCGGCGAGACGCCAAAAATGTCTTGCAGGACAAACGGAGAACCGGAAACATAGGCAAACAAGGCGGTGGTCACCATTCCTTGCGCCAGCACATAGCCCATGAAAAGACGGTCACCGGCGAGATTGCGGATGGTGGACAGGGTATTTTTGATTCCGCCTTTGGCCCGGCGATCGACAGGCAGTGTTTCCGGCAGGGTGTACAAAGTGGAGAGCATCATGATCGCACCCGCAATGCTCAGCACGATGAATACCCCGCGCCAAGAGGTGATGTTTAGCAACTGTCCGCCGATGATCGGAGCGAGGATCGGGGCCGCACCGTTGACCAGCATGAGAAGAGAAAAGAATTTGGTCAACTCCGGACCTGAGTAGAGATCGCGCACGATGGCACGGGCGATGACAATGCCCGCACCCCCCGACAGTCCCTGGATCAACCGGAGCAGGATCAAGACCCAAATCGAAGAGCTGAAAGCACATAACAGGGATGAAACGGTATAAAGGACGAGCCCGCAAAGAAGCGGAAGCCGCCGGCCGCGCGTATCGCTGAGCGGGCCTGCGACCAATTGCCCGAGCGAGAGCCCGATTAAACAGAATGTCAGGCTGAGCTGGGAGAGCGATGTGCTGGTGTGAAGCCCCTTGGCCAGAACGGGCAGCGAAGGCAAATACATGTCAATGGACAGAGGGCCGAAGGAGACAAGAGATCCCAGCAGAAAGATCATTCCAGCTCGGCGTGATCGGGTGGATTTCAGTAGGGTTGTGTCGTAACTGCCGAGCGATTTGCTCATCTATGTTGAAACCTCCCTCATGGTTAAATCAGATGATGCTGAACAAGTAATTTGTTAGAAATGGAAAGTTTTCGTTAATCGAAATGATTTTAAGGTATTCCAACATGGACGTCAACCTGATCTTTTCGGCTATTCCTTGTTGTTTCAATATTTTAAACTGATCTGGTTCCGCCGTTTTTTTTCTGATAAACTCTCTGTTATAAGAAGACCGGGAGGTTGAGAGAGGTGAAAGGAAAGAAGGCGCTGATCAACCTTTTTCGCGAGACGGAATTGCCTGAAGATTGGCTGAACCGGCATTTTCATGGTGGTTATATCAAAGAAGTGATCGTGGATCAGGAGAAACGAACCTGGCAACTCTGTTTGCATCTTGTTGAACCTCTCGATCCGGATATTTGGCAGGAGTTCCGGTCCAGGGTAAAAAAACATTTTCATCCGGCCATTCGCGTCTCCGTCCGGTTTGAGTATGACGCGGTTGAGCATCCGGTCGTGTTGCAAAAGTACAAATATTTTATTCAAAAAAATTTGCAGAAACTGGTTACACCCGCAGCGGCTACCTGGTTCGGGCAAGCGGAGTGGCGGATCAATGGTGCGAAGATTGAAGTGATTTTTGCCAATCCGGCTGTTTTGCAGATGGCGCGGCAGCGGGAGATCGATCGTCATGTAGAACGGTTTTACCGGCGCATTACGGGCAGGGGACTGCCGGTTGTTCTGTTATGCCGCCAACCGGATGAAGATCCTTCTTCTGAACGGTTTCCGGAATAAAAAAGGCGCAGGCAGAACAGCTTCAGGCCGTGCAAACATCAAAGGAGCATTGCTTCCGAAAATGAGCGATCGCGAAATGAAACGGCTGAAGTTTTGCCCACTTTTAATCTGACCGGCGATGATTCAGGACGGGGATTGGCTGAAAGTGCGGGGTCCGGCTGGTTTGATGTTTTTTCGCGCGATCTGATGCCGATTGACCATAAGAAAAGATCACCAGACTTACTGGATGGCACAATTATCACACCGTCTGGTGATCTTTTGGCAGTTCCGATTTACAAGGGAACCGAGTCTCTTGCATCCAGAATACGGGACGTTTAAAGAGGCCTGAGCCGTGTTCGGTGAAACACGTGTGCACGGTTTTTAGAGGGGGAACGGGCCGCCCTGCCCGACACCGCTTATATCTCTTTTCCTTCAGGACCGTTTTGATTTAGATGCCAATCTGAAAGCAGCTTCTTCAGCTTCTTTAAATGCTTCTTGCAATACTTCGTTTGGCTCCAATATATTAGTTCCTTGTGCACGGATGATTTGATAATCTTCGATCCCGAGGAAATTAAACATTGATTTCAGGTATTTGTGAGAGTATTCAACTTCTGTATACCAATCATTATTTGTATAGATTCCTCCGCTTGCTTGGATCACGAGCAATCTTCGTCCGTCTTTAAGCAGACCCACTGATCCGTTTTCGGTATACTTGAACGTTTCACGTGGGATCATGATATTATCCATATAATCTTTTAACTTTGATGGAATATTGAAATTATGCAAAGGCAAAACGATGACATACGTATTTGCGCTTTTGAATTGTTGTAAGATCTCCGACATGCGTTCTGTTACCTGTTGCTCCTGGCTGGTTAGCTCCTGTCCTTTTTGCTGCTTTTCCCATGCGCTTAAAACTGTTTTATCAATCATGGGCACGTCTTCACTGTACAGGTTAATCTGTTCAATTACTTCGCTTCCGTTTGTGAATTCTTTATAAGCTTTCAAAAAGTGGTTGAGAACCTGCAAGCTCACTGAAGAAGGATCATCTGTCTTTGGATGTGCGTTGATAATAAGCGTTTTGTTCATTTTTATTCCTCCAATAAAATGAATTTCAGTCCCTAATTATGGACTTAGTTAATCGCCGATTACATTTATCCATAATAAAGACTTTCATCATCTTTGTCAAATGAAGCATCATTTAATCGCATCGATTTCTTTTATTTGACTAAGACTCTACATATTTCTAAGATACAACTGGATTAATCTTTAAAATCAAAAGAAGGTGAAGAAATATGCAGTATAGTGTCGGTGTTGAATATGCTTTACATTGTCTGGTTTATTTAATCGATGTTCCTTCCGATAAAAGTGTTGGGATAAAGGATTTGGCAGAATTCCAAGGGGTTTCTGAGACATATCTTTCCAAAGTTTTTGGTAAATTATCCAAGGCTGGGATTGTCAGTTCTGTACCTGGTGTAAAGGGAGGGTATAGGTTATCCAGGAAGCCGGAGGATATTTCCTTTTGGGATGTGATTGAAGCAGTTGAAGGTTCAAAGCCTATATTCCAATGTAAAAACATTAAAGACAATGGATATTTGTACAGGGAAAACTGTTGCTCTGCTCCCTCCTTTTGCACCATCAATTCAGTTATGCTCTCTGCGGAAGAAAAAATGCGTGATTACTTGCGCAGTAAAACACTGGCCTGGTTAAATGAAGAGCTTGATCGCGTCTTGCCCAAACATATACGCAAAGATACCCGGGAATATTTTTCGAAGAGCAACTGACATGTGTCAAGGCCGGAATTCAATTGATCCACTCCGGTGTTTGCTGACCCGGTTTCATGACCAAATCCTTATTTAAAGGAGAGGACTAAATGAGCAAACAATTTATCGTCCATCTTTCTGACAAGCAAAAGCATCTCATGTCCAAAGAACTTGTTGTTGGGCACGTTGAGTATTTACGTTCATTAAAAGAAAAAAGGAAAATTACCATTTTGCGGTCCTTGTGTAGACGGCACAGCTTTAATGATTCTCAAAGCTGAATCACAAAAAGAAGCCGAGGAACTATTAAAGGGAGATCCTTTTTCCCAGGCAGGATACTATCAAACACAAAAAATCGTTGAGGTTCAAGAAGCCACTTTTGAAAACAATTTTCTTTTGGAAGAGGTATTGGACCGCCTTGAGGAATAACAATCGCTATTCTGGCGGATCGCGGAAACAAGGAGAATTCACGTCGATGGGGGAACTGAAAAAATGGAGGGGGACGGGTGCTTTTTCGCTGCGATCTTTGCGGTGAAGGAGACGGGAGTGAAGAGTAGCACCCGGACCCAGGGATTCCTGTTTTTTGAGGTTTTGTCAACAAGCGGACCTTTCAAGGGGAGGACCATTTTCCTTGAAAGGTTTTTTATTATCTTAATGAGCACACCGGGTTTGACAGGATTTTGGGGGGAGGGCGTTCTTTTTGAGACCGGAAAATCTTCCGACAATCTCCCGGCCGTCATGGTCGTTCAACGCATCGGAGCTCACTTTTCATCAGAATGATAGATTCCTTCCTGTTCCCACAAACGCTCCATTCTCTCCAAATGCCGGGTTACTTCCTGCCGGTTCATTCTTGCCACCGCCGTCAACAATGCATTGATCAGGCTGAGCGGAGCGACGAAAGAATCGAGAAAGGACGGCAGGCTGCTCGAGGCAATGAGACTAAGATCGGAGACCGCGGCGAGGGGGGAATGGTGGGCATCAGTGATGGCCAGAGTCTGAACCCCGCGTTCCCGCACAAAGCGCATCGCTTCCACCGTTCTGGCTGTATACCGGGAAAAGCTGATGCCGATCACCAGATCTTCCTTGTTCAGGTGGGCCAGCTTTTCAAACATGGTATCGGAATCAGTGATGAACTGCGTGTTTTTTCGCAGTAACTGGAAGTAAAATGCGAGAAAGGAACCGAGTGAATGCGAGCTTCTCAGGGCGACAATGGTGACCGATGCGGCCTGATGGATCCGTTTTACCGCTTCGCTGAAGGTTTCCGCATCCAGCATCTGCATCGTTTGTTTCAGGTTGGCGATATCATCGGTGAGCACTTCGTAGGCAATCCGTTGTTCTTCAGGATAGAGATCCGCATTCAAATCCAGCCGCTCCACCGTTGTCACCCGTCTGCGGAGCTGCTCCTGCAAATGCTGCTGCATTTCCGTGAAGCCCGAAAAGCCGAGGGCAGAGGCGAAGCGAACGACCGTCGCCTCGCCGACCCCCGCTTGCTTTGCCAATTTGGCCGTGGTTAAAAAAGGAACGGTATCCGGATGGGCTTCAAGATATGCTGCGATCCGCCGCTGGGCTTTGCTCATCCGGCCGCTTTGCGCACGGATTCTGGCAAAGATGTCGCTGTGTTCCGGCAAACGATCACGCCTTTCCTTTCAGTTTTTTCACCCCGTTTTCAAATCGTTCCAGTGTATCATCCACCACTTTTTCGGTATGGACAACCGACATGGAGAAGCGATTGAGGGGTTTGATAAAAATCCCGTTCTCCAGCAAATACTGATCCAGTTTTTTGCGCAGCGACAGATTTGAGGCCAATACGTCCTGAATTTGGCGCACCGGGCGGTCGGTGAACACCAGGTTGAAGATGCTCCCGACACCGACTGTCCGGGCGGTGATTCCATGGCGAACGGCAATTTCCTCAAATCCGGCTTTAAGCCGCGCGGTGTTCTCCTCCAGCTGCCGGTAAAGTTCGGGCTCGGCCAATGTCTGAATGGTCGCAAGCCCGGCGCTGAGGACTAATGGATGGCCGTTATACGTACCGCTGTGAAACAAGGGTTTGCCCTGAGAAGCAGCGCCGGCAGACTGGGTGGTCAAAATGTCAGTGCCGCCTGCAGGTGAGCATAATTCCATGATTTCCCGCCGGCCGCCGACGGCTCCGACCGGAAAACCGCCTCCCAGCACTTTTCCGAGGGCGGTTAAATCGGGCACAACCCCGTATAATCCCTGCGCTCCGGATATGCCGATGCGAAACCCGGTTTTTACCTCGTCAAAGATGAGCACAATCCCGTACTCACCGGTTAATTTTCTCAGCCCTTGCAAAAACGGAAGCTCCGGCGGAATGAATCCTCCCTGAATCGGTTCGAGAATCACGGCGGCAATTTCATGCCGGTGTCTGCTGAGGATTTCCGCCGTTTGTTCCAAATCGTTAAAAGGCAGAATGATGGTGTTTTTTGTATAATATTCCGGCAGGCCCCTTGAGTCGGGAGCCGGGGAAGGGGGTTCATGCCGGTTCCGTTTATGCGGATTGACGCTGATCAAAACCTGATCGTAAGCGCCGTGATAGTGGCCTTCAAATTTGGCCAGTTTTTTTCGGCCTGTCCAGGCCATGGCCAGACGAATGGCCAACAAAGTCGCCTCCAGGCCCGAATTGGTAAAGCGAACCTGGTCGATCCCCGGGTAAAGGCCGGCCAGCGTGCGGGCCATCTCCGTTTCCAGCTGATGGGGAGTGCCGAAGATCGTGGTTCCGATTTTCTCCAGTTGTGTTTGCAGCGCGTTTTTGACGTTGGGATGGCCATGTCCCAGGATTAACGCTCCGTAACATAAGTTGTAATCAATATAGCGATTTTCGTCAACATCGTACAGATAGGGGCCGTCAGCAGATTCCATGATGATCGGATACGGTTCAAAGTATTTGATGTTTGCCGTTACTCCGCCCGGAATCCATCTTGCCGCCTCCCGATAGGCTTCAGCAGAGCGTTTGGTTTTGGAGAGAAGGAGGGCGTGATGATCCATGATTTCCACCTCGTTTGTAATATATACTCCATTAAATATTTGCAACGGAGTATTTATTTCATTTTTCGCCGTTTCTCTCATTTTGTCGAATGTCATCAACAGCGTTCTGGAGGCGTTTCAGCCCGATTGGCGCGATCAATCCTTTCTTCCGCAATAATGCTCCCTTTTTTGACGGAACTGGCAGAGCATATAAAAAACCCCGCCTTTCGGCAGGGAATCAGTCAGTCTCTGGTTATGGCCTCAAGCGCCATCAACATCATATCGTGGAAAGTTGTTTGTCTCTCTTCCGCCGTCGTCTCTTCACCGGTAAAAATATGATCGCTGACGGTAAGGACGGACAGGGCGTGAACGCCGTATTTGGCGGCCAGAGTATAGAGGGCGGTCGTTTCCATTTCGACAGCCAATACACCGTAATCAGCCAGTTTTTTGACCGGCTCCATGCTGTCACGGTAGAAGGTATCCGAGGTTAACACATTTCCGACGCGAACGTGCAACCCTTTTTCCACACCAGTCTGATAAGCCTTGTTCAGCAAATCAAAGTCGGCGCAAGGGGCAAAGTCAAATCCGGGAAACGTTTGCCGGTTGACAGCGGAGTCGGTGCAGGATGTCATGGCCAAAATCACGTCACGAACCTTAACGTCTTTTTGGATCGCACCGCAGGTTCCGACACGGATCAGTTTTTTCACGCCGTATTCGCGAATCAATTCATTTACATAGATGGAGATGGAGGGCACTCCCATGCCGGTTCCCTGTACGGAGACTCGTTTCCCCTTATATGTACCGGTAAAACCGAGCATCCCGCGCACCTGATTATAGCAGGAAGGTTTCTCAAGAAAAGTTTCCGCGATATATTTTGCGCGGAGCGGGTCTCCGGGCAGCAGAATGTTTTCGGCAATTTCACCCTGTTTTGCTCCAATATGAACACTCATCTGTGATACCGTTACACCGATGGTTGGTAACGGCATTCACCTCCTCTTTTCCAGACTACGACCAATATTATCCCAATATCTTGCCGTTTCACAACTCTTTCTTGAAAACAGACAGAGAATTTCTCACTGAATGGAAGAAGCTTGCAGGGGAGAATGCCTTTGGGCCCCTGGAATGATTGGCGATGGAGCGAATATTTTAGAAAAGGAAGCATGAATATTTTCTGTCAGAGGTTTCAAGCTGCGAGAAAAAGTGAAAATAGACTCTGGAAAACCTATAGGGAGGAAACAGGATGAAGCAGCCGTTTTCATTGGATCGCAAGGCAATCGAAACATTATCCGAGATGGTATTGTCGGGAGCGATTGAAGAAAGTTACCCGTTGCTCGGTGAGGGGTTAAGCGGCAAAGTGTATGATTATGAGGGATATGCAGTCAAGGTGTTCAAGGAAAATTACAGCGAAAACGATGACGATCGGGTATTGAATTACATGCGGGGCTATTCTGCTTTTCCCACGCTTTATTATAAAGAACGGCAGGGAAGATTTTTGGTTGTCGAGAAAGTGTCCGGTCACACGTTGGGTGAAATGGTGAAAGCGGGTGGAAAGCTGCCTGACCGGTATTACTGGCAACTGGAAAAATATGCGGAAGATTGTTACAAGAAAGGGATTATTCCAAGTGATTTACACTTGAACAATATGATGGTGGATCAAGACAACCGGATCAGAATTGTCGATACCGGCCGCTTTTTCTTTACCCGTGACAGTGCGCAGTTCAAGGAGAAAGTGGAAAGGGACCTGGAGATCCTGAAGTATTACTGCGGATTCTTCTCTTCCTCCTCATGGAAGAAACACCGGCGCCATCGCCGCCATTACCATTATCACTCTTATTCACACTCGCACAGTCACAGCCACAGCTACAGTCACAGCTATAGTCACAGCTACAGTCGCAGTCACTCGTCTTCTTCTCACCGCCGTCATCGCCATCATCGTCACCATCACCATTTCTTCTCTTCATGAGTGAGCGAACCTCTGTTGGAGCATTTGTTCCGGCAGAGGTTTTTTCTAAATTCCCGGGTTTGGCCGCGTATGAGGCCCCCTTCTGAAAATCTCTCCCTCCAAATCCATATCGCTTCGTGGGCAAAATAAAGTAGGTTTTTTTATGCCTGTTGTAGAAAGAAATATAGTTAATCATATGAATGTGACAGGCATTCGATGGGCGTGATTTTGGAGAAAGTGTTCCGGCATGCCTGATCGGATCTGTCCCCTGCGACAAGGAGGGATTTGATTGTCGATTGAGAAAAAAGGCCGTCTCAGAAGGCTGATCGCGGTAGTGGCAGTGGCGGGCCTGACAGCCGGACTGGTTCCGTGGGGAAGCAGTTTGGCCGGGAAGAGTTCCGCTTTTCAAGTCTATGCGCAAACCGGCAATGACCGTCAACTTCAGGATGATTTCGCCAGCGCGGCCCGGGAGTTTAAAGTGCCGGAGGAGATCTTGCTGTCCGTCTCTTATAATGTTTCCCTTTTTGAACAGCATGACGGGAAGCCAAGTGTGTCGGGCGGGTACGGACTTATGCATTTGACTGATGTTGACCCCGCTAAATTGCGCCGTAACGGCAAAGATGAAGCGGCTCGGCTGACGGTGAAAGAGGTGAGCCAAAACCCGGGGCTGCATACGCTGAAGACGGCGGCAGCGTTACTCGGAGAGAGCCCGGAACGGCTGAAGCAGGATCCCAGGCAAAACATCCGGGGAGCCGCAGCGCTCCTTGCGCAGTACGCCAGACAAACGACGGGAGAGGTTCCGTCCGAAATTGGCGATTGGTATGGGGCAGTGGCGAAGTACAGCGGTTCATCAGAGGCGGATGTGGCACTCGATTTTGCCGATCAGGTTTTTGATACCATCAATCAAGGTGTCGAACGGACAACGACGAGCGGGCAACAAGTGAAACTGCGGCCGGAGAAGGTTGAGCCGAATCGGCAAACAGTGAAATCCCTTCATTTGCAGAATGCCGATTGGACGGGAGCTGACTGCCCCTCCGGTCTTTCCTGTCGCTTTATTCCGGCCGCTTATATACAGCGGAGTGAAGCTCCCGGAGATTACAGTAACTATGATCTGGCAGATCGCCCCGATTTCGGCGGGAAAATCCGCTATATCATCATTCATGATACAGAAGAAAACTATTTGGATACGATTAAACTGTTTGCCAATCCGGATGCATTTGTTTCCGCCCACTACGTGATCCGCTCCCAGGACGGCGAAGTGACCCAAATGGTGAAAAACAAGGATATCGCCTGGCAGGCGGGCAACTGGTACATCAATTCACACAGCATCGGAATTGAACATGAGGGTTATGCCATGGAAGGGGCAGCCTGGTATAACGAACAGCTTTACCGCTCTTCGGCCAAACTGGTGCGCTACTTGGCGCTTAAATACCGCATTCCGCTCGATCGGGCGCATATCTTCGGTCATGACGAAGTTCCCGGTCTGTCACCGAACTACCAGTCTTCCATGCATCAAGACCCCGGGCCGTTTTGGGATTGGAACCATTACATGGAGCTTCTGGGGGCCCCGATTATCCCGAAGTTCGGAAATAAAAATGTGGTCACAATCAAACCCAATTTCCAAACCAACCGGCCCCCGATTGATGGAGTGAACCCGCAGCCTTCCAACTTCGTTTACCTCTATTCAGAGCCGAGCTTTGATGCACCGTTGCTGGATGATCCGGCGCTGAATAGACCGGGGACCCGGCAAGGGCTCGACTGGGGGGACAAAGCGGTCACCGGACAAACGTATTACTTGGCGGAGCACAAGGGGGACTGGGATGCCATCTGGTACGGAGGGCAAAAAGCCTGGTTTTATAATCCGCATCATCAAAATACGGTGCCGGGCAGAGGAACTTTGATTGCGCCGAAAAAAGGAGTTCAGGAGATTCCCGTCTATGGGGGAGCCTATCCGGAGGATGCCGCTTATCCCGCGGGAATTACCCCCGCAGCCCTGATTCCCTTGCAGTACAAAATCCCGGCAGGGCAAGTCTATGTGGCCGAGGAAAAAGTGAAAGGCGATTATTATTACGCAAAGGTCTTCACCGATGATCCCTATGCCACTCATAAAATGATTTACGGACAGCAAGAGTTTTACCGGATTCATTTCAACCACCGGTTCGCCTTTGTCCGGGCTTCGGATGTGGATGTGATCCATCCATAGATGCGAAATAAAAAAGAAGCCGTTATCTCCTGCGAGATAGCGGCTTTTTTCATTTTTCCTCAGGAACCGTTTTCCACAGAAATGACCAAAGTTTTGTTGGCTTGGGTCACTTTAAACTCTTTGGTCACGATTTTGCCCTGGTTATTGATTTCCAGTTTGTATGTTTTGTTCGGGGTTACTTCGGTTTCGAATTTTCCCGCTTGATCAGTGAGATTGGAGATCGTCGGAGTGACACGCCCTTTTGGCGTATCCTTCAATTCGATTCCGACGGGTTGTTGGGTGAGCGGGTTCCCTTTCGGGTCAACCAGTTGAATCGTGACCGGGACTGTGGTTTTCTCGAGCTGCGATGAATCGCTGCCCGCCTGTTCCGGCGCTTGTGTTGTACATCCGCTCAGCAATAAAAAAGGTACTGCGAGCAGGCCAACATGGCGAAAACGCAAGATATGATCACCTCAAACGATTTCTCTTTGATATATCAGGCAGCTTTTGCACGGGCTTGGAAGAGGTCGGAGAAGATTTTTCCGACGGGTGATAAGTGCCGCACGTTTTCAAAAATTCCTTCACCCAAATAAATCTTCTAAATTTAGTATAAAGTAAATGTTTCCAGTTGACAAAGTGAAAATTATTTTAAAGGGATTCATTTTTTTATCGTATCGATTCCGATCGGATAAAAATCAGGAACATCGCCGACAATCACTTGTTGGGCCAATGGCTGGTTGAATTTTAAATGAAGCCGGTCCTTAGTGAGCGGCAAAAGCGTTTTCACTTCGATGTCAGCGTTGAGATAGATATTGACTTGAGCCGTATTGATCCCCCGTGATACGATTTCGGATGAAAATGTCACATGCGGAGAACCTTCAATCCACAATTTTAAGGGAAGTTCGGGGCCGTAATCGGACAGGATGCTGCTTTGCGTGATTTCCCCGAGCGATAACTTTACGCTGTACTCCCGGGTTTTGTCCAACTCTTCAAGTAACTTTTCCGAGACGATTTTGTATATGGCTGCTTCGGTTTGCGTATTAAAACTCACTCCGGCGATTTTTCCCTGATGGTCTGTCTGCAGGGTGGCAATCGGTTGCAAACGGCCGTTCAAGGCTTTCTGCATTTGCTCGATGCCGTTGGAGAAAGCGTGCTGGGCGATTTTTTTCGCTTCCTCCTGGGCGATGGCCCTCAAAATGGGCTCCAATTCCCGCTCGAGATTCCACAAAGAGAAAATCAAGAAGGAAAACAGAATGATAATCATGATCGGAATGGATGCTCTCCTCAGGCGAAACACCGGATGGGGATGAAAACGGAAATGAAATGGCGCCGGCGTTTTTTTGCTGATTTTGTTTCTTCGGGGAAGAGAGAAGGACGGGAACCGGATCGATGGCAGCGGAAAGTGAAAGGGCCGCTTAAACCGGAGATGGTTTCGGTAGAACAAACGGCGGCGGAATGGCATGGTTTTGCTCACCCCTCAGTGTCCACATCATACTTTTTAAAACGTATTCAAGAGCCGGGGCGGTTAGAAGCGACCGGAACCGGTCGAAACGGAGAGATCGAGATGAGAGAGTTTTTGGTGATCGAGGATGAACAAAAAATTCGGGATGTGATCGTCTCATATTTGCAAAACGAGGGTTTTACTGTATGGGAAGCGGCAACGGGCACGGAAGGTTTGCGGCTGTTTGCCGGAAAAGCGATCGATTTTGTGATTCTCGATTTGATGCTGCCCGATGTGCCGGGAGAAACGTTGTGTCAACAAATCAGGGAACAGTCGCCGGTGCCGATCATCATGCTGACGGCGAAGGTCGGTGAAGAAGACCGGATCAAAGGCTTGGCGCTCGGGGCGGATGATTATGTGATCAAGCCGTTCAGCCCCCGGGAGCTGATTGCCCGCGTCAAGGCCATCTTGCGCAGGTCGGGACCGGATTTGCTGGCGACGAGAGTCACCTTCAACGGTGGCGATCTGGTCATCGATTCCGGGGCGCAGACGGTGTGGAAGCAGGGAAAAACGGTGCACCTCACGCCGGCTGAATACAAACTTCTTTCCGTGATGGCCCGTCACCCCGGCCGTCCTTTTTCCCGCGAAGAATTGGTGATCAAGGCTTTTGGCTATGATTACCACGGAGATGACCGGACCATTGACCAACATGTGAAAAACTTGCGCCACAAAATTGAATCCGACCCGCGGACGCCGGAATACATTCAGACTGTTTACGGATTTGGATACCGGTTTGCGCCAAGGGAGCGAAGCCGATGAAAAGGCGTTTGACCGGAGCGTTTATCGGTGTTGCCTGCGGGATGATCGGTTTGGCCATCCTCTTTTTGCTGCTGGAAATCCGTTATCACTTTTCGATGTATCTGCGTGAGTACCCGGAGCTTGATCCAGGCACGGTGCTGCTTGTTTATCATCTGCAGCAGGCATTGGTCCAATCAACCTTGTGGACGATGATCGGCACGATCGCACTGGCTGTCATGATCAGTCTCTATCTGGCCAAGCGCATCAGTGCGCCCCTGATCAAGATGAAGGAAGTGGCCGAACGGATGAAACAGGGCAAGTGGACATCCCGCATCGCCGTCTCGGGAAACGACGAATTGGCCGAACTCGGGCAGGCGCTCAATCACCTGACGGAGGAACTGCAAAAACAGGAGGCATTCCGCAAAAATTTGACCGCTGACTTGGCCCATGAGTTAAGAACCCCTCTGGCTACGCTGAAAAGCCATATGGAAGCTTTTGAGGACGGGATTTGGAGCCCGACCCCGGAACGTCTCCATGCTTGTTATGAAGAAATTGAACGGCTGATTCATTTGGTCGGCGACTTGGAACAATTACAGGGGCTGGATTCACCGCAATTCAAATTGAACCGGCAGCCGGAAAATCTCGTGGAGATCATCCGGCAATTCCTGCAAACGATGGAAACGCCGTTTGTGCAGAAGAAGGTGAATCTGAAATTTGCCGGGGAGGAGGCGGTGGTCGTGCCCGTCGATCGCTACCGCTTCACGCAAATATTGTTCAATCTGTTGTCCAACGCCCTTGATTTTACCCCTCCGGAGGGAACAGTCACCGTCAGGGTGACAAACAGGGAGGAGCAGGCCATCGTGGTGGTGGAGGACACGGGGATGGGGATCCCTGCTGAAGAAATCCCCAAGGTGTTTGAGCGGTTTTATCGTGGCGATCGGGCGGGAGGACGGCGCAAAGGGACAGGCATCGGTTTGACGATCGTAAAGAAGCTGGTTGAAGCCCATCAGGGAGAGATTTGCATCGAAAGTGAGGAGGGACGTGGAACGAGGGTGGTGCTCTCTTTGCCGAAATAAGCAGCAAAAAGGGACAAACCGGCACATACCGATTCGTCCCATATTTTCGGTTGCATGTCGGAGGAGTGGGGGAATCCACTCCTTTTTGCGTTGCATGGGTCTTCTTCCCGGATTTTCCGAAAAAGGAGCCGGTTTTCTATTCGTGCACTTGTTTGCGTTTGTCCGGATCAGTCCCTTTGTAGCCCTGGTATGTTACATCGGTCATCATGCCCATGGCTGCATGGTGCAGATCATGGCAGTGGAACATCCAGACACCGGGATTGTCCGCCTTAAAGGTGATCACAACCGTTTCCCCGGGGTTCACCTGGATTGTATCCTTGTAAACCTGGCCGGAAACGGGTTTTCCATTGACCGACAGCACGAGAAACTTGTGACCGTGCAGATGCATCGGGTGGACGGATTTTCCCTCATTTATCAGGGTGACCTCGACTTGTTCCCCGGCCCTGACCGGCAGAGGATCGGTGTTTGGCCATGTTTTGCCATTGATCGTATAGACTTGCACCCCGTTTTCCGTTTTCGTGTTGAGGTGGAGCGTGTACGAAGACCGGAAAGAGACGGGGGACTTCGTCTGATCCTGATTGTATTTGGCCAAATCCCAAACAGGCAGATTTTTTTCGTGATCGGCTTTTACGGTTGTCTGGCTGCCTTCCACTTCGACGGGAAGCAGGAAGGATTTGGCTCCCTTGGTTCTGTCATGAAGGTCGATGGCAAAACTGTGGTCGGCAACAAAGCTGATTTCATACCGTTCGGACGCTCCGACCGGAATCAGCTGATCCTTTACCTCCGCCGGATTTGGAATCGCATTGCCGTCTTCGGCAACGATTTTGAAGTTTTGTCCTTGCAGGTGCAGCATGTGGGTCTGATAACCGGCATTAATGAAGCGCAACCGAACCCGTTCTCCTTTTTTCACCCTCAGCGGCCGGATGGCGGACCCGGTCTTTCCGTTGACGGAATAGAGATCGTACATCATTTTCATCATTTCATCGTGATCCATATTCATCTTTGAATGATCCGTGCCTTCCATGTGCATCCCCGAGTGATCCATGTCTCCCATGTCCGCCGAAGCGTGATCCATATTCATTTTCGAATGATCCATGCCTTCCATGTCCATTGAAGCGTAATCCATCTCCATTTTCGTTTGCGAGGACATCCATTCATCCAAAATCAGAACATAGTCGTGATCGTATTTTACCGTTTCTTTCTTGGGCAGGACGATGAAGGCTCCATATAACCCTCGATCCACCTGGGTGGAACTGTTATAGTGGGAGTGGTAAAAATAAGTTCCGGGAACTTTGGCTATGAAATCATACGTAAAGCTGTGCTTGGGAGCTACCGGAGCTTGAGTCAGACCGGCCACACCGTCCATTCCGTTGGGAACCGGGTAACCATGCCAATGAATAGTGACCGGTTCGTTCATCTGATTGATCAGTTGAACTTTGACATGATCTCCCTGAGTGACTTTGATTGTTTTTCCGGGAACGGTTCCGTCATAAGTCAGCGCATCAACCTGAATCCCCGGTTGCAGCGTCCAATTCGCCGGTTTGGCCGTGATGGTAAACTCCTTCAGGGGCCTTCCCTGCGCGTCTTTGGAAACTTTGGGAACGGCCAGCGCCGGAGTCGGATTTGCGCTGTCTTTTTCCCTGGAAAGGGTGACGGTCACCGCCGCGACAATGGCGATGATCGCGACGACGGCCACAAAAACGGAAAGAAGAATAACTCCTTTTTTCTTCATCAGCAATTCCTCCACTTTTCTTCAGCAAAGCCGTGATTGGCGAAATATATAAAAAGAAGTTGAAGGACGGGATGGGAGCGGAGCATGTCGAACAAATCCGCTCCCGTGATTTCATCATAAAAGTGAAATATGAAGAAATAATGAAGATAGAGGAAATGGAAGGAAAATCTGCGTATACGTTGATATCTTTTTCCCCGCTCCCCGTTGAAATACAGTAGGGGGGTATAGTATATTGAATGTGAAGAATGTTAATAAAGAACAGGTATGTTGATTGGCCAAACGCCGGATTTTGACAAAGGAAATGTTAAGTCTGCAAGTTACCATGAGTGCGCAACTCAAAAATCTTTTGTCGTTACCTAAAATCAATGTACCTGAATGAGGAGGAAATAGCGATGGCTCAAGTTACACTGAAAGTAAACGGCATGTCCTGCAACCATTGTGTCAATGCAGTTGAAACCAGCGTCGGGAAACTGAATGGCGTTCGCGAAGTCACGGTGCGCTTGAATGAGGGTCTGGTTGATATAGAATTTGAGGATGGTGCCGTGAATGTGGAGCAACTGATCGAGACGATTGAAGATCAAGGATATGATGTTGTCCGTTCGTAAGCGCCAAAGGGGATTTCCCCGGCTTCAAGCGGAGGGAGGTGAAGGACGTGGGGGATCAAGCGGCAGAACAAAAAAAGGGTTCGTTTGCAGTTGGCGGAATGACTTGTGCGGCCTGTGCGAACCGGATTGAAAAAGGCATCCGGCGCCTGGAAGGAATCCAAAATGCCAATGTGAATTTTGCCCTGGAACGGGTCGATTTCACCTATGACCCGCACAAGGTTTCCCCGGAAGCTGTGGGGAAGAAGATTGTTGATCTCGGTTATCAGGTTCTGACGGAAAAAGAGGAGTTGTCCATTGCCGGAATGACCTGCGCGGCCTGTGCTGCCCGCATTGAAAAAGGGCTGCGTCGCTTAAGCGGTGTCCTCCATGCCAATGTCAATCTTGCCTTGGAGTCGGCCACGGTCGAATATAACCCCGCCGAAGTCCAACTTGCCGACATCATCAAAAAGATCGAGGCGCTCGGTTATCATGCAACAGAAAAAGCGAATACGGGGGGAGAGCAAGAAGAGCGCAAACAAAAAGAGATTCGCCGCCAAACGTGGAAGCTTATCCTGTCAGCGGTCTTATCCCTTCCGCTCATTTGGAGCATGATAAGCCATTTTCGCTTTCTTTCCTTTATATGGATGCCGCATCTGTTCATGAACCCTTGGTTTCAGCTGATTTTGGCTACTCCCGTGCAGTTTCTCATCGGCAGACAGTTTTATATCGGGGCATACAAAGCGCTGCGCAACAAGAGCGCAAACATGGATGTATTGGTGGCGCTCGGTACGTCGGCAGCTTATTTCTACAGCTTGTACCAAGTGGTCTTATGGTCACTTGATCCGCACAAAACGGTAGAACTCTACTTTGAGACGAGCGCGATCCTGATTACGCTGATCTTGCTTGGAAAGCTGTTTGAGGCGAAAGCCAAGGGGCGTTCTTCCGAAGCGATCAAAAAATTGGCGGGCTTGAAAGCAAAAACGGCAACGGTCATCCGTGACGGGAAAGAGATGCAAATCCCGGTGGAAGATGTGGCCGCAGGGGATCTTGTTCTCGTCAGACCCGGTGAAAAAATACCGGTTGACGGTGAAGTGCTGGAAGGGCGTTCAGCCGTTGATGAATCCATGTTGACCGGTGAAAGCATCCCCGTGGAAAAAGCTCCGGGCGATCAGGTGATCGGGGCGACGATCAACAAAAACGGCCTGCTAAAAATCAAGGCATCCCGGGTGGGAAAAGAAACGGCCTTGGCGCAAATTATCAAAGTGGTGGAAGAAGCGCAGGGTTCCAAGGCCCCGATCCAACGATTGGCCGATACCATTTCCGGCATCTTTGTTCCGATCGTCGTCGGCATTGCCCTGCTGACCTTCCTCATCTGGTATTTCCTTGTCTCTCCCGGCCATTTTGGTTCGGCTTTGGAAAAAATGATCGCTGTTCTCGTCATCGCTTGTCCGTGCGCATTGGGTTTGGCCACTCCCACCTCGATCATGGCCGGTTCCGGACGGGCTGCGGAGTTGGGAGTTTTATTCAAAGGCGGGGAGTATCTGGAGACCACTCATCTCATCGACACCGTCATTCTGGATAAAACCGGGACCGTCACCGTCGGCAAGCCGGTGCTGACCGATGTCATCCCCTTTGGTGTGGGAGAACGGGACTTTTTGCGCCTTGTCGCTTCCGCGGAAAACTTCTCCGAGCATCCGCTGGCAGAGGCGATTGTTGCCGGGGCGCGCGAACGCGGAATCGCGTTGGTGGAAGCTGCTGATTTTGAAGCGATCGCCGGATTTGGCATCAAGGCGCGGGTAGAGGGGAGAGAAGTGCTGGTCGGAACGCGCCGCCTGATGAATCAGCACGAAGTGGAGATGGCTGATGGTCTGAAATTGGCGGAACGTTTGGAGCAGGAAGGGAAAACGGCGATGTTTGCGGCCATTGACCGGAAATTATGCGGGGTGATGGCGGTCGCCGATGAGATCAAGGAAACATCCCGGCAAGCAGTTTATGCCTTGAAAGAGATGGGACTCGATGTGATCATGATCACCGGGGATAATGAACGGACGGCCGCAGCCATTGCCCGACAGGCAGGAATTGAGCACGTTATCGCCGAAGTCCTCCCGGAAGGAAAAGCGGCAGAAGTGAAAAATTTGCAGAAACAAGGGCGGAAAGTAGCGATGGTCGGGGATGGAATTAACGATGCCCCGGCATTGGCAACGGCCGATATTGGCATGGCGATCGGAACGGGAACCGATGTGGCGATGGAAACCGCAGAGATTACGCTGATGCGTGGGGATTTAACCGGTATCGTCGACGCCATTCGCATGAGCAAAAAGACCATTTCCAATATCAAACAAAACCTGTTTTGGGCCTTTGCATATAATACACTGGGGATTCCGGTTGCCGCGGCTGGATTTCTCGCTCCCTGGATCGCGGGAAGCGCCATGGCGTTCAGTTCCGTAACCGTTGTGTTAAACGCGCTGCGACTGCAAAGAGCAAAGTGACCAGACGGTACAGACCCGGAGATAAAAAACTCCCGACATTGTTGCGGGAGTTTCTCGTCCTTTTACAGACGATTTGGAACGCAGGGAGGCAGAAGAGGCCAAAAACTACCGACCTGCGACGGAAAATGAGGTGAAAACTGGGCCATGCATGTTCATACACATGGAGACCACGATCACGGGCATTTGCACCATTGCCATCAGCGGGCAGATAACAAAAAAGGATTGCTCATCGCTCTGCTGATTACCGTTGGCATTATGTTGCTCGAATTTTTCGGCGGATTGTTTACTCATAGTTTGGCTTTGTTGTCCGATTCAGGACATATGCTCAGCGATGCCGCTACCCTTTTCCTCAGCTTTGCCGCCCTGTGGTTTGCCGTTCGGCCTCCATCCCCGCGCAAAACTTATGGATATTACCGGTTTGAAATCCTGGCGGCACTTTTTAACGGAGTGTTGTTGTTCATCATTTCCGGATGGATTATTTGGGAGGCGGTTTTGCGCTTTTTCCATCCTGCCCGCGTTTCCAGCGGCCCGATGATCCTGATCGCGGCCGTCGGGCTTGTTGCCAATCTGCTGAGCGCCTGGGCTTTACTGAGCAAAGGGGATGTAAAAGGGAATGTGAATTTGCGCAGCGCTTATCTTCATGTTCTGGGAGATGCCCTCGGTTCTCTGGGAGCGATCGCGGCCGGGGTGCTGATCTACCTTTTTTCTTGGTATTACGCTGACCCCCTGATCAGTATTTTGGTTGCGGTCCTCATTTTGAAAGGAGCTTGGGGTGTGATTTCCCATTCGTTGCACATTTTGATGGAAGGTACGCCGGTAACGGTCGATTGTGATGAGGTGGACAAAATTTTGCGGAGCATTCCCGGGGTCATCAATGTGCATGACCTGCATGTCTGGACGATTACCTCCGGGCTCGATTCGCTCTCCTGCCACTTGCTGGTCGAGGAACAGTTTGACCAGCAACAGATTTTGCAACAGGCAATCCGGCTGATCGCCGAACATTTTCAGATTCACCATACGACGATTCAGGTGGAAACGGAACAGCTTCAGCATCCTGAATTGCATTAAACACCCCGGGAGGAATCCCGGAGAAGCCTGGCGGAAGAGGCGGTGCAATCAGCTTCATCTCAAGGCTGTTGGGGAAGACAGAAGCTCGCAATGGGGCTTCTTTTTTATCGGGAAATATTGCATACATATTGGTATATACAACTATATGACTAAATGATAATATAAAAATGAAAGCATAGCCACCATAAATAACCAATTGCATATAAATGATCCATTTTTTCAAAAACTGATGATGTCTGTTGCAAATCGAACCGGACATTGAACCAGGTAAAGGGGAAAGTGGCAGTTTTCATAACGGAAGGAGGGGCCGCGATGCAGCTGATCAAGGCAAAAGATTATCATGATCTCTGCCATAAGGCAGCCGAACTCATTTTAAGGAAGGTCAAAGGGCAGAAAAAGCTGACTTTGGGTCTGGCGACTGGTGGCACACCACAAGGGGTTTATCGAATACTGGTGGAAGAGGCGAGGCAAAACGGCACTACCTACCAGCACGTCACCACGTTTAATTTGGATGAATATGTAGGGCTGCCGCCTGATCATCCGCAAAGCTATCATACCTATATGAATAAAAAACTGTTTGATTTTATCGACATACCCCCGCAAAATGTCCATATACCCGATGGCATGGCGGAAAATCTGGAAGAGGAATGCAGACGTTATGAGCAAATGATCGACCAAAGCGGCGGAATTGATCTGCAACTGCTGGGGATTGGCATCAACGGGCATATCGGTTTCAATGAACCGGGAACTTCATTTCACTCCTTTACGCATGTTGTTAAATTGGAAGAATCGACCCGGATCGCCAACAGCCGATTTTTCTCTTCCCTGGAGGAAGTCCCGGCCTTCGCCGTCACGATGGGGATCGCATCGATCATGAAGAGTAAAGAGATCTTGCTGCTCGCCGTCGGCAAAAGAAAAGCGGAAGTGTTGCAGCGGCTCATTTACGGCGAGGTGACCGAAGAACTGCCGGCATCTGTTTTAAAAATGCATCAACATGTGACCATTATTGCCGATGAAGAAGCCCTTTCTTCTCTTTCCGTCCGTTGTTAGGATGGTTGATCAGAAGAGGTCGTCCGGATTGCGGGCGGCTTCTTTTTGTATGTAGGAGTACAGGAAAGTTTCAATCGTTCACAATGCTCTTCACCCTCAAAAAACAGGGTTACGAAACATATGTTCCGGATTATAATCCCGAATAGAGGTGAAGACTGGATAAATATAACCGTTCATGAAAATGCGTTCCAACATTACATGAGGAAAGGAAGTCGAATGGACAGGTGATTCAGGCAAAAATTAATCCCTATTTGTACTTGCGGGGAAACAGTGAGGAAGCGATGTATTTTTATAGGGATGTTTTTGGCGGGGAAATCGTTACCCTTCGACGCTATGGAGATGTACCGGATATCCCTTGTGCTGAAGAGGACCGGGACAAAATTCTGCACGGTCATCTCAAAGTGGCGGATCAAGCGATCTATTTCTCAGATGCGATCGGAAACCAATCTGTCAACTTTGGAAATCAGGTGAGTCTGACATTGGAGTTGACAGAAGCGGATGTGATTGAAAAGGTGTACAACGCTTTGGCTGAAGGCGGAGAAGTTCTTATGCCGCTTCAGGACACTTTTTGGGGGGCGAAATACGGGAAGCTGACCGACCGGTTCGGCATCAACTGGGACTTGAATTGTCAACTGTAATTTTCTGACGTAAGTCATTGAAAGGGGCTATTGTCCGTGTTGATACTGCATGGGTTTGCATGCTTGAGACTTTCAAGATCATGACGGAACTTTGCATCACGAAAGCAGTGACGGTTTCAAATGTGAACAGAATCTGCGTTTATAAAAAAACTGCTGCCCAGCCAGGTGGACAGTCAGTTTTTAAAGAACGAGGATCAGTTGGCGATTTTCATCTGTTCGTTGCTCTGCTCATCCTGTTTGCCTTGATAGGAAGGCAAAGCGCTGCGGATGCCCCAGAAATAAAATATCAGAGCTGCGATGACGACGACAACCATATCCATGCCGTAAGGGATGTGATTGGTTCCGCCGAATTTGCTGCTGCCCAGATAGGAAATTCCCATCATCACGATCAGATAGACGACCAGCCAGAGGCCGGCTTTAAAGTTGGCAGCAAAGTCTTTCCAGTTGTTTTTGGCTTGATAGTAGAAATAAACGGGCAATCCGATGATCATGATCAGGGTGACTTGACCGGTCAGCGGCCAGGTCGCCCAATACAGGATCAGCGATGCAACGATAAACGCCAGCGGCGCGATTACCGGCATGCCTTTGATTTTGAGAGGACGTGAAACATTTACGTCTTTCATGCGGCGGAATGCCATGACCGAGATCGGGCCGGTTACGTACGAGATCAGCGTCGCGACGGAAATAACCTCAGCCAGTGATCCCCATCCTCGGAAAATGAACAGGAATAAAAACGAAACAGCCAGGTTAAACCACATCGCCGGTCGCGGAACGCCGTAAACCGGGTGGATTTTTCCAAATATACGTGGGAAATAACCGTTTTGTTCCATACCGTAAATCATCCGGGCCGTGGTTGCCGTATAGGTCATACCCGTACCGGACGGAGAAACGAATGCATCTGCAAACAGCAGGAGGGCAAGCCAGTTCAGGTTTAGAGCCAAGGCCAGATCGGCGAAGGGAGAGCTAAAGTTCAGGACACCCCAGCCTTTGGCCAGCAGATGATCCGGCACTGCACCGATGTAAGCGGTTTGCAACAAGACATAGATGATTCCTGCCAGGAGAATCGAACCGGCGACTGCGATTGGAACGGAACGGCTTGGATTTTTTGCTTCTCCGGCCATATTGATCGGACTTTGAAATCCGTTAAAGGCAAAAACGATTCCCGATGTGGCCACAGCCGTCAGCACGCCTGCCCAGCCGTTCGGAGTGAAACCGCCGGGGGCATGAGTGAAGTTGTTAGCGTGAAAACCGGCGTAAATGAGCCCGATAATCGTCAGTCCGGGAATGAGGAATTTGAAGACGGTGATGGCCGTGTTAACACGGGCAAACAGCTTGACCGTCCAGTAGTTGATCAGGAAATAGACAACGACCAAACAGGCGGCGAGCACCAGCCCGACCGGGGAAAGCGTTTCTCCGTTGTACAGGGCTTTTGCCCATGCCCAAGGCCAGGAACTCATATATTGTATCGAAGCAACCGCTTCCACAGGAATGACGGAAACAATCGCGATCCAGTTGGCCCAGCCGGATATAAACCCAAGAAATGATCCGTGTGAATAATGGCCGTAACGTACCATTCCGCCTGCTTCGGGGAACATCGCGCCCAATTCGGCATAGGTCAAGCCGATGAACATAATGGCGATCATTCCAATGACCCATGCCCAGATCGCGGCGGGTCCGGCAACTGAGGCCGCTTTCCATGCTCCAAAGAGCCAGCCGGATCCAATAATCGAACCGAGGCCGGTCATCATAAGGGCAAATGTTCCAATATTTCTCTTCATCCCTTTCATATGGCTACCTCCAACTATAGCAGGATATACTAGTAGATTAATTCACTGATAATAGTATCGCATAAAAATGAATTGTAAATCAAATTAAAACCTTTTATTTACAAAAATTGTTATTTAGAAAACCGAAATATACCAGGGTTAAAGGCGAAAATTAACCCTTTTGAGTGATGATTTATTTTTATTTAACACGCATAAGAAGGAGAAAAGGTCGCTGTAGAAAATAATGTTCGGATTTTGCGTCATATGATGAAAAACAGTTTGATCAGCCTGGGGAGGTATACGAATAAAATAGAATGTATTTTAATAGATAAGCAGTGTTAATTGGAAAATAAAGGGATATGATGCAGGGGATTGCAAGCGGGCAGATCTGGTCTTCCTTGCTGCCTTGCAAGGAAGGAGATTCAAAAAACTTTTTCCAAGTGGATGTAAATCAACCTGTGGTTAACAGATCAATATCCTGTTTTTTTCGAGGACTTGTGAAAAGAAAGATAATTTGGTATAATGAAACCGGTTTCAAAAATAAATGAGCAGTTGGCATGAGGGACTGTAAAGATGGAAAATAAGAGACAAAAGAAGCAATCGGACCGTGCCACCATTTCAGATGTAGCAAGACTGGCCGGTGTGTCAAAAACGACGATTTCCCGCTATTTAAGCGGAAAGTACCATATGCTGTCTGACAGCACCTTGAACCGAATAGAAAAAGTCATTGCTGAGCTGAATTACCGTCCCAACAAAATGGCAAGAGGTTTGAAACGGGATCGCAGTTACCTGATCGGCATGGTGATCGCTGATATTACCAATCCTTTTTCCACCGCGATTTTGCGCGGGGCCGAGGATGTCTGCAAGCAGCGCGGATACAGCCTGATGGTTTGCAATACGGATAACGATCCGGCCAAAGAGCGTGAATACATTTTTATGCTGCAATCCCACCGGATCGACGGTTTGATCATCAATACGACCGGACGCAACAACAAGTTTTTGCAAGAATTGGCGACAGAGAAAACAGCCGTCGTCCTGGTCGACCGAAAAGTGCCTGAATTGGGATTTGACACCGTGACGCTTGACAATGAACAGGCGATGGCTGCTGGTGTCAACCACTTGCTCGCCCGGGGGTATAAGCACATCGCCCTTTTCAGCGAATCGATTGCCGGCGTGAGTTCGCGGGAGGAACGGGTGCGCACATTTCAAAACATGTTGTCCGATCGTGAAGTCTCCGCTGAAGTTCATGAGATTGATTTACGCGAGTTGCGCGAATTCTCCCTTCTGTTGGATGAGTTTTTTCAAAAGGCGCCGAAGGGAAAGCGGGCCGTCTTTGCGGCAAACGGGGTGATTCTGTTAAAAACGATCCATCTGATTCAGGAGAAAGGAATCGAGATTGGCAAGGATGTGGCCGTTTTGGGATTTGATGATATGGAATGGGCACCGCTGATCGGCCCCGGAATCACGACCCTGGCACAGCCTACTTATGAAATGGGCGTGACCGCGATGAAAAGAGTGTTGGAGCGGATTGACGGGGATCGGTCGCCGGCGCAAAATATCGCTTTTTCCGGTCAATTGCTGGTGCGCGGCTCTACGCCGGAAGTGAGGGACTAGAAAGATTGCCTGTTTTCGCCCTTTTTTGAAACCGATTTCAAAAAAGGTGGGAATGAGAGTTGGATTATGCCGGATGTCGTAACCTTTGGCGAAGCGATGGGAATGTCTGCGGCCGGTAAAGCCGGAGCGCTTCATCGGGTAAGCAGTTTACGCCGGGGGTGGCCGGGGCGGAAACCAATGTCCCCGTCGGTCTGTTCCGGTTGGGATATTGTGCCGGCCGGGTGAGCGAAGTGGGGAATGATCCGTTTGGACAATGGATCAAGGAGAGTTTGTGATGGGAAAACGTGGATATTTCCATGGTGGCGATCCGGACCATCCGACCGGTTTTCAGTTGAAACCCAAGGCGGGCAGCGGTGACCCCGAGGTGGTTTATTTCCGGAATCGGGTGATCTGCCCGGATCCTCACCGGCTATACCGGCCCGCGTGATCTGGCAGCATTTTATCTTGATAAGGAGGTGAAATTGGTTGTGATCAAGTTGGGGGCAAGAGGCGCTGATGATCGTACGGTGACGGAAGAAGGGGAAGTTACAGGATTTCCTGTTTCGCAAGTGGTCGATACAGTAGGAGAGGGAGACGGATTTGACGTCGGTGTCCATCAGCGGAATGCTGGAGGGTTTGCCGATCCGTGAAGCGGTTTTGCGGGCAAATGCCATCGGGGCTTGGCAGTAATGAGTCAGGGGAACCAGGATGGATTGCCCGTACGGGAGCAGCCGGAGTCCTATGTCTGCACACCATGACTGCGCACCTGAGGAGTGAATCAGATGGAAAACAATCGTTTGGCCAAAAGCCGCTGGTATCGCTTGATTCCGATCGTTTTCATCACTTACAGCCTGGCCTACCTCGACCGCGCCAACTACGGGTTTGGAGCGGCAGGCGGGATGGCCGAAGATTTGCATATCACAGAGGAAGTTTCCTCGCTGATCGGGGCCTTATTTTTCCTTGGTTATTTCTTTTTTCAAATCCCCGGTGCGCATTATGCCGAAAAGAGAAGTGCGAAAAAGCTGATTTTTTGGACGCTGATCCTTTGGGGATTGTGCGCATCGGCGACTGGATTTCTGACTGATGTAAAAGCGCTGCTGGTAATTCGCTTTGTGCTCGGCGTTGCCGAAAGCGTTGTAATGCCGGCCATGCTCGTGTTTCTCTGCCATTGGTTCACCAAAGAGGAACGATCCCGCGCCAACACGTTTCTCATCCTGGGGAACCCGGTGACGGTTTTGTGGATGTCCGTTGTTTCGGGCTATTTGGTCGATGTGTTCAATTGGCGCTGGATGTTTATCCTTGAAGGGCTTCCGGCGGTGATCTGGGCCTTTGTTTGGGAAAAACTGGTTGACGACAAACCGGAGATGGCGAAATGGCTCACCAAAGAAGAAAAAGCCGGGATTTCCCGAGCATTGGAGCAAGAGCAGCAGACAGTACAGCCGGCCAAAAACTATTGGGAAGCGTTTAAATCGAAAAATGTGATACTGCTCTCCCTGCAATATTTTTGCTGGAGCATCGGTGTTTATGGATTTGTGTTATGGCTGCCATCGATTTTAAAATCGGCGTCAAAAATGGGGATCGTCGCGACAGGATGGCTTTCCTCCGTTCCCTATCTGCTCGCTGTCATTCTTATGCTGGTCGTCTCATATTACTCCGACCGCCTGATGAAGCGGAAAGTATTTGTGTGGCCGCTTCTGCTCATCGGAGCCCTCGCCTTTTCCGGATCGTATCTCTTGGGTAACTCCGACTTTTGGCTTTCCTACGTTTTGCTCGTGATTGCCGGCGGTACGATGTACGCGCCATATGGTCCTTTTTTTGCAATTGTTCCCGAGATTTTGCCGCGCAATGTCGCCGGCGGGGCGATGGCGTTGATCAACAGCATGGGAGCGCTCGGTTCCTTTGTCGGTTCATACGTTGTCGGGTATTTGAACGGTGCGACCGGCAGTCCGAATGCTTCTTATATCTTCATGGCGGCAGCCCTCCTGCTGTCGGTGGTTTTAACCCTGGCTGTAAGCAAAAAAGAGGAGAAACATGAAAGGTGAATATCAGATGAATGACGGCAGGCGAGGCGGTCAGGATCGCTGCCCGGGTGGAAGCGGAAACGGATTGGATTGAAGCGGGGACTTCACTGATCAAGAAGATGGCATGTCGATTGCCCGTCTATGTCGTCGGAGAGACGATTGCTCCCGCCATTGCCGCAGAGGATCTCGTCATCACTGTTTCCGGGAAGACACAATCAGTACTGATGATCGAGGAAAAAGCGAGACGGATCGGCTGCAAAGTTCTTGCCGTCACCGCTGATCCGAAGTCTCCGCCGGGGGGTAGGCTGACGCGATCCTTCATGTACTGGCCGCGACCAAGGATCGCCGGCGGGGAAAGCAAGCCGCCATCCAGCCGCCCGGTTCCCTGCCTGACCAGTGCCCCCGCTTTTGCCGGATGCCATTTGCCTGCGGTATGCCTGGTTGAACGCAATCGGCCACCGAAAAGCCCGAGCCAGACATGCTGATTTGGAGCAGCAGATATGTACAAGGCTGTTGCCAAATAGGGTGAAGCGGGATTGATGCTCTATTGCAGCACTTTGTGAGAAAGAAGACAGAAGCTGAAAAGCACCAAGACCAACAGGAAAAATTGAATTTTTTCAATAATAAGGCACGCCTCTTCCAGTTTGGAGAGGTGTTATTTATTAATTGCATTATTATATTTTATTTTCTTTCTATTAGGGTAAATTATCCGTGATTCCGGCTGAGCAGAAAGGAAGGATCAACGTGGAGGCTATCCTGATTAAAAATGTGACCTTAATTGATGGAAAAGGGGGTGAACCGAAGAAAGAGATGGCCGTGCTGGTCCGGGATGGACGCATTGCTGAGGTCGGGCATGTGAATCGCATTCGGATTCCCGATGTGCCGGTGCGGACGATTGATGCGGATGGGTTTACTTTATTGCCGGGATTTATCGATGCCCATGTTCATGTTATGATGTCCCCGGTCAATTTCGCCAATAGTTTGAACACCCCTTTTTCTTATAAATTTTATGATTCGATCCGGAATATGAAAGCCACGGTTGCGGCGGGTGTGACCACTGTGCGGGATGCAGGCGGCGCCGATGCCGGGGTGAAGATGGCTGTGGAAAACGGGCTGGTTCTCGGCCCGCGGATGAAAATCAGCATAACTCCCTTAAGCATAACGGGGGGACACCTCGATTTTTGGCAGCGTTCGGGTGTGGATGTAACGCCGGCCCTTTTTGGCGGATATCCGGGAAACCCGCTGGGGGTCTGCGACGGGCCCGATGAGGTTCGCAAAAAAGTGCGCGAAGTGTTGCGGGCAGGGGCCGATTTCATCAAAGTTTGCAGCACCGGAGGGGTGATGAGCCCCACTGACCATCCGGAATTTACCCAATTTACCCAGGCGGAGCTGGAAGTGATGGTTGAGGAAGCGGCGTTTCGCCGGGGAATCAAAGTGATGGCTCACGCCCAGGGGAACGAGGGGATTAAAAATGCCGTCCGTGCCGGTGTTCATTCGATTGAGCACGGGATTTTCTTGGATGATGAAGCCATTGAGCTCATGCTGAAACAGGGGACGTATCTCGTTCCCACGCTGCTCGCCCCGCTGGCTGTTCTGGAGATGGCGGAGCAGGAGGGAACCATGCCGGAACATGCCATCCGCAAATCAAAAGAAGTGATTGAAATTCACCGGGAGAGCATCAGACAGGCTTTTCGCGCCGGCGTGAAAATCGCGATGGGCACCGATGCCGGGGTGATGGCCCACGGCCAGAATCTGCGCGAATTGGGACTTCTCTGCGAGATCGGCATGTCCCCGATGGAAGCGATTGTGGCTGCGACGCAGATGGCTGCAGCTTGTTTGCAATGGGAGGAAGAGGTGGGCACAATTGAAAAAGGAAAATGGGCGGATTTTGTTTTGACCGGGGTTGATCCGCTGAAAAATATCCGTGCACTTGAAAATCAGGATCAGATCGTGATGGTTATTAAAGGCGGGAAAATCGTGAAGGATCTGCGCAAGCAGGAGTCAAAAACAAAATAAATGGCGAAGCGCCACCTCTTTGCAGGGAAGGGGTGGCGTTTGCCGCTTAAGACTGCACAGCTTGCAGTTGTTGGTTCAATAGCCGCGCCTGATGTAAGGCGTGCTGATCATTCATCACTTCGCCCGGCTTATTTCCGACACCGAGGATATATCCGCCGAATTTCATCGACATAAAGTCAAAAATCAGCTGGAATTGCTGAATGAGAGGAAGTCCCTTCACGTTTATCGAATCTCCTCCGGTGACAATGACAAATGCCTGTTTATCCTTCATGCTTCCTTTGAAATCGTAGTTCGTGTTGCGCAGGCTTTGCGACCAGCGATCGATGAAATTTTTCATCAACCCGGACATTCCGTACCAATACAGCGGAGTAATAAAGAAAATAACATCATGATTTATTACCTGGGTGATGATGCTTTCATAGTCATCGTCAACAGGGTGAAATCCTTCGGGCGAGTGGCGGCCGTCAGCAACTGGAAGGATTTTTTTATGCCGCAGGTAAATCTTGGTCGCCTGAAGCCCGTCCAGGGCATAATCGGCCAGTTGTTCCGAATTTCCACTTTCTCGGGAACTGCCGTAAAGGGCGACGATTTTCATATCCATCAACTCCTGCTTTTGGGAATAGGCAACTTAAACTTGTGTGTTCGCCATCATACAGCAATTCCCTTGTTTTCATGAACGGAAACCGGAAATTCACATGAACGCGCAGACAATCATCATCTTTTTTTATTGTTGACGGAAGCGAAAAACGGGGACAATGGCGCAGGAAAATGGTTCTTTTTTAAAAAGGAGTCCCTGATACAATCAATGTGAAAGACTTTGGGCCGGACAGCACAAATCTGTTACAATTGGATGGAGAGTTTTGTCTGGTGGCAAGGCTTTCAGTCAATAATGTTTTATGATAAACACCTGATGTAAGGTTGATGCTGTCTTGGGAGGGCGTTATGAAACGGAAACCGGTTTTGAAGGTGAACAATGTCACGAAAAAAATACATAATAAAACGATTGTCGAAAACCTCTCCTTTAAGGTTTATGCCGGAGAAGTATTTGGGCTCCTCGGTCCCAACGGTGCCGGAAAAACGACCCTCATCCGGATGATCGTCGGATTGATGGGAATCACCGAGGGAGATATTATGATTCATGATTTCAGCATTAAAACGCAATTTGAACAAGCGGTCCGCGGGATTGGAGCGGTGGTCGAAAATCCGGAGTTATATCAATTCATGTCGGGGTACAAGAATTTGGTTCATTTTGCCAGGATGACACCGGGTGTAGACCAGGAGCGGATCGATGAAGTTGTTTCCCTGGTCCGGTTGGAAAATCGCATTCATGATCCGGTCAAGACGTACTCCCTGGGGATGCGCCAGCGCTTGGGTCTGGCACAAGCGATTCTGCACCGCCCTTCGTTGTTGATCCTGGATGAGCCGACTAACGGTCTGGACCCTGCCGGAATCCGCGAACTGCGCGATTATTTGCGCGAACTGGCCAAGAAGGAAAATGTCGCCGTTCTTGTGTCCAGTCATCTTCTGTCCGAGATGGAGCTGATGTGTGACCGGGTGGGAATCATTCGCCAGGGGAAACTGGCAGGCATAAGATCGGTTGGAAAACTTGAAAATCAGAAGGCCGGGATGTTCAAGGTTCACTTTGAAGTTGATTCGGTTGAAAAAATTCCTGAGCTGCTTAAAAAGAAAAGCTGGAACAAAGAATGGGCTCAAGTGCCGGGAGGGTTTGAGATCGAGCTGAAACGGGAGCAGATCGCCGAACTGAACGCCAGAATGACGGAAGCGGGAATAAAAGTTTACGGAATTCGGACCATGGATCAATCGCTGGAGGACAAGTATCTGGAAATGACAGAAGGTGATGAGATTGCCTGATTTTTTTCGCTTGATTCAAAATGAAATGATGAAACAATTTGAGCGGACGAGAACCTATGTAATGCTCGGATTCTATATCGTGGTCAGTTTTTGTTCCGCTTTCGTCTTGAAGTATATGGAAAAGGCTTCGGGAAGGCCGGAGGATCTATGGGGATTTTTCGAGTTTGACTCACACCTGTTGCCGATCGCGCAAATCTTGACCGTGGTGATTGCCGGAGACATCGTGTCGAGCGAGTTTAACTGGGGAACGGTGAAAATGCTGCTGATCCGTCCGGCGCGACGTATAAAAATCCTTTGGGCCAAGTATGTTACCGTGTTGCTGTTTTCCGTGATTTTCGTGGTAACGCTCATCGTCTGCTCCTTTTTGTTTGGAGCGGTCTTTTTCGGCGTCACCTCCGCTTACGGAAGTCCGGTTCCCCTGATCAAGGAGCTGATCACCACATATTCCCTTTATTTTGTGGAAATTGTGATGATGGCGACACTCGCTTTTATGCTATCCGCTTGGACGCGCAGCAGTTCAGTGGCGATCGGCCTCTCGGTTTTTCTGGTGTTTGCCGGGGCCGTTCTGATTGAGTTTTTAAATATGTTCGGCTTTGCCTGGGGAAAATATCTCCTCTTTGCCAATATGGATTTCACACAGTATCTCTCAGGGGGACAACCGCCTTATCCGGGCATGAGCGCCACTTTTTCCGTCATCGTTTTACTGGTCTATTTTATTCTTTTCCACATAATCTCATGGTGGGCATTTGCAAAAAGAGATATTACTGTTTGAGGCCGGAAATTTGGTTTGAGATCAAAAGTGGACCGGGAAAAGGGTTAACAGGTTTGCTTTTGTGAAAAAATGTGCCGAAAAAATGATGTTTTCTTGAACCAAATTTGCGATGGAGGCGAAAGTATGGCCGAAGCGTTGGCAAACAAAAAGATCTTATTGGTAAAAAGGCCGAAAGGACTGCCGGCAAAAGACGATTTCAAAATGGTTGAAGGGACTGTGCCGGAGCCGAAAACGGGTGAAGTATTGGTTCGCACCTTATACTTATCGGTTGATCCCTATATGCGGGGACGGATGAATGACCAAAAATCGTATGTTCCTCCATATCCGCTCAATGAAGTGATTACCGGAGGGGTGATCGGCGAGGTTATCCAGTCCAGGGCAAGCGAACTGGATGAAGGGGATCTCGTGATCGGCAATTATGGCTGGCAAACGATGCAAACGGTGGATAGTGCGCAATTGCGAAAGATCGATGAAACGATCGCCCCGGTTACCACGGCCTTGGGGATTCTGGGCATGACCGGGCTGACCGCGTATTTCGGGTTGCTTGATATCGGCCGGCCGAAACCGGGGGAAACCGTTGTTGTGTCCGGTGCGGCAGGGGCGGTTGGTATGACGGTTGGCCAAATTGCCAAAATTAAAGGGTGCCGTGTTGTGGGGATTGCCGGTTCAGACAGGAAGATTCAATACCTGCTCGACGAGCTTGGATTTGATGCCGCCATTAACTACAAGACGACGAAAGAGTTGAAAAAAGCGTTGGCAGAAGCTTGCCCGGAGGGTGTGGATATCTATTTTGACAATGTCGGGGGCGAAATCTCCGATGCGGTCATGCGACTGTTGAATCCCCACGCCCGTATTCCGGTCTGTGGCCAAATTTCCTTGTACAACCTGGAAAAGGCCGATATCGGGCCGAGGATACAACCCTTGCTGCTGATCAATAAGGCGCTGATGAAAGGGTTTATCGTATCCGATTATGCAGCCCGATTCGATGAAGGAACCAACCAGTTGGCTGAATGGTTGAAGCAGGGCAAATTGAAATATGAAGAAAATATTGTGGAAGGTTTTGAGAATACCATTGATGCTTTTCTCGGATTGTTCAAAGGGGAAAATCTGGGCAAACAGCTAGTCAAGGTGGCAGAGCCCTCCAAGCGGCCTGTGAAAGAATAACCTTAACAGCCTGATGTGATATAAAAAGTCGGTGACGCAAAGGACGTTACCGTCTTTTTTTATATTTTTTTGCGAGCGGGAAAGAGTTCATCTTTGGATCGTGTTTGTTTTGAGCGGGGCAGAAATCAGAATCAGCCTGATTTTTTCTTCGGTTGAATTTATCCTGATTTTGAAACAATTATTGATTTATAAAGGGTTGATGTTTTGATATGATATTGAAAGCGGGAATTAAATCGTAATAATTTTGATTTAGCTCGTCATAAAATTCCAATATGATGACAAATCAACATGCCGGATCGCGTTCAGACTGGAGGAACAATCAGAATGTGGCTGAAAAATTACTACATTGAGATTACGGGAGTTCTAGTTTTTATCGCCCTGTTTTACTTTTTAACTTCCGGTCAGATCATGGAACTCGGAAGTTTGATGGCGAAATTTGCAATTACGGATAACGTTCAGTTGCAAAACCTGTCCACCATTTTTCTCAGCATTTTTATTGAAGGTTTGCCATTTATTTTGATGGGGGTATTTGTCTCCGTCTTGATCCATGAGTTTGTGGATGAAGAGGTCATCTGGAAGTGGATCCCCAAAAACCCGCTCTTATCAATCCCTCTGGCGGCGTGTCTTGGAATCTTTCTTCCGATCTGCGAATGCGGAATTGTGCCATTCGCCCGTCGTTTGATCCAAAAAGGGCTTCCGGCTCATACCGCATTTACGTTTTTACTGGCAGCTCCGATTGTGAACCCTGTTACCGCCGTTTCTACCTATATTGCTTTCCGAAACAACTGGGATATGGTTTTCCTGCGTCTCGGATTGGGGGCGGGGATTGCCGTGGCGATGGGGATTATGTTTTTGCTTTTTTTCAGTAAGACCGATGTTTTAAAAGGAAATCTGCAAAAAGCAGACTGCCATCATTCCTGCCATCACGATCATGCTCATCCACATGATCACTGCCATGACCATCGGGGTTTGGAAGCGCGATTGTGTCATGCGTTCTATCATGCGATCTTTGAATTTATTGACATGGGAAAGTATTTTGTGGCCGGCGCTTTCATCGCAGCCTGCTTTCAAACGTTTATTGGATTGTCAGTGATGAAATCGGTTGCTGCACATGAGGGGATCGCTGTGATCGTGATGATGGGAATCGCATTCGGACTGTCCATTTGTTCATCATCGGATGCGTTTGTGGCCGCTTCTTTTCGGGGAATTTTAGGAAACGCTCCCCTGTTCAGTTTCCTCGTATACGGGCCGATGATGGATTTGAAAAATTTACTGATGATGATCGGGAGCTTTCGCTCTTCTGTCGTTTGGTTTTTTTGGGGCGGAACCACGCTCCTGACCATTCTGTCAATCTTGCTGTTTGTCTAAATGAAAGGAGACCGGATGAATGACCGCAATCCTTCGCACTGCCATTCTCATCGGGAATGCGATCATGCTTTTATACCTTCTCGTCACGAAAAACATCGACCTGTTTATTAACCCGCGGTTGAAGTGGTTGGTGGCGATCAGTATCTTTTTATTGCTTGTCCTGGGTTTGATTCAATTATGGAATCTGAAAGAGAAAGATATACATAGAACAGGATTTTGGGGATATGGATTCGTCATTTTTCCCCTTTTTATGTTTTTCCTGTTTCCGCCGAAGGTTTTGGATGGGAGCATTGCCAATCATAAAATGTTTACCTACTTATCTTCGCAACCGGATCAGAAAGTGTTAACCAAAAGCCAGTCTGATCAGAATAACGATGGGAAAAATAGCACCGACAAAGGCCAAAGCGAGACTCTCTCCGACGGCCAGGAGAGCTGGGAGGCGCAATACAAAAAGGAAGCGGCTGAATTGGTAAAAATGCCGGTAATTACTTTCAACGATCAAAATTATTTTGAACGGCTGAACGTGATTTTGCTGTATCCCGAGAAATTCAAAGGAAAGAAAATCCGGACCATGGGTTTTGTCTACCGGGACGAATCGTTTAAATCCAACCAGTTTGTTCCCGGACGGATGGCGGTTAGCTGTTGCGTGGCCGACGCGGCGGTTGTGGGAATCTTGGCTGAAGACAATCATGCCGATTCTCTGAAAAAGGACCGTTGGGTTGAAGTGGAGGGAACGCTGAAGACGGAAAAGATTGAGGGGGAAATAACGCCCGTGATTAAAGTAGAGTCTGTGAAGTTTGTATCTCCTCCCAAAAATCCCTATATTTATCCCTCTTAGACATTGACGGCTTTCGCTGCTTTTCGCAACTTCAATGAACGGAATGGTTGGAGATTTTTACGTTGCAGGTCGTTTCATTTTAACAGCCCTGCATCTTCAGTTTTCAAAGGGCTGCTGCTATCCTGAAAAAACGGTCAGTCTGCGAAAGGGGAAAAACATTCCCGCACGCCTGAGCAAACGAATTTTCAATCGGAAAGAGGATACAAGAGATTATCAGCGGAAAGACCATGGGACTTTGGAACGAGTTTTTCATTTCAGAGTCCTTTTTTGTATGCTAAAAAATAAACCGAATGAAATTTTATTATGAAAGCTTTAAAAAATATTTCACAAACCTAATTGTTTTTGGTGTTGACATTTAACCTCATTAAATTTTATTATATTAATCGTTCGTATGAGGAATATTTTCGATCCCTAAATGTTAACGGGAGTGACCATCTTTGGTAAGCGACGAACAGATTCAAGAACTCATCAATGCCATGCACAGTTGTTTTCAGGCTTATCGCAAGATCTTGCAAGAAGAGTTAAAAACTTGCCATTTGACGATACCTCAGGCTCGGGTGATCCAGGTTTTGCGGGAGGACGGCCGGCAATCGTTCGGCGAGTTGAGCAAGAAATTGGAAACATCGACCAGTTCGATCACCGGGATTGTCGATCGTTTGGAAAAAAGCGGATGGGTCAAGCGCGAGCGGGATGAACATGACCGGCGTATCGTCTGGATCAGCCTGACGGAAAAGGATCAGGAAATGTTTCAACAGTTTTCGTCGAACCAGATTCGCCAGTTGCGTCGATATGTCGACCGCTTAAAACCAAAAGAGGTTGCCAGTTTAACGGATACATTGTTAAAGCTGGCGACCATAATTGAAAGCGAGCCAAATTTATAAGAAGGAGTAAGCCGCATGAAGCGTATTGCAATCAGTATCATCGTGATCGTCTTTCTGGTGGCGGCGGTCGGAGCCGGGGCTTATTATTGGTATCAAAATTCCTTATATGTCAGCACTGATAATGCGCAAGTCCAGGCAGACCTCACCACCGTATATGCCAAACAGACAGGAAGGATTACAGACTGGAAGCTGTCATCTGGAGATAAGGTCTCAGCGGATCAATTGCTGGGAGACGAACAGATGGCCATCGATCCAACGAGCTCGGCCGATGCTGTCAAGCTCTCCGGTCTGGATCAGGCAAAGATGGCAGAGCAACCGGCAGTTGATAAGATTACGTCTCCGATCAACGGGGTGATTTTGCAAACCGATGTCGTGCCGGGAGAAGTGGTGGCACAAGGACAGCCGCTCGCCATGATTGCCGATTTGTCCAATGCTTACATTACCGCTTATATCGATGAACAGGAGATTAACGATGTGAGCAAAGGCAAAGACGTCGACATTTCACTGGATTCTTATCCTGGTGATTCTTTCCACGGAAAAGTGGTGGAAATCGGCAATTCTGCCGGAAATGTCCTTCAGGCGTCATCTGCATTGACGGCGAAAACGACGGATTCGCCGGAAGTGCAACGTGTTCCGGTCAAAATTTCGATTGATGATTTGAATGGGAAATACATCGCTCTTGGAATGAATGCGTCCGTACAAATACACAAATAGGAGAGCAGAAAATTTTCCGGTGAGAGGAGAACTTTCATGAAGACAGGAAAGTTATTGTTGATCAATGCGGTTATTTTTATTATCATTGTCGGACTTGGGATCGGCGGATACTACTACTATTACAACGAAACCAATTTCATTCAAACCGATGATGCGAAAGTGATGGGAGATATTGTACCTGTTGCTGCTGACAGCGCAGGAAAGTTGACCGAATGGAAAGTGAATGAAGGAGATCAAGTGACCAAAGGACAGGCGCTCGGAAAAGTTAACATTGGGTCGAACACGGTCGATATTCAAGCTCCGATTGACGGAACGATTGTGCAAAACAAAGGACTGGTCGGGCAAATGGTCGCTCCGGGTCAAGCGTTGGCTGATGTCGTTGATTTTAGCAAGTTGTATATCCTTGCCAATGTCGAAGAAACGGAGATCAAAGATATCAGTGTCGGTCAAGAAGTGGATATTACTGTTGATGCAAATTCTGATACCCGGATCAAAGGGAAGGTCGAGCAGATCGGTCAGGCGACCAACTCTGTTTTCTCTTTGATTCCGCAAAACAATGCCAGTGGCGATTATACGAAAGTGGTACAGCGGATTCCTGTGAAAATTTCGATGGACAATTATCCAAACGGGCTTGTTCCCGGGATGAACGCAGAAGTGAAGATTCATAAATGATCGTTGGCAGAAACAGAAAGGAGGGGCACTTGTGACTCAGCGAAATGAAGCGGAGGCCCAGGGAGGGATTGCCCGTCATATTCCCTTGTTGTCCATCTTGATGTTGGGGGTATTTCTGGCGATCTTGAACCAAACCTTGCTCAATGTCGCCATTCCTCACTTGATCAATGAATTTAACGTCAGCGCGACAACAGCGGAATGGCTCCTCACAGGCTACATGCTGATTAACGGGATCTTGATTCCGATGTCTGCTTACCTGATTGAACGGTTTGGGGTAAGGACCTTATTCCTGGGAGCCATGATCTTCTTTACAGTTGGATCGTTCCTGTGCGGAATCGCGCCTACCTTCAGTGTGATGCTGATCGGCCGCCTGATTCAGGCAGTCGGCGGAGGAATCCTGATGCCGCTCGTTATGACGATCATCTTGTCGATCTTTCCGCCGGAAATGCGCGGGAAAGGAATGGGGATCTTTGGTCTCGGGATGATGTTTGCTCCCGCCGTCGGTCCCACTCTGTCGGGATGGGTCATGGAGCATTACAGTTGGCGCGTGTTGTTTAACGGCATCGTGCCGCTCAGTTTGTTTGTCACCATCTTTGCTTCGTTCTTGCTAAAAGATACAAAGCCGCGGTCCAAACCGCCGTTTGATTTGTGGGGAACGATTATCTCCACCGCCGGCTTCGGACTGCTCCTGTATGGGTTGAGCGAAGCGGGAAGCAAAGGCTGGGATGATACGGTGGTCGACGTCTCGATCATCGTCGGGATCGTCTTGATCGCCCTGTTCGTTATTTTGCAGCTCAGCTCTAAACATCCGATGCTGGATTTCCGCGTCTTTAAATACGATGCCTTTTCACTGTCCAGTGTCATCAGCGCGCTGGTAACGATCTGCATGTACGCCGGGATGTTTCTGACTCCGATCTATCTGCAAAACTTGCGCGGTTTTACTCCGCTCGAATCCGGCCTGCTCATGTTGCCGGGGGCGGTGATCATGGGGATTATGTCCCCGATTTCCGGGAGTTTGTTTGACAAGATCGGTCCGCGTCCGCTGGCGATTGTTGGCATGCTGATTACGGCTCTGACCACCTATGGTTTTACCCAGCTGACATTGGATACGGATTATTTCCATATTCTCATCTTGTTCATGATTCGTTCCTTTGGAATGTCGCTTTTGATGATGACGATCATGACAGCGGGATTGAACCAATTGCCCGCGGAAAAAAATGCGCACGGAACGGCGATGTCCAATACCTTGCGCCAAATTTCCGGTTCGATTGGGATCAGTGTGGTTACGACCATTTTCAGTACGCGCACGACATTCCACCTCGGTAAAATGACGGAATCGGCAAACCTGATGGACCCCGGATTTGCACAAACTTTTCAGGAGCATGTGATGAAATTGACGGATGCCCTTGGAATTCCGATGGCGCAAGCAAAACAGACGCTGGCGACGCTCTTGTTCGGGCAAATTAACCAGCAAGCAGCTGTAATGGGAGTCAATGACGCCTTTTTCTGGTCGATGGGTTTTGCCGTGGTCGGATTTGTCTTAAGTATTTTCCTGCGTGACGTGCGCAAGGATCATCTGAAAAAAGCGACGAAGGAAGATGTTGCCCTCGAAACGGAAAAGATGGAACCGAAAAAAGAGGTTGCAGCAGGTTGATTGCTGACAGGAGAAAATCCGGGCCGGGGAGTGAGGGACCGTGTCCGGCTATTGAGTCATCCGGCAAGATGGGTGCCTCGCGGCCTGATCTCCAATGCACTTTGATAGAAGCAAAGAGAAGCACCAAGATCCTGAAACATGGCAAACAAGCGGAGCGCCCCAAGATCCCGGGGCGCTCTTTTCATTTCGCGCTCATGATTATTTGCACTCACAATCGTCTTTGCCGCAAACCGAACATTTGGAACGGATCAGCATAAGGAATCCTCCTTTCCAGGGATGATAGTTTTATTATAATATAAAATTCATGTTTATTATGAATAATTTGATTATTTGTTATGAATCAAGCCCGGGGATTTCAGTTTCCGATTCCGAAAAAAGTGAAGAATTTGGTAGAATGAAAGAACGGAACGGATCAACTTGGCAAAAGGTGAGAGAGATGAAAAGCGTGCGCGTGTTTGCGTGGGTTCTGCTGGTAGCCTTATTGGGCGGAGCTTTTTGGAATTACATAGAAAAAAAAGAGACGGGGGAAGCGAAAAGCCGTCAGACCCCTGTTTATACTGTCAGCGACTACATTCAGGATCATGTCCCGAAAACAGGTACAAAAGCGCCTGATTTTACCCTTCCCAAATGGGGAGGTGGCGAAGCGGGACTCGGCCAGAGCAAGGGGAAACCGGTGGTGATCAACTTCTGGGCGACCTACTGTGATTATTGCCAGGAGGAGATGGCCGCTTTTCAACGAGTGTATGCGCAGATGGGAGATCAAGTAAACTTTTATATGATCGACGCCGCATATACCGAGCATGAAGCTGCCATCGGCCGGTTTGTGAAGAGAAATCACATCACACTTCCGGTTTTGCTGGACCAAAGCGGAGATGTCGGCAATTCCTATTTTGCCAAGGCTTTTCCGCAAACCTTTATTCTGGATCGGGAACACAGGATCTTTTATCATCATTCGGGCCCGATGACGGAAGAACTGCTGCGGGAGCAGTTGCAAAAAGTGTTGAAAAAAGGGAAATGAACAGATGGGAATAAAAACAGGAGGGACAAAGGTGAAAAATATCTGTGTCTTCGCCGGTTCCAATCCCGGCAGGAATCCCGAGTACAGGGATGCAGCAAAATCACTCGGGCTCGTGATGGCCAAATCGGGTTTGAGCTTGGTTTATGGAGGTTCCAGTAAGGGATTGATGGGCATTGTCGCAGATGCCGTTTTGGAAAATGGCGGTATCGCAATCGGAGTGATGCCCGCTTTTTTATCGCGGAAAGAATTGAAGCATCACCATCTGACCCATTTTTACGAGACTGAAGGCATGCATGAGCGCAAAGCGAAAATGGGGGAACTCTCCGATGCTTTTGTCGCTCTTCCCGGCGGGTACGGCACTTTTGAGGAGATTTTTGAGGTGTTGAGCTGGGCACAATTGGGAATTCATCAAAAACCGATCGGACTGTTAAATGCGGCCGGATATTTTAATCCGCTTTTACAGTTGGTGGAGAAAGGGATTGATGACGGTTTTATCAGGCCGGAATATCTCGATTTGTTTGTCTGTGAGAGCGATGCAGAAGCGTTGGTAAAAAAACTGTTTTCTTACCGCCCGCCGAAGCCGGTGCTTAAATGGGAAGAGCTAGCTCCCCAAAAAGGTGCATCAAAGCGATCATGACCTGCCGGCACACCCTGGCATAAAAGCCCGGGCAAGCTGGCCCCCCCCCTGACCGGCCATCGGAGATGGAGGGGAGCAAAAGAATCGACTTGTCATGACGGGGTTTACGGTTCATCACTCATAGGGCTTGTCGGTGTTCCTTGATGAAAGATCATTTGCCATCTTCCCTCTTTCAGTTTCCAGACAGAGCTGCGCAGTGTATCCATTTTTCGCGTTTCATCTTTCACGCGGTAAGTCGTTAAAGCTACATCCGGAGCCAAAAGATGCACTTCAAAATGGGACAAACTCATTTTCCTTACACTCAGCCCTTCGCTTCCAATCTCCTCTTTGGACCAGACTGTGCCTGAGCTTCCAAACTCAAAAAATTCATCAGCGAGCAATTTGGAAAGTTCCTCCCGGGATCTGCGGACCTCGGGCAGTAATAATTTTTCCTCAAGCTGACGCAAATGTTCTTTTAAAGAAGTTCCGCTTTCCATGGACATTCTCCCTGAGAAGTTTTGATTTTTTTCTGAACAGTATAGCGGTTTTTGCTGCCGGCGTCAAAGGTCTCCGCTGGCGGCCAATCCGCTCCACGCTGTTTTCCAAATATTATGTATTCTGTCGCAGAGTTGGTTGTGATCGTCATTCAAAAACATATGAAGGAAAATTCCATCCAGCAGACAGAGATAGGTTTGCATCCGGATATCCGGGTCATGTCCTCCGCAGGGATCTTCTGCAAAAATGGTGTGAACGGTTTTGGAAAGAAGGTTGTTCATTTCCGAATATTTGGCGCTCAGTCGCTCTTTCAGGTGCTCGGGTGGAAACAGGAGAGTCCGGCGAATAAATGTGATCTTCTGTTCATTGTGCATCTGAAAGTGGACAAAGCTTTTAAGAAGGGAAAACAATTTTTCTTTCATGTTGTGACCATGCAAATGCCCGCCAGCCCGGAGCAGTTCATGTTGAAGTTCCTCCATCGCTTCATCGAAGACGGTCAGCAACAAATCATCTTTGCCTGAGAAAAAAGCATAAACGGACGGGGGCTTGATTCCGACCTCTTTGGCGATTGCCGCGAGGGATGTCCCTTCGTATCCGCTTTTGGCAAAATGCTTCAAGGCTGCGGCTTTTAATTTCTCTCTTGTCATGGTTCCTCCCGCAGAACGAACGAGAATTGGAAAATAAAAATTTTCATTTATCCGGCTGTTGGGAAAATTGAGCGGCAAGGGATGGTGGTTTTTTCGTCCACCCGGCCCCGCCGGACTTGTCAATAATCAGTTTTTATTTATGATACAATATTTATTTTTATAAATAAAGAAGGCAGAAAAACCTCTTCTGAAAAAAAGCATTCAGAAGTGGTTTGGGGCTGTCGGCCAACTTCATTTGGCAGGGGATGGGTGCTTTTTCAGCGGGCCGCCTTTGCGCCGAAGGAACCGGGGACAGAGAGAAGCCCCCTGCCCCAATGGATTCCTACCACCACCAGGTTCTCCAAATGAACGGGCCGAAAAAGGGAAACCCGAAGAAGGGAAAGAAAAACGGGAATAAACTGGTGTGGGCAGCCGGTTGGAAGTAGCCATCATCATAAGCGGGAGTGTGCGGGGGCAAGGCAGGGAAAGAAGAATATGAATAATAATACATAACAAGCACCTCATTTCGTTTTTAATACCGTATTCAATAGGCGAATGAAGGTGAATTGATTTTTCGTGAAAAGAATCGATTCTCATTGGTGACACATGATTTTCGTCGTGAATATACTGGGCATAAGCCGATCATCAGAGAGAACAACGGAGACCGACCCCTGGGTGAACAGCAGGCGGCCATGCAGTGTGACTGGCAGTCAGAAAGGGGTCATTATTTTTTATGGGAGCAAGTGTAATCCCGCAATTTCAGGGCTTCGGAAAAAGAGCAACCCCTGTAATTTTTACGGGATTGAGTCACTCATGCCCGGATTACACATACATTAAAGTAGGCTTGTGGCAAATGATTAAGGAGGAAGTATTTTGAACATCAAGGTTGGCGTATTAAAAATAAACTCGGTCTCCATGACATCGTCAGTGACGATCGGTACGCACATATCCGTTTTGCCACTCAGCTTTCAAAAAGCAAATACAGGGGTTTCGACGGCGGGAGATGGTGCAGTGATTAAAGCGGCAAACCCGGTCATTGATCCGGATACGAATGACCACCCTGTACTGATCCACCGATAAATGAATGATTGGGAGGTAAAGTAATGGCGATTTACGTTGGAAGTGCGGAGATCATCTCTGTTACGTCAACAGCCAATATCAATGTGGCTCCTTGCACGGTGTCTCTCTTTTCCGAGAGTTCCGCGAAAAGTAACGGAGCCAGTTCGACAGTTGGTGATGCGCTGCGGATTACCCACATCGGAGCGATCATAGACCCGGATGTGCTGGATTCAGTGATGGGAGAAGTAAAGCCTTACTAAAAAATGGGGAGGGTCAGGGATGCCCTTTTTGATCAAATTGAACAATATTTCCAGTTCGGGACAGCTTAATATGTCTCCGGTCAATCTCTTGCTGAACCAGGAAAGTTTTCAGAAGAACAATATCTCCAGTAACAACCTGGGTGATCTGGTATTGTCCCTGATGTACGGGCCGATTTATGATCAGGATTTTATGGATACTCCCATTTCCCAGATCAAGATCGTCTAGTTTGGGAAAGGAAGATCACGATGATCCAGCCGATTATTGTTGGACCGTTTAAAGTAAATAACGTATCGGCAACCGCCAAGGTGAATTTGTCTTATGGCTTGAATTTTCTGGCCTATCATCACAGCTTCAATAAGAGCAATTCGGTCAATAGCCACACGGGGGATGCACCGATTCAAGTGGTTAATGCACCAATCTGTGATCAGGATCTGATTGACACGCCGATAGCGGAAGTCAAGCTTATTTAGGCCTGCGGGTCAGAGCGGGAAATGCTTCGTTTCAACTGAAAATAAAACAAAGGATGATGGATGATGCTGTTTTTACCGAGAATGAAATTTAACAACACCTCTTCGAGCGGAGAGCTGAATCTGAATAACCTGCTGAATCTGCTGATCCAGAATGACAGCTTGCAAACAAACAACACAGCTAGTTTCAACAATGGCGATTTTGCCGTGAATCTGTTTTGGACGCCCACGTTCGACACTGATGTATTTGATACGCCGATCACCCAATCAAAAGTTACTCTTTAAAACCATGCAGGAGTTTCAGGAGAAATGTATGTAGGCGGCTTTGCCGAAGATGATGTTGGTAACCGTCCATTGTGTCAACCGGATCGGAATCTGTCCCGCCCCCGGCCTGCACGTATATTTAATGGGGAGCAAAAGGAAATCAAAGGGTGGATGCACAATGTTGTTTTTACCGTTGATGAAATTTAACAGCACCTCTTCGAGCGGAGAACTGAATCTGAATAACCTGCTGAATCTGTTGGTCCAGAATGACAGCTTGCAAACAAACAACACAGCTAGTTTCAACAATGGCGACTTTGCCGTCAATCTGTTTTGCACGCCTACATTCGACACTGATGTATTTGATACGCCGATGACGCAACGCAAACTTACTTTTTAAGATTCATCAAGGAGTATTGTCTGAAATGTCATTTGTTAACAGCATCATCGAGGATGAATTTTTTCTACTTGCTTGCACTCCATTGAGGGAAAAAGAGACAACGTTGGAATCCGGGTGGCCATATAACCGGAGTTTACCCCCGGAGTGGAAGCATGTAGTTACATATCGCTTGATCATAAAAAGATTGACGATAGGAGGATGGCGATGCCGAATCAAAATATATTTTTCCAATTTGACATCGGCAGAATTTGGACTGCTCCGCGAAATGTTCGCGAAAACCGATTGGATGTCTTGGCAATGATGAAACAGGAACTTGTCGCCGACTCCGTCCATGAAAGGAACAGTTACTTTGACGTGGATGATCTCGACTATTTTTGCTTTCGCAACAGAGGGAAGATAAAAAAGCCCAGGGCCTGGGCGATCAATACAGATCCCAATATGGATAGGGAGTGAAAGGAGGCGGATTACCCGGCGGAATGGGACGAGGCGGCCGGATCGGACGCGAAGGACGCCGGGGGAAAATGGGATTGGGACGGGGAGGACGACCCCGATGTGGATTGGAATGGGGAACACGGAAATGTGGGAGTTCCTTCAGGCGGCAGTAAGGTACATACGGATAAATCTGATATTGATAGGAGTAATGAGCCGGGTCAAAAGGAATCATGCTTTGACCTCCTTGAATTTCTCCTCCTAGTTTATGTTCACGAAAAAGGCGGTATGATCCCGTTTTTTGTCAGTTAGAAGTATTTCTTTTTCCAGAAGATCATCGCCGTAATACATGACAACAATAAAGATAACAGCAAAATGATCAAAAAAGCATGGCGATAATGTTCAAAGGGCAAAGGGACATTCATTCCGAATAAACTGGCCACCATCGTCGGGAAGGTGAGCACGATGGTAAACGAGGTGAGAACCTTCATCACATGGTTCACGTTGTTGGAGATGACCGAGGCAAACGCATCCATCATTCCGCTTAAAATATGGCTGTAGATCTCCGTCATCTCCATCGCCTGTTTGTTTTCGATGATGACATCTTCCAACAGATGCTGATCTTCTTCATACATCTTCAGGTACTGGTTTTTTAACAGTTTTTCGGTGACGAGATTGTTTGTTTTGAGCGAGGTGGTAAAGTAGACCAGGCTCTTTTCCAGGCTTAACATGGAGAACAGCTCTTGATTCTGCATCGATTCCTGCAATTTGTTCTCAAGTTTGCTCGTTTTGCGGTTTATCTGTTTCAAATAGGTTAAATAATAGGTTGAAATCCGGTAAAGAAGTTGCAGTATGAACCGTGTCTTCATATAAGTATAGAAATTTTTGATCTTGTTGGTGATAAATTGCTGGACAATGGGTGTTTCTTTCAGACAGACAGTGATGAACAGGTCCGGGGTTACAATCATTCCGAGGGGGATCGTAATATATTGTTCATCCCTGCTTCCTTCATTTTCAAGGATGGGAATATCCACTATGATCAGGAGATTGTCTCCTTCCTTGTCGATGCGTGACCGCTCCTCCTCGTCCAGGGGATCACGGATAAAATCGGCGGGAATTCCCAGCGACTGCACCACTTTTTGAATTTCTTCCTCATCGGGAGCGGTGAGGTGAACCCATGCACCTTTGGCAAATTCGTTTATTTCCTGTAATACGCCATCTTCTCCGGAAATATAAATGTTTAACATTGCTTTTCACCTCTTTTTGGGCAAATGAGAAACCTTGCCTGTATATAATATAGGCAGGAATGGAGAAGAAATTACGAAGGTTTTCTGGTTGTCGAACAAAATCGAAACATGTCCCAAAAAATCGCCTGAGGAGATTGACATTTCTGTCATTTAGTTATAAACTTTCTACAAAAGTTGTGGATAAGATTGAAAAGTAAGGGCAAATTCCAACCGGTTTTGGCGGTTTTTGTCGAAAAAATAAAAAATGCAGCGCAAAACGCTGCATCCCGTTCACGGTTTCATTTGAATCAACGAGTCAGCAGGCTGGCGGTTCGTCGTCAAAGAGGTGTTTCAACTTTTTTCGCCTCCTTTCTCAAACATCATTTGCACGTAATACTGGAAGAAGCGGTTTTTGTACTTTTCATAAGTAGCCGGGTCTTCTCTCTCGCAACATTTTGCCAATTTGACCAGGATATCGGGCAGATGGATTTTCAAACCATGCTTTTCCGCAAAGGAAAGCGCTTGTTGGAAACAGGAGCGGGCATCCAGATCCTTGCCCTGTTTCATATAGCAATCGCCCAAAGCGACCAGTGCGTTGCAATACTTAAGGGCGTCATTGGTTTTTTGCCCGATTTGCACCGCTTTCAGCAATGCGCTTTGCGCAGAGGAGATTTTTTTTGACTTTAAGTACAGCATGCCGAGTTGTGTATAGGTAGAGACCAGCATGTTCTTTTTTCTGATTTTTTTCTCCAATTTCAGCGCGGTGCGAAAACAAATCTCGGCTTTAAAGAAATCACCGCGGTTTTTATAGCTCTCACCCAACGCCGTCCACAGCTCAAACGAACGATCCACATTCTGGTCGATTCGCGCGAGTTGAATGCCGCGGGTGGCCGCTTGCGCAGCTTTTTCGTACAGTTCCTGCTTGGCCAGCAGCACGGAGTGAACTTCGTACATCGACAAGCGGATTTCCATGCTGTCGATTTCGCCGATATGATCCCATAAAAATTCCAATGTGCGAAAAGCATCCTCGTTGCGGCTCATCTTTTCCAGATAAATCGTTTTGCTGATCATCAAATGGTAGATAATATAGTCGCGTTCACCATTTTTATTATACGATTCCAGTCCTTTTTCAATATAATTGAGCGCCTGTTCCAGATTGTTCTGATAATAACAGCACCGTCCCAATTCGTTGTACGTTGAGGCTTTCAGATTGCTGTCTTCCAGTTCGGGAAACTGGTTCAAGAGACTGAGCGTTTTCATGTATTGGGCTTGCGCTTTTTTCCACTGCGTTTTGCGGTCATAACATTTTCCTTTCAGAAAATAGACAAAGGTTTGAAGCGGTGAATCTTTTGCGATTTCGATATTTCTCAGCTGCTCCAAACCTTCCTCGGGGCCGACGAGATCGATATCATGTTCAATCGCAAATAAGAGAAACCGCAGGCGCTCTTCTTTGTCGCATTCATCTTCATAAGTTTCCAGGAGTTGCTGCAAATCGATGTCCAGCTTTTCGCAAATGCGCATGTAGATGTCATCGTTGACGACTTCCCCTTTTTCCGCTTTGCGGATGGAGTGCAATTTGACCACATCATCGACCAGATCGCTCTGCCTTAACCCCAGTTCCTTTCTTCTCTTGCGAATCACTTTGCCCGCATTCTCATGATCCAGCGGTAACAAAAGGTTCACCTCCCAATTTAAAAAATTTTTTTGGTTGATTGAGAGGGAAATCATACCGTTTTTGTACATATGTGCAAAAAATGGATGAACATATTCGTTGTTTTGTTCAGATATTTATCTATTTTGGCACATATGTTCAAAATACCTTCTTTTCAGCGTGATTTTTTATTAATTTGCAAATGAGTATTTAGATTTATAAACTGTAATCAAGAGGTTTTAGCCAACAATTTCTTGCCTATTTCATAAAAGCTCACGCGACTTTTGGGAGGGGACAAGCAAATGTTAAAGGTACTGGTGGAAGGACAAATGGAACAGGTGCAACCGTTTTTGTCAGATTTGAAGCAACGTTCGCAAATCGAATTGCTCAAAAACGAAATCAAAGAGAACCAAATGGAGGTTAACGAAGGCATCCGGGTTGTCTGCTATGTTGATCATAAACCGGAGCGAAGGGTAAAAACGATCAAACTGCACCTGGCGGACGGAACACAGATTCAGCTTCCTTTGATGGATTTAATCGAGGTCGAGATGGAAAAAGGGGTTCGCATTTTGGCCGGCCGTTCTTATGATATATTTGCTTGAGATAAAGAAGAAAAATATTCTTTAATACAACGTTTTTAATTAAAATTAAAATAACTGGGAAGTTGGAGGCAAACGGAGAGCAACATTCTACCACAAAAACCAACAGGATTGCATGCCCTTGCCAAATATGAGCGTTTCAAGAGAAGGCCTTGTTCGGGTCTTCTTTTATTTTTCCCTGAAAGTCCATGTTGATCAGGTCGTGGTTCCACGCAATTCGCGCAATCTTGCTTCGTTTTATCATCGGAATGGGCCGACAGGAAAGAATCTTTACCAGGACTGTGTTTTGGACTTTTTTTGCGTATTTTACGTCCTGGTTTGCCAATGCAGGTATAAAACGTTTTGGTTTTTACCAAAAATTACTTAATAGATAAAGGGAACGTTAAGATGAGGTGAGCGCAGTGTTAAAAGAAACGAGAAAAAAGCTAACCCCTGTTCAACAGGAATATCATCAGTTTGTGAAAGGACGCGAACCCAAACGCCCTATTTTAAAGAATTGCCTGTGTGCTTTTTTTATTGGCGGGGCAATTTGTTTGCTCGGACAATTGATTTCCACTTTTTACATTCATTTTTTCGGGTTTAACGAAAAAACAGCCGGAGATCCGACTGTAGCAACCTTGATTTTTATTTCAGTCCTTTTGACAGGATTCGGGGTTTATGACCATATTGCACAAGTGGCCGGGGCGGGAACCATCATTCCGGTGACCGGATTTGCCAACGCGATCTCTTCAGCGGCGATCGAACATCGTTCCGAAGGATACGTTCTGGGGGTCGGGGGCAATATGTTTAAACTGGCAGGGTCGGTAATTGTATTTGGGGTATTTTCCGCATTTGTGATCAGCACAATCAAAGTGATCATAAAAAGTTTGGGAGGATTCTGAGTGATTCAGGGAAGAACATGGGTGTTTGAGAACCGGCCCTATATTGCAGCAAGCAGCGCTGTCGGGGGCCCGTTTGAAGCGAACGGACCGCTGGCAGAGGACTTTGATTTTTTGCACGGCGATCTGTGGCTGGGGCAGGACAGTTTTGAAAAAGCGGAAAAGATGTTGTTGGAACAGGCGTGTAAGAAAGCTGTGGACAAGGCGGGGATGAAAGCGGACGACATCCAGTTTTTTTTGTCCGGGGATTTGATGAACCAAGTGATCACCAGCAGCTTTGCGGCAAGGACTTTGGCTGTGCCTTATCTCGGTTTGTTTGGGGCCTGTTCCACTTCGATGGAGAGTTTGGCGCTCGGCGCGTTGATTGTCGGCAGCGGGTTTGGCGACAAAGTTCTGGTGGGCACAGCCAGTCACAATGCTGCGGTTGAAAAGCAATTCCGTTACCCGACGGAATACGGAGGGCAAAAACCTCAGACCGCACAATGGACGGTGACAGGAGCAGGTGCGGCTGTCCTCACTTCCAAAAAGACCAAAGATGAAATCTACGTGGCAGCGGCAACAGTTGGCCGTGTCGTTGATATGGGGATCAGTGACCCGTTCAATATGGGGGCGGCGATGGCTCCGGCGGCTGTCGATACGATCGAGAGCCATTTTCGTGATCTGGGGCTTTCCGAAGACGAATACGATTTGATTTTAACCGGCGACCTTGGGAAGATCGGTCATCGCATTGCCGGGGATTTGTTGGTGAAGCATGGCCTTAAACTGCCGGAAGAGAAGTTTGGGGATTGCGGTTTGATGATTTACGATGAGCAACAGCCCGTTCAGGCGGGGGGGAGCGGTTGTGCCTGTTCCGCTTGCGTCACTTACGGACATGTCCTCAACCGCATGAAGAACGGAGAACTGCGCAAAGTGTTGATCGTGGCAACCGGAGCTCTGTTGTCTCCGATCAGTTATCAGCAAAAAGAAACGATACCTTGTATCGCTCACGCTGTGGCGATTGAAAAGGGAGGAGACCCGAAAAAATGATCTTTTTCTGGGCATTTGTGGTCGGGGGGATTATTTGCGTGATCGGTCAATTGATGATGGATGGATTAAAACTGACCCCCGCCCATACGACGAGTACGCTGGTGGTAGTCGGAGCGATTCTGGACGGCTTGGGGCTATATGAGCCGCTGATCAAGTTTGCCGGCGCCGGGGCGACAGTGCCGATCACGAGCTTTGGAAACGCATTGGTTCACGGTGCGATGATGGAAGCGAATAAGTATGGTTTGGTCGGTGTCATCACGGGAATTTTTGAAGTGACAAGTGCCGGAATTTCAGCGGCAATCATTTTTGGCTTTTTGGCGGCGCTCCTGTTTAAGCCGCGTGGATGAAGCAGGAAATCGGAACCGAAAAAGCGTTTTCGGTTCCGATTTTTTATTATTGTTGGTTGTATTGCGGCTCTTCGCTCATAATTTCCTGTTCGCGCGCTTTCAGTTGTTGAACCACTGTGTCAACGTTTTGCGCCAATTGGTTGTATGTTTGCTTTGCTTGTTGGTTGTTGGTGTCAAGGGCAAAAGAACGCAGGCTGGCTGCTACCGATTCCGCGCTGGCGATCGTTTGCTTGATTTTTGTACCTACCGTCATCTGGATTCCCCTCCTTTCAACTTGCCCAATGATATTTTGTGCTCTCTTTGCCGGTTTATTCAGTTGGGATCATGTGATTTGATTCCATGAATATCTTTGTAAAGAAATCACGTCAGGTATGTTGATCAACCAATGTATGGTTTCATGGCGGGATTTTTGAAACAGAGCGGTTTATCGCTGCTGAGTCAGCGAAAGAAGAGCCCGGGACTCAAAAATCTCCTCGTTTCTCCTTCCGATCTGATGCAAATCAACATGCCTGAAATTCGTTTTTAAAAGGAGTTTTGGCGGATGCACGGAGAGCATATCGATCGCGCAAAAAAATGGATCGGGCGCTTGTCAGATGAATTGCTCCGCAAGCAGAGTCCGGACGGAAGCTGGCGTTTCTGTTTTGAAAGCGGGGTGATGTGCGATTCATTTTATTTGTTGTTAAACCGGGTGCTTAAAAGAAGGGGAGATCCGCTCGAACCGTTATTGATTGAACGTATTCTCTCCCGGCAAACGGGGGATGGAACCTGGAAACTGTACGAAGATGAGCCGGAGGGAAACCTTTCGACCACGGTGGATGCCTGTTTGGCCCTTCTGTATGCGAAAGTGAAACAGCCGGATGATCCGGCGATGCGCAAAGCACGGGAGTATATAATGGAAAATGGGGGAGCGGGGAACGCCGGTTCCCTGACCAAAGTTGTTCTGGCCCTGTTGTCGCACTTCAGTTGGAACAATTTTATCAAGTTGCCTGTTGAATTTTTCTTGCTTCCACCCTCGGGACCGATTTCCTTTTTTGATTTTGTCGGATATACCCGGGTGCATTTGGCACCGATTCTCATCGCCGCAGACCGCGAATATGCGACAAGACTCGACGGGTTTGACGAAGTGGAAGAATGGCTTCCGGTTCAACGCCGTTCAGGGAGAAAAGCGGAATATGTTTGGACTGCGGAGCAGCTGTTCCCCGAAAGTTCGATTAGTTCGGAACTGCGCCGGCGGTTGCATGAAAGAGCCTTGCGCTGGGGTGAGTCCTTTATGCTCAGCCGGGTTGAAAAAGACGGAACGCTGTACAGTTATATGACCACGACGTTTTTAATGATTTTTGCCCTTCTGTCGCTGGGTTACTCCCGGCGTCATCCGGTGATTCAAAAAGCGATGAACGGTTTGGCGCAGTTTGCCTTCCCGCTCGGGGATGGGACCCATTTGCAGGAAACGACTTCGACGGTCTGGGATACATCACTGATCCTGCATGTCCTTCAGGAAGCAGGGGTGGGAATCAGCCATCCCGCCATTAAGCGAGGCCTTCATTATCTCAAATCCAGACAGCAGACATCCCCGGGAGACTGGTCAATCAAAAACCCGTACGCGGCCCCGGGGGGATGGGGGTTCTCCGATCTCAACACAATCAATCCCGATGTCGATGATACTTCCTCCAGTTTAAGTGCGCTCGCGCCTTCCGTTCGGTCCGGCCGTTACCGCACAGAATGGGATCGCGGGGTCAGGTGGCTCATTTCTATGCAGAACAATGACGGAGGATGGCCGGCGTTTGAAAAAAATACGAATAAAAGGTGGCTCCGGCTCATGCCTTATCCTGACGGGAAGACAGTCTGGGGAGACCCGTCCAGTGCGGATCTGACCGGACGCACTCTGCGATTTTTCGGACAGGAGCTCGGATGGACGATTGACCGGCCCGAAGCAAGGCGTGCCTGGAGTTGGTTTTATCACAATCAAAAGAGAGACGGCTCCTGGTTTGGGCGCTGGGGTGTCACCTTTATTTACGGAACGTGGGCGGCCATCACCGGGCTCACCTCCGTTGGCGTGCCACCCGAGCACCGGATGATTCAAAAAGGGAAAAACTGGCTTTTGAGCAAGCAAAAAGAGGATGGAGGATGGGGAGAATCGTGTGCGAGCGATGTGAAAGGCAGATTCGTTTCCCTTCCCTATTCGACTGCGGTGCAAACGGCCTGGGCACTGGATGCGCTGATCGCTTGCCATGACCGGCCGACTCCTGAGATCGAAAAAGGGATGGAAAGGATGTTCGCCCTTTTGGAAGGGCGCGGAAGGGAGTGGACATACCCTGTCGGGGCCGGGCTTGCCGGGCAATTTTATGTTTATTATCACAGCTATCCCTATGTGTGGCCGTTAAAAACTTTGGCCCACTATGTGAAAAAATACGGTAAATAACAGCGACAACGCTGGTTCAAAGCGATGTCGCTGAAAAGAGATTAACGGAGCGGTGTTCGATCCTGCTGGATGCGCATGACGGATGATGCGATCCAGTTTCGCGGCAAAAAGCGCGTTCCGAACAACAGAGACCGGAACACCGCTCCCGGAATCACGACTGGCTTTCCGCTTAGCAAACCTTCATATCCCGCCTTGGCGACGGTAAAAGCGTCAAGGGCGTTTTTCTCCGTCAGCCGGGATTGGTGCATCTTTGCCCGCATGGCAAAACGGGTTTTAACCGGCCCGGGGCACAAGGCGGTTACCTTGACTCCGCTCTCTTTCAGCTCATGGGCCAGCGCTTCAGTAAAAGAGAGCGTATAGGCTTTACTGGCGTAGTAAACGGCCATCAATGGCCCGGGCACAAAGGAGGCCATCGAACCGACATTTAAAATGCCGCCGCTTTTGCTGGCGAGCAGATCAGGCAGAAAATAATGGGTTAATGCCGTCAGCGCCTTGATATTCAGATTGATCATCTGCATCAGGTCTTCAAGCGGTTGCTCGGCGAACGGACCATACAATCCAAATCCGGCATTGTTGACGAGATAATCGATTTGCAGACCGAGGCTTACGCACGTATTGCGGATTTGGCGCGGAGCATCCGGCTGACTTAAATCTTGGGTGATGATGTGGATCGTTCGCTGATAACGCTCTTCGATCTCGGTGGCGACCCTGTTGAGCTGATCGACATTGCGCGCGACCAACACCAGATCATGCCCGTCTTTGGCGAAGAGATAAGCGAGTTCTTTTCCGATCCCCTCTGAGGCTCCGGTGATCAGTGCGATTCCCAAATTCCTTCCTTCCTTTCCACGATTCCTGGTGACAATGTTAATGATTTTGATTTAAATTTCTATATAAGAATACAAATACCCCTTCAAATCTGGCAATATAGTACTTGAGTCACTTTTTTAAATTTCGACAGGCGAACGGAGAGGATGAAATATGTTTCTCGCCATTCTTCACTATTTGCTGACGGCGGAAGAGGTGGCAAAGCATCGGCAGGCACATCGGGATTATCTTGATACATGCTATCGGAAGAAGCAATTGATCGCATCGGGTCCGATGGTTCCGCCAACAGGCGGGCTGATCCTGTTCAGGGTGAAGAAACGGGAAGAAGTGGAACAAATTATTGAACAAGATCCCTTCTTTAAAAACGGGGTGGCTGAATACCAGGTGATGGAATTTGACGCGGTGAAGAGCGACCCGGAGTTTCGGGCGATGTTTCTCGACGAATAACCTTTTGTTTCCGCACAAAAAGCGCTCGGGTGGTTGCCCGGCGCTTTTTCTCAAAATAGATGAGCAAACTCTTATCTTTTAAAAAAATAATGTCAATATCAGATGGATATCAGAGTAAATCCTCTTTTTTCAATAAAACGGCTGTCAATAATCAAACCGTTTCAGGGTTAAAGATGTCGGTTTTTTTGTTTTTTTAAAATAAAAAGTATTGCCAAAGCGAAAGGGCGTTTGTATAATTATTTTAAAAATTATTAAACATAGAAATGGCGGTATGAAACTGGCAGACCAGATCGGGCAAGGAACAAGGGGAGTTGTCTCCGCTGAATCTTATCCGTTTTATAAAAATAAGGATCATGCTTTTGTTTACAGCTCGTTTTCGCCCCGGATTGCCAATCATCGGCCATTGCCATTTTGCGCATACACAGCTCAGTGCAGCCATCGAAGAAGGATGAGACAGCAGACTTGAAGGGAGGTGAAAGGAATGTTGCGTTTCTTAAGCGGTGGAGAGCCGCCGGCTGGTTAAGTTTTCCTCTCGATTTAAGCTATCTTCCATTAAACATACTGAAAAACAGCAACTGATGATGACAATGAGGATGTTGACAAACCGAATAGGAAGGGATGGGTGTTTATTTGCAGCAACCTTTGTGACGGAGGAACCGGAAGCAAAGAAAAACACCCTTACCCGGCGGATTCATGTTTTGGGATCTTGTCAAAAAGCTGGCGGCTGATGATGCCGCTGTTTTTTTGTGCGTTTTTGAGTATTGACTCTATTGTTCCAGACAGGAAGAAATATGAAGAAAGAGCCGGGTTGAATTATATCAATGATACTCTTTTACTTATATCGTGATTTATTTCATTTGCCGTTACCGTTTTTCCAAATCATTCATAGAATAGGTTGCTTGAATTTTTTGGAGTTAAGGAGGGTTTCTGATGGTTCGTTACCGGTATATTCCCAATGATCAGTTAACCCAGGCCATTGGCAAACCGATCATGTTGCGGCTGAAGAACGGAAAGAAACTCTATGGGACGATTGACGAGGTCCGCAAAAATGGAATCATGTTTCTGCCGGCCCGCGTCGGTTCCAGGGGTTCTTCCGGTCAGGCAGAAGTGAGACTCTTTGTACCATTTTTTATCCCGTTCGGGTTTTTTGTTCCGTTTTTGATTATTTTCTGAGGAGATATCTTGAGGACAGGGCACATCAAAAGTGATGTTGCCCCTTTTTTTGGTTCGTACATAGTGATCCGGGCGAAGATATGGTATTTTAAAACTGGTGTCATTATCTTTTTATATGGATGCAAGATCACGGACAGAAACCGATCACCTCGTTTCGGGAACTACCTGGGAACGGGAAGTACTTAGAGCGGGAGGGGATTGGTGTCCCCGCCGTTCCGGCTTGTGATACTTTTTACAGGCGAATAATTCGTATAGCTAATAAAGTGGAAAGGAGCAAGCAGATGGAAGAAAAGGAGTTGTTGGAACTTACGGAGCCCTTCCTGGCGAGTATTGGAACGATTATCAAAATGAGCAAGCAACAGTTGGAGAAACGGCTCAGGGAACAGGGAGAAGAGATCACGGCTCACCAATATGCCATTTTGGTTCGTTTGAGCAAGGGGAACTTGACAGTAAAGGAATTAGGGGAAAGTTTTTCGATTGAACCGCCAACCCTGATTCCGATTATCGACCTGTTGGAACGAAGAAATTTGGTGGTGCGGATTCCGGATTTGAAAGACCGGCGCCGCAAGTTGCTTCAGGTGACAGAGCGCGGAAATGAGCTCATCAGCAGAATGCGTTCAGATATCAAGAACGATGCGGTGGCGCAAGCATTTTTGCGAATGGGGAAAGAGAAAAGTGTAACACTAGTCGGATTATTGCAACTACTGGCCAAAGAACTTCAAAGATGAGCGGCAGGACGGGAAAGGTTGCAGGATATTGAGCTTGAGACTGTCATCTTTTGCAACAGTCTCAAGCAGATTCTGTTTTTCAAAGAGGAGGAAGTTCCAGTTTTCCTTGTTCAAACAGGGCTTTAATCATGTGTCGGGCATAACCGGACATTTGGGCATAAGTGATATGAGAGGGCATCGGTGCTTCGTCCGGATCGACAACGACATCGATGATACAGGGTTTGTTCAGTTCTTTCGCCTGCATAAAGGCAGGGAGCAGATCTTCGCTCTTCTCCACCCGGAATCCGACACCGCCGCAAGCTTCCGCGTATCGCGCAAAGTTCGGATTGTGGAGATCGGTTCCGTATTCCAGGTTTCCTTTTACTTCCTGCTCAAACTTGATCATTGCGATTTTATGGTTGTTTAACACAACGACGATGATGGGCAGGTCGTATTTTACAGCGGTGACAAAATCGTTCATGGTCATCCCGAAGCCGCCGTCGCCGCAGATGGCAAACACTTGGCGCTCGGGATGGGCAATTTTGGCGGCGATGGCCCCCGGCAGTCCGCATCCGAGCGTTGCCAGCCAGCTGGAGATGATGAACTTTTGCCTGGTCATGCGAAAATGGCGGGCCACCCAGACGGTGACGTTCCCGACATCGACGGACAGAATTGCATCATCGTGGGCGATCTTCTGCAATGCTTTGATCACCGTTTGCGGTTTCATCGGAGATGCTTCCTGCTCTTCCTGTTTTTTTAGCCGTTCCCACCATTCCTTCATCATCTTTTGATGCTCTTCGAGATAAGAGCGATCTTCATGACGCTTGATTTTTTCCGTCAGCCAGGAGAGAGTTTTTCCTGCTTCGCCGGCAAGTCCGAGATCAACCGGATACCGTTTGCCGATCTGTGCCGGATCGATATCGATTTGAATCGTATTGGCATCTTCCGGCAAAAAACCGGTAAAAGGAAAAGAAGTGCCGACCATGATCAGTGTATCTGCGGTCTGCATGGCATGATAAGCGGGAGATGTGCCGATCAGCCCCAATCCCCCCAGACACAGAGGATGTTCATCGGGAATGGTTCCTTTTGCCGGAAGGGACAGAACGATCGGGGAGGCGAGTTTGTCGGCAAAGGAGATCAAGGCATCACTGGCATGTTGTGCGCCTTTTCCCGCCAATATTACCGGCCGCTTGGCCTGATCCAGAATTTCCCTCGCCTTTTCCAATTCGGACAACGGAGGGCTGATTTCAGAAACGGAATAAGAGGTACTGGTGACCAGCGCCTTTTTTTCCAATTCAAAAGTGGGAATATCATCGGGAATGGTCAGCACGGACACGCCTTTTTTCACATATGCGGTGCGGATCGCCTGATTGACGACGGCTGGAAGCTGTTCCGCTGACATGATTCGCTGATTGTAGACGGCGACATCATCAAAGAGGCGGTCAAGATTCACTTCCTGAAAATAGTCTGTTCCGAGCAGATCCGATTCTACCTGGCCGGTAATGGCCAGGACGGGAACGCGATCCAATTTGGCGTCATACAATCCGTTGAGCAAATGGATGGCCCCCGGACCGGCGATCGACAGGCAAACACCGAGCTTTCCCGTCAATTTGGCGTAAGCTGCCGCAGCAAGGGCACCCGCTTCTTCATGGCGAACCTGAATGAATTTTATCTTGTCACGCGCTTTTCTGAGCGGCTCGATGACCGAGTTGATCGAATCTCCGGGCATCCCGTAAATGTGATCCACTCCCCATTCGATGAGCAGATCGACGAGTGCTTCTCCGGCTGTTTTCCGAAACATGTTTTTTCCTCCTGTAGGTGAATGTTTCCAGATTTAGTTTGCACAGAACGATTCCGATCATTCGGTCAAGATCAAAAGAGCCGGCGGGAAAAACTTCCCACCGGCTCTTTTGTTTAATGATAGCGATACCAAGCGACCCAGCCTTTTTTTGTTTTGGCCACAAAGATTTGCCCTTGAGAGAGGCTTGCGCTCGGAAGAAACTCGGGAAAGAAAAGATCGACCAGCCAGGATTGGTTCGCGACCTCTTCTCCGCATTGCTGTTTGGCTATGTCAGAATAGGGAGACGAATCAGGATCGGCGAGGGAGAAGATCCGTTTGGCTTCCCATACCTTGTAATGGGGGTCTTTGCCATAGGTTTTGCGGATCAATTTCGGCAGAGCCGCCTGAATTTCATCTGCCGCATCCGGCCCGGGTTTGACCAGATCAGCAATATTCGGACAACCGTCCGACTTCTTTGCCGCTTTTTGGGGAACGGGATCAGCCGAGGGTGAAACAAAACCGGTGGCAGCCACAAATGATAAGGTTAACAAGATGCATAAACACCATTTCGCAACGTAAGGCACCCGCTTCATAAGCTCACTCCCTGGATGATTGGTTCATTATGTGGATATTGGCACAAGTCATAAATAATATTCCACCATCTGCTCTTTTCCTAACCCAAAAGGAAAAACAAAGTTCGAAAAGCCCCTGATGCGAAGAGGATGCGGGCCCGGTGCTGCCTAATACCAGGAATTACGGCTTTTTCCTTCCCTTTTTGCCTGGTTTTCCAGTTCCAGCCGCTCCCGTTCTTCCGCTTTGGCCTCATCCAGTTTCTGTTCAGCCCGGATTAATTCGCTTATGTATGTGCGCATCTTTCGTTCCCAGCGCAATTGTTCCTGCCGGTGGTAGCGCTCGATCTCGCTTTCTCCCTGACGGTGGGCCCGCTGCATCTCATCCTGGTGATAATAAATTTGCCATTCGCATTCCTTCAAGTCCCTTTTGATCGCATCGATTTCTTGAATAAAACGGCTGACAGACATATCAAACCTCTTTTACAATGGGATAGTAATAGGGGTTTTCCTTTCTCTTGGCAATAAACATGCCCCCATATGTATGTTCATGAATTTCGTCAAAGGCGAAACTACAAAGCACTTCAAAGTTGGTCACGTGATCTTTTGTCCAGAGATCGAGTTCAAGTATTTGTCCGTGTTGCCACAGGCAGAACAGTTCCCATTTGGTATAAAGATAAATCCGGCTGAACATGTCCGGTTTCTTTTTGCTGATGATGAACATGCCGTTGTCGGTTATTTCCCCGATTGAACTCCAGTCGAATTCAACCAAAATTTCGAATTCTCCGGTGTGATCTTCGGTCCACGCAGGGATGGCATGCCCGGTTTCGTTCCAGCTTTTCCAGTAATCCCATGTGGTGTACAGCAGCAGTTTGTTCATATGTCTCCGTCCCAACTTTCGGAATAAATGAGTGTCCATCCCTATTTTAATGGATATGATTCCCATTATTCAATTTATTTTTTCAAGGGGTAATGTTTTTTATTATAATAGGTTTCGGGAGCGCTTTCATACGAAATATCAGGAAAGCATTCACTTGATTTGCAAAAAAATTCGAGAAAAAGCGGACGGAGGGAGAAAATGCCCGAACAACACCCTGATGCCGAACAGATTCATCTTGATTTTCGTGAACATATGACTTACGGCGATTACCTCCAGCTTCAGTCTTTATTGTCCAGCCAAAAATTGTTATCCGGCCACCACGATGAAATGTTGTTTGTCATTATCCATCAGGTGAGCGAGTTATGGATGAAGCTGATCCTGCATGAATTGAAAGCGGCGATTGTGAATATTCAGCGGGGGGATTTATCTTCCGCTTTTAAAATGCTGGCGCGCGTGTCCAAGATTCAGTCACAGATTATTCAATCCTGGGATGTTTTGTCTACACTGACTCCTGCCGAGTATATGGAATTTCGCCATCATTTGGGGCGGGCGTCCGGGTTTCAATCTTACCAGTATCGCCTGATTGAATTTTCTTTGGGCCGTAAGGATCAGCGCATTTTGCAAATTTATCAAAATTCCCCCGAGCTGTTGGACACACTTACCCGTGCCCTTTATTCCCCGAGTTTGTACGATGTGTCTATTCAGGCGCTGGCCAGAGAGGGATTGGACATTCCGTCCCGTGTGCTTGAACGTGATTTCAGCCAGCCTTACCAGCCGAGCCCTGATGTTGAGGCTGCCTGGCTGGAAGTGTACCGCCATGTGGATCGCTATTGGGATCTCTACGAACTGGCGGAAAAGCTGGTTGATCTCGAAGACTGGTTGCAGCAGTGGCGGTTCCGGCACATGAAGACGGTGGAACGGATTATCGGCCATAAACCGGGTACGGGCGGGTCATCCGGGGTTCCTTATTTGAAAAAAGTGTTGGATCACCGGTTTTTTCCCGAACTATGGGATGTCAGAACCAAATTATAGTGAGGAGGAGCCGTATGGAACTGTCATTTTCCCAGACGAGGGAGTATGCGGAGGAACGGGATCAGCGTGATGAGCTTCGCTCCTACCGGAGGGAATTTTATATCCCTGAGGGCGTGTTGTATATGGATGGGAATTCACTCGGGCTTTTGTCGAAACGGGCGGAACGGGCGGTTATGCACATGGTTGAAGCCTGGAAGCAGTTTGGTATCGATGGCTGGACAGAAGGTGACAAGCCTTGGTTTTATTTGGCCGAGCAATTGGGAGGACAAATGGCGCCGCTGGTCGGGGCAAAGCCGCACGAGGTGGTGGCGGCCGGTTCGACCACGACCAATCTGCACCAATTGCTGGCCACTTTTTACCGTCCGTGCGGAAACAGGACAAAAATCGTCGCGAATGAACTTGATTTTCCCACCGATATTTATGCTATAAAAAGTATAATCAGGTTAAAAGGATTGGATCCTGAACAGAATCTGATCCGTATCAAAAGCGAGGACGGGCGGTATTTGCGCGAAGAGGAGATCATCTCCGCCATGACGGAGGAAGTGGCGTTGGTTTTGCTCCCGACCGTTTTATATCGCAGCGGGCAATTGCTGAATGTGAAGCAATTGACAGAAGCGGCCCGTGAAAAGGGGATTTTGATCGGATTTGACGCTTGCCATTCAATTGGCGCCGTTTTGCATCAATTTCATGCGTGGCAGGTTGATTTTGCCGTTTGGTGCACCTATAAATATCTGAACAGCGGCCCGGGAGGGGTGGCCGGACTTTATGTGCATGAGAAGCATCATTCACACTCTCCCGGTTTGGCCGGTTGGTTTGGTTCGCGAAAGGACCGGCAGTTCGACATGGATCACACATTTGAACCTGCCGGGAGTGCAGGTGCGTACCAAACGGGGACACCGCATATTCTGAGCATGGCACCGCTGTCTGGTTCGCTGGAAATGTTTGCTGAAGCGGGAATGGAGCGGATCCGGAAAAAATCGCTCGCTTTGACGGAGTACTTGATGCAGCTGATTCGGGTGAGACTCGACGGCATGGGCTTTACCATCGGCAACCCCGTCGAGGAGGAGCGCCGCGGCGGTCATGTCGCTCTGGAACATGTGGAAGCGGTGCGCATCGCCAAGGCGTTGAAGGCGGAAAAAGTGATTCCTGATTTCCGATCCCCCAATGTGATTCGCCTTGCTCCCGTTGCCTTATATACTTCATTTGCCGATGTATGGGATGTGGTTGACCGCTTGAAGCGGATTATGGAGGAGCGAACATACGAACGATTCCAACAGGAGAGGGGAGTAGTCGCATAGATGAAATGGATTGATATATCGCGGACGTTGCGGGGTGGCATGCCGGTTTGGCCGGGGGATACCCCTTTTTCTTTCAATCTGGAATGGACCAAGGAACAGAGCGGTTCTGTCAATGTGGGCAAAGTGGTGTTCAGCACCCATGCGGGAACCCATGTTGATGCCCCGTATCATTTTTCCGAAGCAGGCAAAAAGGTGCATGAATTGGAACCCGATATCTTTGTGGGAAAGGCCAGAGTGCTTCATTTGCCGGGGTATGAGAGCATTGGTGCGGAAGAATTGGCGGCCCATGATCTGACGGGAGTTGAACGGTTGCTGATTCGGACGGATTCCTGGGAAGATCCGGACCGTTTTCCCGATTCCTTTTGCTGCCTGCGCCCTGATGCGGCTCCGTTGCTCGCTGAAAAAGGGGTGAAACTGCTCGGCATCGATGTTCCTTCCGTTGATCCCATTGACAGCAAGGAGCTTCCGGCCCACCACGCTCTCTGTCTCTCGGGCATTCATATTTTGGAAAGCGTCGATCTCAGTCGTGCGGATGCCGGGGATTATGAGCTGATCGCCCTGCCGCTTAAGCTCGAGGGGGCAGACGGCAGTCCTGTGCGCGCAATTTTGAAAAAAACGGCGTAATGCACTGTTGGAACCGGAATTGCCGGATGCGGAGTTTAAATGGTGAAAGGAGATCGTGTTTCAGATCGAAGATGAGGCATTCTGAAGAAGGAGACGGATCGGGGGAAATAATTAAGAAGGCAGATACTCCTTGAACATGCTCCGTTGTTCCAGCGGGAGATGTCAAGCCGTACCTGCCTTCATCTTCTGCTCAGTACTCAAGGATTCATCAACCTCGATTCCTTAGAAGTTTAGAGATGCAAAACCGCTTTTGCTATGCTCATATAGATAATCAAACCGGTTCCGTCGACCAATGTGCTGATGAGCGGTCCCGATACAACGGCCGGATCGATTTTGAGGCGGTGCAGCACAAGCGGCAATGCTGCGGAAACCAAGGAAGACCACAAAACGATAAACAGGGCTGCCAGAGAGACCACCATGCTGATGGCAACGGACACATCCATCAGTTCGGCCCTGAAGAAGCCGATGATTCCCAAGGAAATGCCTAACAGCAATCCGGTGACCAGTTCTTTGCGGATCACGCGAAACAAGTCGCGAAACTTTACTTCTTCCGTTCCCAGTGCGCGGATCAGGGTGGAGATGATTTGTGACCCTGTATTTCCGCCGGTACCGATCAGCAAGGGAATAAAGAAGGAAAGGGAAACCACTTTATCCAGTGTGCTTTGGTACGATTCCAGGACGGTCGAAGTATAGGCCCCGCCGACAAAGAGGATAAACAGCCAGACGATCCGTTTGCGGTACAGGCTCCAGACGGATGTTTTAAAGTAAGGTTCGCTGAGCGGCTGGCTTCCTCCTAGTTTTTGGATATCTTCTGTCGCTTCCTCTTGAATTACCTCGACGACATCGTCATAGGTGATGATCCCGATCAGGCGGTTTTGCCGGTCAACGACGGGAAGTGCGTAGAAACCATAGCGGGAAAGGATGGCTGCAACCTCTTCCTGCTCCATATCCGCCGGAACGGAAATGACATCCTTTTTGGCGATATCCGCCAGCTTGGTCTGCGGATGGGCGAGGATCATTTCTTTAAGCGAAACGATTCCCACCAGTTCGCCGCGCATTCCCGTTACATAGATATAGGAGATGATCTCGGCTTCTCCTCCCACCTTGCGAATGTGGCGGAGCGTTTGTTCTCCGGTCCAATGTGCCCGGGCGGACACGTAGTCGACGGTCATCAGGCTCCCTGCTGTATATTCCGGATAGCGCATCAGAGCATTGATTTTTTCCCGGTAGTCCTCCGGCAGCATTTTGAGCATCTTTTCCGCCTGCAATGGATGGACGGCAAGCAGCATGTCTACGATCATGTCACTCGACATCTGCTTCAGCAGCATGGAAGCCAGATTGCCGTCCAGGTGGCTGAGCGTTTCATACTGCAACTCCGGTTCCAGATATTCCAACGCCTCGGCAGCCAGAGTTAATGGAAGGGCGGCGATCCATTTGAGCCTTTTCTTTTCATCCATTTCCCTGAGCATTTCTGACAGATCATAGGGTTGCAGCTGGTGCAACAATTCTGCCGGCGGATCTGCATTTGCCAGCACGGATTGAGGCTCATGCTGTTTCAGCAAAGCGTTATCCATGTGAATCCCTCCTTTTTGCGAATATAAAAAATAACCCTTACTCTTGGCGGAGAGGGTTTCAACACAAATTGAGCCCGCACTTTCCAGGCCCGATCGCTTATCCCCCTCATTGAGCTTTGGCACTGAACGGCATAGGTTTGCGCGAAACCAGCTACATTAGAAAAGACCTTCATTCCGATCTTTCCTGCTGACCCATTGGTGTCTCTCGACATTTTTGGGCAGTAGCGTATCTCCGAACAGGAACCTCACCTAATAGAGATAAGAGCTTTCCATATGCTGTTGAATCGAAGTTAGTATAACGTCTGATACCGGAGATTGTCAATTTATTTTATGTAAATATCGGCCTCAATTCGCATGTGAAATTTGATAAATGGACAAATATTCTTTATAATTAAACTAAGCGTTTCTATATCCGATTTTAGGTTTCATCCTGTGTAAGATGCTGTTCCAAAACCTTTCCCTTTTGAATGAAATAGTTTTAAGGATTCGTTGTTGACACTCATTATCAAAGGCTGTTTCCTTAGGGTGTAGATCTTTCTCGTTACCGCACCAACAGATCCGATTTCCGATGATAGTTTCACGGGCTCGGGGAAAGGTCATTTCAAGGGAAGGAAGGGATGCCGAGTGAAAGAGGATCTGAAAAAGCTGGAGCGGGCGATTGAAGAAATTACGGAGATCGCAAAAGGATTTGGCCTCGATTTCTTCCCCATGCGTTATGAAATCTGTCCTGCCGATATTATCTATACATTTGGAGCATATGGAATGCCGACGCGCTTCTCCCACTGGAGCTTTGGCAAAACTTTTTACAAGATGAAATTGCAGTATGACCTGAATCTGAGCAAAATCTATGAGCTGGTGATCAACTCCGATCCCTGTTACGCTTTTTTGTTGAAGGGGAACAGTTTGACGCAAAACAAGCTGATTGTGGCTCATGTTCTTGCTCACTGCGATTTCTTCAAAAATAATATCCGCTTTTCCAATACCTCCCGTGACATGGTTGAAACGATGGCTGCCAGTGCCGAGCGCATTCGCCAGTATGAGATTGAGTATGGGAAAGAAGTGGTGGAGGAATTTCTGGATCACGTACTGGCCATTCAGGAGCATATCAATCCCAGCCTGATCGATGCCAGGTTGCACCGGAAAGGAAAACGAAAATCAACGCCTGATACCCCGAAGCCAAACCGCACCTCCCCTTACGATGATCTGTGGAAGTTGGACCATATCGCCGAACCTCCTGCCAAGCCGAAGCCCCGCAAAAAGCGTTTCCCCGAGGAACCGGAAAAAGATCTGCTGCTCTTTATCATGGAAAACAGCAAAATCCTTGAGGATTGGCACCAGGACATTCTGACGATTTTGCGTCAAGAAATGCTCTATTTTTGGCCGCAATTGGAAACGAAGATCATGAATGAAGGCTGGGCCTCCTACTGGCATATTCGCATCATGCGGGAACTGGATCTGGATGAGGAAGAAGCAATTGAGTTCGCCAAGTTGAATGCTTCCGTCCTTTCGCCATCGAAAACCTCAATTAATCCCTATCATTTGGGACTCAAGTTGTTTGAGGACATTGAAAGGCGCTGGGACAATCCGACGGAACAGGAACAGAAGCAATTGGGACGCAAACCGGGACAAGGGCGTCAAAAGATTTTTGAAGTGCGTGAACTGGAGTCCGATCAATCGTTCTTGCGCAATTACCTGACCAAGGATTTGGTGGAAGACCTGGATCTCTATGTTTTCAGCCGTCAGGGGAATGAATGGAAGGTCACGGATAAGGATTGGGAAAATGTACGGGATCAATTGGTGGCAAGCCGGATTAACGGAGGATATCCCGTGATTCTGGTGCAGGATGGGGATTATCTGCAAAATGGCGAATTATATCTGATTCACCGGTATGAAGGAATTGAGCTGGACATTAAATATCTGGAAAAAACACTGCCCCATGTTTATGCTCTCTGGGGGCGGCCGGTTCATCTGGAAACGGTGATTGACGAACGCCCGGTCATATTTTGCTATAACGGGAAAAAGTGCACCAGGCGGTTCGTTTAAGCGGAGCACACAAAAAACTGCTGATCGTGTTTTTGATCAGCAGTTTTTTTGTTTAGTCCCACGGGTTTTCATCATGGGTTGAGGCGGGAGAATCCGTTTTTCGGCAAGAAGCGATCTGCAGTGTGTCTTCTGTTTTTGTTTCAACCTGTTCAATCGGGATCTCAGCGGGAGAGCCGGAAAAGGATTGTACCGGATTGGCGATCCAAAAGACCGTGCCTCTAATTTGTTCTTGTGTTTCCTTGATTTGGTGCACGCGAAGCACAAAGCTGTCTTCCTGCAAATCGGAGAGAGTCGCAAAGCAATAGGGCTGGTTTGTCATGGCTACCACAATGTAGGGCGAGGGAATATGACCGTTAAGATGGATGTGTACGGTTTGTTCCGGTTTCCCGGCCGCAATCTCAAACGGAGCAGATCCGGAAATGGCGGCAGCAGGCCCGGGCAAAGCAAAACTCAGTTTTTCCGGACCGATTGCCCCGTCGGCAATCTTCTCAGCCGTAACAGCTCCGTCAGCGATGGCATCCGATTGAACGGCTTGCTTGGCGATATGATGCGATTCCACTGCCTGGGAGCGGATTTTTTGGGCGGTTATCGCTTCATCCTCCAGATGTTTCGTTTTGATTTGTTCATAATCGATATGGCGGGAGGTGACGCATTGGGAAGTCAGGTGTCCGGCACGGATCGCTTCTTCTTGTAAATGTTCCGGTGAAATCGCTTGTTTTGCGATGTGGTGTCCTTCGATCTGGCGTTGGCCGATGTGGGCGGATTGAATTGATTGTTCGCTAAAGTGCAGGGTTCCAATTGAAAGGGGAGCAATTTTTTCCGCAGTTATGGCTTCGTTTTGAATATGGGCAGAGGTAACCGAATGTGCGCCGAGATGGCGGCTGTGCACTTGTTCATCTCCGATGTGGGAAGCGTTGATTGCCTGCTCTGTTAAATGATTTGCCCGGATGCTGTTTGGAGCAATTTTGTCTGCATTGATTGCATGGTTTTGCAGATGAACGTTGGTAATAGTTTCAGGTTTAAGATGCTGCCCGTCGATTTGACCTGGGGCGATATGCTCCTCGCCGATGAGATTTTCCCTGAGGTGTCTGGCTTCGACTGCTCCCGATGCAAGTAATTCCGAAGTGATTGAATCTTTTTCCAGATGGTGGCTTTGTACTTGCCGCTCTGCGATGTGCGTGGAAAGAATGGCTTTTTCTGTGATGTGTTTTGGTTGCACTGCTTCGTTTGCCAGTTGGCCGGAGCCGATTGCCTGTGGTTTAATGTGATGGCTCTGCACCTGTTCGTCCCCGATGTGGGAAGCGTTGATTACCTGCTCCGTTAAGTGATTTGCTTGGATGCTGTTTGGAGCGATTTTGTCCGAATTGATCGAATGGTTTTGCAGGTGAACATTGGTGATGATTTCAGGTTTTAGATGCTGCCCGTCGATTTGACCCGGGGCAATATGCTCCTTGCTGATGATATTTTCCACGAGATGTCTCGTTTCGACTGCTCCGGATGCGAGTAATTCCGAGGTGATCGAATCTTTTTCCAGATGGTGGCTTTGAATTTGCCGCTCCGCGATGTGAGTGGAAAGAATGGCTTTTTCTGTGATGTGTTTTGGTTGTACCGCTTTGTTTGCCAGTTGGCCGGAGCCGATTGCCTGTGGTTTAATGTGATGGCTCTGCACCTGTTCGTCCCCGATGTGGGAAGCGTTGATTACCTGCTCCGTTAAGTGATTTGCTTGGATGCTGTTTGGAGCAATTTTGTCTGAATTGATCGAATGGTTTTGCAGGTGAACATTGGTGATGATTTCAGGTTTTAGATGCTGCCCGTCGATTTGACCCGGGGCAATATGCTCCTTGCTGATGATATTTTCCACGAGATGTCTCGTTTCGACTGCTCCGGATGCGAGTAATTCCGAGGTGATCGAATCTTTTTCCAGATGGTGGCTTTGAATTTGCTGCTCCGCGATATGAGTGGAAAGAATGGCTTTTTCTGTGATGTGTTTTGGTTGTACCGCTTCGTTTGCCAGTTGATCGGAGCCGATTACCCGGGGTTCAAGGTGATGGCTTTGCACCTGTCCGTCTCCGATGTGATGGGAGAGGATCGTTTTTTCATCCAAATGTTTTGCCTGTATTGAATGGCTGGCGATTTTATCTCCGGTGATCGCCTGTTCCTGAATATGATCCTGATGGATGATGTTTTTCGCCAAATGATGTGCATGGATTTGTTCTTCTCCGATATGTTTTGACCTGACCGCGTTTTCTGCAAGATGCACTGACTGGACTGACTCCGGTGACAGTGTTTCCGACGTCACTGATTCCGCTTCCAAATGGTGTGTTTTAATTTGCTGGATGTCGATATGCTCTCCCCGGATTATCTGTTTTCCGAGGTGCCGGCTTTGGATCGCCTCTGCTTCCAAGTGTTTGGATTGAATTGCTCCGGGGGACAAATGTCTTTTTTGTATTTGTTCGGATGCAAGATGAGAGGAGCGGATGGCTTGTTCCTGTACATGCTCTGCTTTAATGGCGGCAGGGGCGATTTTATCCCCGGTGACCGCCTGATCCTGAATGACGGCGGAGGTAATGGTTTGCCGTTTCAGATGTTCTTCCTCAATTTGTTCCGGAGCGAGATGCATGGATAAGATCGCTTGTTCTTTGATATGCCCTGATCCCACCGATCTTTCTTCCAGTTGCTCGGAATTGACTGCTTTGGGTGCGAGATGGTTTGTTAAAATTTGCCCGTTTTGAATATGACGGCTCTGGATGGCGTTTTCAGCCAAGTGCCCGCCTTCCACCGATTGCGGAGCTATTTTTGACGAGGTGACGCAGTGGTCGGCGAGATGATTTTCCGTAATTTCATACGGTGAAATGTGGGATGCGGTGATGGTGTCGGCGGCGATGTGTTTGCCCAGTATCGCTTCCCGTGCCAGCTTGTTTGAAGTGATTGCTTCGTCGCAGAGATGTTCGGTTTTTACCTGCTCCGCGCCAATATGCTTATGCAAAATCGCCCGCTCTTCGATGTGTTCGCTTTGAATGCTTTTCGGGGCGAGCTTGCCTGAGTTTACGGCTCGATCTGCTATTTTATTGGTGCTGATCGCCTGATCGATAATTTTATCCGAGGAGATCGACTCGGGTGAGAGCTTCGAGGTCGTGATGGAATGATCCAACAGTTTTGTGCCGGGAATCGAATTGTTGGCAATATGTTGCTCCCCGATGCTCGCCTCTTTGATGTGCGTTTTGTTGACACTGTTTTCTTGCAAATGCTGTTCTGAAATGCTGCGAGGAGCCAGGTGATTCGATTTGATCGCCTGATCCTGAATCCGATGGGCGTCGATGCTTGCCGGGGCGATTTTATCCCTGGTGATGGAATCATCAGCCAAATGCTTCCCTTGAATCACACTTGGCCCGATATGATGAGACCCGATGATTTGATCGCGCAAATGGTCTGACATAATGACAGAATTGGCCAATTTATTGCTGGTGATCGCTTTGTTTTGCAGATGGTGGGATTGGATGGTTTCATCGGCAATGTGGTGGGAACGGATGGCCGCTTTGGCTACTTTGTCGGAGGTGATTGCTTCGCCGGCGATCTTGTCGGAGCTGATGCTGTCGTTTTGTATCTTGGCTTCCGTGATCGCCCCATCGGCGATTTTGGGATTGTTGATAATTTGATTCATCAAGTGATTCGTACTGATCGCACCACTTTTGATCTTTTCTCCGCTGACCGACTGGTCGGCCAGATGTTCGCTCTGAATGTGGCCGAGTCCGATGTGCTTGCCCAGAATCGCCCGGTCTTTGATTTTGCTTTCACCAATACTCTGGTCTTCCAGTTTTGTGCCGGGAATTGAATTGTCTTTGATGTGTCTCGCAGTGATGGCTTCTTTTCTGATTTTTTCTTCCCCGATGATATCATCGTCGAGATGGGATGACTTGATGTTTTTTTCCGCGATTTTGGGAGCGGTAACGGCTCCTGCGGCAATCTTGGCCTCGATGATTGCATCTTGTTCGATATGGTCCGCGCTGATGGAACCTTTTTTGATTTTACTTCCATCGACAGCCTGATTGGCGATTTTTTCTCTCGTTACGGAATAATTGGTCAGATCATCCGTGTAAATAAAAGATTCGGATCCGGTCACATTGCGCGTCTCTTTGATCGATGGGGACGGCGGTTCATTATATTCGGGCTTCTTCAAACTCTCTTCCGGTTCATTTGATTCTGCCGGTTGCTGCGTTGGCCGGGCTGACGCCTTTTTTTTCCTGAGTTCTTCCTGTTCGAGCCGGATCAGCTCTTCCAGAATGATTTCATCGCGCAGGTGAGGGGATGTTGTCCCTGTTTTCCTGGATGAGGATGATCTTCGCTTTTTCAATTTCCAGGCCCCTTTCTTATGCAAATTCCTCTTCTAGGTATATTCACCGGGCGGGGAGATGGAAACATGTCAATAGAAAAAAATGGGACATTTTTCGCGACAAACGCCGTTATCGGATTTTCCTGACAATGGAAGTTTTTACATAATCATCTCGTGTTGATCTATGTTACCATAGGACATGCCGTTAACAAATAAAAATTTTATTTGCAGAGGGGGATTTGATGCGAAATAATAAAGGCATAAAGAAAACAGTTTGGACAGTTGCTGCATCTTTAATGGTTACCGGATTGATTCCGACGGGGATTTCCCATGCTGCCACGTTGAATGCAACATCGGAAAATTCCAGTTTTCTCAGCTCTGTTTTCAGCAAAGTCGGTTTAGAGTGGGTATTCGATAATAGCCGATCAATTTCCAATTCTTCGGAAGTTAAAGATAAAACGTTTACACCTGTATCCAATAACGAATCTGCACAAACTCCTGTGCAGGCGCCGGCGCAAAACAAGCCGGTACAAGGAACAGAGAAAGAACAATCAAATGGCCATCGTCTGCAAGTGGCGGACAACATTATTAAATTGGGTAAACAATATTTGGGCACCCCTTACAGATTAGGGTCTCCTTCCGGAGTAACCTCCACGTTTGATTGTTCTTCCTTTGTTCAATACGTTTACGGGAAAAACGGAATTCATTTGCCGCGTACTTCCCGTGAACAGGCACACGTGGGAAAAACCATCCCGCGTTCCCAAATTCAAAAAGGGGACTTGCTGTTCTTTTCCACAAGCCACTCCCACGGCAAAATTGGACACGTGGCCATTTATGTGGGAGACAATAAAATCCTGCATACTTGGGGTCCGGGCGGCGTTCGCTTTGACAGTCTGAGCACACCGTGGCTGGATAAAGGATATATTACAGCCAAACGCGTCATCCCAGATAAGTAAGCTTGAAATGAATGGAAAAGGAAGCGGACATTACGATCCGCTTCTTTTTTCTTCTGCTCTGGGGGAGATTTTGGCGATATATTCCATCCGAATGACGTCTTCCGTCGAATAGTCCCCGCCGGCAAGCCAGAGCGTCGGTTTTCCCGTCGGCCCTTTGATCAGTTTAAAAGCGATTAATCCGCAGGAAAAACACAGCTTGAGACTGGGGATATTATCACAGGCGACCCGCGTGTAAATTTTGGGGAGTTTGGCCAGCGCGCTTTTGAGCAGAACTTCCCCGACACCGCGTTTGCGATACTGCGGATGCACTGCGATGAAGGATTCCTGAAGTCCGTAATGACCGAACACGATCACGCCGATCAATTTCTTTTTGTCCAGCGCAGCCGCCACATATGTGCCTTCCGGGATGTTTTGCTTGGATAAACGTTGAAACCAGCGCAAAGCGCGATGGGTAATTCGCCCATCTCCGTACCGTTTCATAAACCGGATGACGGGAACCTTGGCCGTTTCGATATCCTGTGGTTCAAACTGGCGGATAATCATCATCTTCCTCCTTTCACTGCCTGTGAAAACTCACTCAGATACAGGGAATATTGGATGATTCGGCGCAGGGAGCGGATGCGGATATCCGGTTCATCAAATTTCATCGGTTTGGAATTCGCTTCGAAAAACCACATTCTCCCATTCGGCTCGATCCCGAGGTCGATCGACATCTCTCCGAGCGGGCCGGCCTGTTTCGTCTCGATGAAAGAAGCCAACTCCAAACCGATATTTTCGATCTTTTCCCTCATTTCTTTTTTCCTGTCGCCAAATGCGGCCTGGAATACCTGATCAAGTGATTCGATTTTCCCGCCCATCGGAACATGGGTGGAGATCGCCGTTGCACCGGCCACGCGAATGCCGGCGCCGCTTAATCCCCAGTTTCCCTGACCGTCTTTTTGCAGCAGCATGCGCACGTCAAAAGGCCTGCCATGATACTGTGCCAGGGGAATTCCCTGCTGCAGGATATAGTTGCCGGGTTTTTTCAACTGTTGCACATGATTCCAAAGTGCAGGCAGCGATGCGATTGAAAGACGTTTTTTCGCCGACACCGACTGATAGTGGAGTTCAAAGCCGTCCGGCTTTTTATTGACGCGCATCATTTTGATTCCCGCTTTGCCGTTGGCCGGTTTTAAATAAATGGAAGGATAGCGTTCGAGCATCTGTTTCAGACCGGCCGGATTTTCCAGCATGGCTGTTTCCGGCAGGAACTGGCGCAGCCGCGGAGAGGCGGAGAGCAACCGGTAGAGTGACCATTTGTCAAAAAAACCGGGGTTGAAAAAATGGATGCCGGGTGTGTTCATCAATTGTTTTACAACTTGCTGCACTTCCGGTTTCTGCTCCTCGGTCCGCGTGGGAATGCGGTTGTAAACGACATTGGGCATCGGAAGTTCGGCCGGAATCCAGCGCAGGTTGCGGCTGCGATGATCCAACAGAAATCCTCTGACGGTATGGGGATTCTGTTGGTTGTGCCTGAACCCGGCGGGGGTCATGACATAAACGCTGACGCCCATTGTGCGTCCGGTTCGGATAATGTCGGCAAAGTTATTCTGATTTCCGTAAAAGGGCTGTTTTCCGTCAGCAGCCAGAATGGCGACAAACGGGCCCACTTGGTAGCGATGATCGGATGTTTTCTTCACTCTTGCCGGGGTGAAGACGGGAAGGTGCTGCTTGGAAGACCAATTTCTGATGATGAGTTGCCCGGGTGTCTTTGCTCCGACAATGGCGGGAAGCGGACTTTTTAACTCCGAAGTTTGGTGACCTTTCAGCGGAATGAAAAAATATTGTCCGCGATTATGTTGGATGGATAACCAACCTGCTTCTGGCACCTTCACTTATGCCCCCTCCTTCTCAGATAAAATTGGCTAACTTTAGACAGTAATCCGTTATATACTTGGCAGATTGGCGCCCTGCTTCCCTGAGAGACGGATGGAGAAAGATATGGCGGCCGGGTTTGGCGTTGATTTCAAAAAGCCATACTCTTCCGCTGCGGTCGACTCCGATATCCATCCCCAATTCGCCGAGCGGACCATTGATCTGATCTTCAAGAACCTTGGCGATCAAAATCGCCGATTCTTTAATCGACATTTCGATATAGCTTGCATTTTCGTGAAAAACTTTCTTTAACAGTTCATCGGTGGGGATGATCGAACCGCCTGTTCGTACATGGGTGGTTACACAGCCAAAGCCCGCCGCTTTGGAACCGATCGCCACCACCTTCCATTCTCCGGACCCGTCTTTATGCATGTGCACGCGAAAATCAACGGGACGGTCGTTATGTTTGATCAGGCGAATGCCTTGCTGTACGAGGTATCGTTTAAACCGTTCAGACTCGTTGCTGCCAAAGTAGTGGCGAATCAGTTTTTCCAATGAGTTGAAGCGGTGGAGCACATTTTTGGTTCCCTGATGAAAGCGGCAAAAGTAACCTTCCCGCGGATGATAGGTGATGCGAAAAATTCCGAGCCCCAAACTTCCTCCGCTCGGCTTTAAATAAATCATCTGATGTTTTTCCAGCATCTTTTTAATGGTTTGAATCGAAGGGGAGAGATAGGTTTCCGGAATATACTGGGAACTCTCCGGATGGGTGCTCAAACATTGATGAATGAACCATTTATTGAAGAAGCCCTGGTTGAAAATCTTGCTCTGATTGGTTTCCCTCAGGCGGGAGAGACAGGATTGGACATGGGAAAGAGACTCTGCTTTCCTGTTGGGAACACGCTCATAGACAACATCGGGAAAAGGCGAAAGCAGGCGAATCCAGCGCATGCCCCCGCTTTTATTCGGAATGCAATACCATCCGGAAACGGTCCGGTTTTGCCAGTCGACCATATCGGGGGTAAACACATAGATGAAAGGTTTTTCCTTTGCACCCGCTCGAATGAAACTGAGGAAAAGTTGTGATCGTCCGCCAAATGGCTGGGCGGCGTTCCCGGTGAATCCGGTTGTCAGGATGCCGATCACCGGGCCGATTTTCAGGGTTCTGTTGTAAAAAAGGGCCCGGGTTTGTCCGGGGTAAGGGAGAGTGAGTTGTTTGGCAAGAGCGGGCGAGAAAATAATTTGCTGCCCACTCATTTTCCCTCTTGCCACACGGGTAATAACCGTTTTATTGCCTACTTCCACCTTAATGGACTGCCCATTGACACAACCCCATTGCTCCATCAGAGCCTGGCTGATCACGATCGCTTTTGCAGGTGTTTTGGAATGGATTCGGGTTTGGCATATGATTGATTTCATAGTGACCCTCCTAGGTGTTCTTAAGTAAAGAATGGGCATAACGAATAGGGAGTTGGACAGCGCGACGGCGAATGTTGATTTCGCCGGTTCTGAGGAAAACAGCGCGGCCGGGTTTTGAATTCACCTCCAAGATCCAAATACGCCCGCTTGGTTCGATTCCGACATCGATTCCCAGCTCGACAAGCGGCCCGTGTTGTTGTTCGATAAAACGGGGGACGATCGAGCTCAAAAATTGAATGGTTTCTTGAATTTTAAAAATGGTTTCTTGTGCATAGTGTTTTTGGAGGAAGGGTCTGAATGCGACAGCTTGCCCTCCTCCGTGAAGATTGGAGGTGATGGAATTCGGTTTGCCCGTCCGAACTGCCATTCCCGTTGTTTCCCAGTTCCGTTCCTCGTTCTTTTGCACTAAGATCCGGACATCAAACGGTCTTTGATCCGGTGTCATCAGCGGCAGAAGCGGTTGGATGATATACCGGGTGCGGCCGATGAAGTTTTGGATCCAGGTTTCCAGTTCCTGCACGGTTTTCAACTGGCGGTAAAACAATTTATTGGCCTGCGTGCGTCCCTGAATCAAATAGCCCGGGGGATGCTTCGTGATCGCCACGACTCCCCGCCCGTGACTGCCGCCGTTCGGTTTGATCAGGGCGCTTGGCTGATTTTGCAGAAAAGCGAGCACATCATGGCTTGATCGGTAAAAAATCGTGTGCGGGAGATACGGAGCGATTTCCTTATGCTGTTTCAATATTTCATATGTCTGCCATTTGCCGCCGAGCGCCCTCCCCAATAAGCGGATATGCGGGTCATTTGCCAGCTTCAGAACATAGGGTTTATATCTTAAATAATGTTCGGTCGTATGGTAGTAACATCGGTCATAGATCAGGGATGGGAGCGGTTTGACCGCCATTTTCCATCTGCCGTTTTCCACAATCCAGCAGGGAACGGTCCGCGTCTTCCAATGAACCAGCTGGGGATTGAAGACGCAAACCTCAATTCCCAGAGACTCACCTTCCACTGCCAGTTGCGAAAAAAAAGGAGCTTCTGAAAAGGGCGGCATCTTTTCCGTTTTTCCATAACATACGATGATTCCTAACACCTTTTTGCTTATGTCCATTTTCATGTCGGACCCCTCCCGCGTATTTTTCGTACCGGTTTCGGAGAAAAAGGAGGGGAATGGGGTCCGCCCGCGGTTTCCGTCAAAAAGTGCACATACTCGATCAGGCGCAAAACAGAAGGTCGGGTATTGGCCGTAGGATTGACCATGGTGTCATCGGTTTTGGAAGGTTTGGAATTGATCTCGATCAGCCAAATTTTTCCTTTTGTGTCGAGGGCCAGGTCAATTCCCAGTTCGGCGAAGTGTCCTTCCGCCAGGTACTCAAATGTTTTGGCGATTTCCAGTGCTGTCGCTTTAATCTCCCTGTCTGTCGGTTTGCCGGGAATATGGTTCAGCTCTTTCAGCACATCCGCTGCTTTGCGCACGGTACCTCCGCGTGCGAGATTGGAGACAATATGCTGGCTGTTGGCGATTCTCGCGACGGAAGAAGTGACCCGCCAGTCTCCGGTTCTGTTTTTTTGCACCAAAACGCGAAAATCCATTTGCCGCTGATCATATTTCACCAGGGACAGCCCTTGCTGCACGAGATAGGGTTGACGTCCGATCCTTTGGGCCATCAGTTTGCACATCTCGGCTAAAGTTTTGGTCGTGCGCGTCAATGTACCGCCGGGCGTGGAGGATTGGCAAATCCACTTGCCGCCGGATCTGCTCACCTTGATGATCCCGCTGCCCAAGCTGCCGTTATTTGGCTTGAGATAAACAGTCGGATAGCGCTGAAGCAGTTCTTTAAATCTGGAAACGCGAAATGGATAGGTTTCCGGAAGCATCTCCCGGGTGCGTTCATCTTTGATCAGGATTTGATATACTTGGTATTTGTTAAGGAATTTTTCGTTGAAGACCGGAATATGAAAATGCGTTTTCAGCTGGTACAGTTTATTTTGAATCTGATCCTGCTGCTCCAGCTTGCGGGAGGTAATCCGGTTGTAGATCACGTCGGGAAGAGGAAGCCTGGTGAAGATCCATCGTCCTTTCTCGCGAACCCAAGCGCCGGTTTCCCAAGATTTGAGATCTAGCTGTTCCGGGGAAAAGATGGCGACGCGGACGCCTTGCGATTGCCCCGCGGCGCAGCATTCTTCCAAAAAGCGAGTCATCAGTCCGAATAATTGATCCTGTTTGCCCTGTGGTTCGGCATTGATTAAAATTCCAAATAAAGGGCCAAACCGCAAGCGGAAAGAGCGGGAGTCAAACCGTGCTTGAATCAGTGGTTGGTTGATCATTTTCAATTGTGAGGCCAGCCGGGAACTCATCCGTACCAAATTGTTCGTTTTGTTGGTAAAGGCAATCGCTCCTTTGGCTGTTGCGGAACCAAACGTCACCCAAAAAGGGTTGGTTTCTATTTTCAGCTTTTTTGCCAGCATTCGGCTCATAACCATATTGATATTCCTTGGAAATTGGCTTTCGGGAACAATTTGAATTTGTACTTTTTGGCCCCCCATGACTATCCCCTTCCGCCTGAAATGACTAATTCATCGTATGTAGGCATGTTTGGCAGGGTGAAAAAAACAGGCTTGGCATTCACGGATGAATCTGGGATAAGAAAATGGTAGGATGAGAGAAAGGGGGGAATGCACATGGTTAATCCGTACGACCACGCCCATCAGTTGGCGCGGAGCATCCGGGCTTCACAGCAGTATCTGGAAGTGAAGGAAGCAAAGCGGAAATTGGAGGAGAATCCCAAGTTTCGCGAGATGCTGGACAAATTTACGGAGAAACGCCTTCAGATGCAAACCCTTTATCTTCAGGGGAAACAACCGTCTCCGGAGCAGTCGGAAGAAATGGAAAAGTTGTCGACTGCCATCCAGGGAGTGCCCGCCATTACTGCCTATCTCCAGGCAGAGGAAAGACTGATGATCTTGCTTCAGGATTTGCAGCGCATTATCATGGAGCCTGTAGAAGATATTTTTGGCAAAGAAATGAAATAAGGAGAGTAAGAAAATGAGAGTTACATACCATGGTCATGCTTGTTTTGAAATCGAACACAACGGTTACCGTCTGCTGATTGATCCTTTTATTACCGGGAATCCCTTGGCGAAAGTAAAACCGGAGAACTTGAAACCGGATTATATCCTGCTGACACACGGCCACAATGATCATGTCGGCGATACAGTCGAGATTGCCAAGGCCTCCGGTGCCACGGTCATCGCCCCGCACGAACTTTCCGTCTGGCTCGGCTGGCAGGGATTAAATACCCATGGGATGGGAACCGGCGGAACCTTCTCCTTTGAATTTGGAAGCGTCAAGTTGATCAATGCCCTGCATGGCAGCGGGCTGGTGTTGGATGAGAAAAAAGAAATCATTTACATGGGGCCTGCTTCCGGGTTTGTGCTGACGCTCGGAGACAAAACGATTTATCACGCCGGGGATACCGCATTGTATTCCGACATGAAACTGATCGGGATGCAAAAGCCGATTGATCTGGCCATGCTTCCGATTGGCGGCAACTTCACCATGGACCCCGATGATGCCTTGATTGCCGCTGAATGGGTCGGGGCAAAACAAGTGATTCCCATGCACTACAATACGTTCCCGGCGATTCAGCAGGATGGAGAGGCATTCGTGAAAAAATTGGAGCAAAAAGGAATCAAAGGCGCGGCGCTGAAAGCCGGAGAATCCCTCGAACTATAAGATATGGAATTGTAAATCTCCTGTAATCATCCTGTAAAAATCATCGACTAAAATAAATACAGGATGAAAACCCCCTTTGGTAGAGACGGCCCCGGAAACCGTCTCTTTTTTTTTATGTTTATTTTTCTCCCTGCTGCCGGGAGCAGTAGTGGTACACCCTTGTCATTTTTGAAGGTGAATGCTGATATGAATACGATCGCTGTCGTGAGAACAAGTACCGTGCTTAACAGGGAGGCAATCGATTTTGGAAAAATGGTATCAGAATGTCAATGCTGATGCAAAAGTTGCTTATTTTTTAGCATTATCCGAAAAAGTATTGGATAAATTAACCGATTATGATTGGTATCCAACGGTCAGGGAATCCATCGACCTGTGCTGGGAATGGGTAGAGGAAAAGAAGCATGAGGGATATGACCTTTACATAACGATCGACGATGAAGATGAGGGGCTGTTCGTTATTTCCTGTGAAGAGGATCCTTTCACAGGTGACCGGCAAGCCGAGTTCGTTTATTGGTGTGTATTTCATGCAGCCTCTTATACAATCAAGCAAGCATATGTGTTTGAACGTAAGAAACATAAAGTTCCGCAACCTATTGAGGGGGTAAATGACGAATATACAAACAGCGGGTTTATGGAAAAAATAAGAGAAGTGGACGGATATCGGGAAGAGTGGGCTGAACGGTTGAAAAAGTATTTGCTCGAAAATGTTCCGGCAGGCAGTGACAAAAAGATCAAGCGGTCGGAACTCTTGAGTCAGATTTAATTTCGATCATGATCCCCGAAAAGAGACGAGGCAGGGAGAGCATAAACCTGTCCGGCGCTTTTCGGGGTTATTTTGTATTTAACACTTGGCGCAGAATAGCGAGGATTTTTGCCATATGTGAACAGAAATTTAAGGATGAAAAATGAGCTTTCCTGAATTGAATCCCTGGAATGATGGGTGAAAAAGTATTTTTGTTCAAAGAGGATAGAAATTTATTATTTTATCATATTATTAGACCTTTCCATCAATTGGCTGTTGACATAATATATTCATATAAATAAATAACCCTTCAGGTGGTGGATATCATTTTGAAAAATGTTAATTACATCAGAAGGAGTAAATTTTTTTACGGGTTCCTGCTGCTCCTTCTGGTCTTCATTGTCGGTGCAGGATGTTACAGCAGTCAGGCATATGCCGCCGGAAGCTTTCAGGTTCCGCAGGTAAATGACCATTTTGATAAAGGAAAGGAAGATCCGCCGCCGTCGAAGACGCAGCTGCCTCCCCAGCCTGAAAAGAAAGATGAGGGAGGATTTTGGCATTCGGTGACCAAACCTTTTAAGAGCGCGTGGAATTGGGCCTCGGACAAGGCTTCCGATGCCTGGAACTGGACGAAAGACAAGGCCTCACAGCTTTGGGACTGGATTTGCAAGGTGTGTGACAAGATCGCCAAAGTTGTAGTGGATGCGTTATCCGCCACCTGGAATTGGATTGTCAAGTATAAAGAGTACATCGCTTGTGCGGCCGTGGTGATTGTCGGGGTGGTCTTGTGCTTTGTCGCCCCGCCGCTGGGAGCTGCCGTATTGAGCGGTGCAGCTTTATCATTTTTGATCAGCGCCGGGCTGAATGGCGGGAAAATCGATAAACACACTTTTATGGATGCGGCCATCGGCGGATTGCTTGGACTGTGCGGGGCGGGCATCGCCGGCGGAGCATCAAGAGCCCTGGCCACCGGAGTTGGGCAGAAACTGCTGACCGGACTGGCTGAATCCCGATTTATGGGTCCGCTGATGCGCGGGGGAAGCAAACTGATCGGGAAACTTCCCGGGCCGATGCAAAAAATCTTTACCCGGGCCGGATTTGTCAATGCAGTTGAAGGTGCAGGAACCAGTATGGCCGACGATCTCCTGCACGGCCGGAAGATCAACTGGAAAATGATGATCTTCTCCGGGGTCTTCGGAGCCGGAATGCTGGGACTTTTCCATTTTGCCGAACCGGCGGTCAATAAGGCGGCCTCCTCACTGGAACCATTGCTGGCCAAAACGCCGATTGTAAAAAACCTCTTTAAAAGTGCGACCAATTGTGTGGCACTGAATCAGGAGCGTGGCTATTTTGCCGTAGCAACATCATGCATTAATACGAAACTGCTGGAAAATGATCTGGCCGCCTATCGAAACAAATTAAATGTGCCTAAAACAGAGACCGTCGCAGTAGGCAGAACCGATATTAAAGGATTGGAAAAAGAAGTATTTGAAGGTGCTTCTCCTCAAGTACTGAAAGAGGCTGGTTTGCCGGATCTGGATACGTTAATGCCAAACCGACCGATTAAATCACCGTTTGGACTGGATAAGGCCAAAAATCATGCTGAAGAGATGGTCATCAATGATTTTGTTCAAAAGGTTGATGCGAAGTTTCCAAATCGGCTTGATGTGAAAGGGAAACTCTATATTCATCAATCCAATCCAACGGGAGTATGCTCTTCGTGCAAATCGGGACTCGGGAAGAATCCGAATGCGATGGACGGAATTCTGAGTCAACTCAGCAAGCGGTATCCAAATCTTGAGATTGTTGTTTCAAGTGAAGTTAATCAAGGAGCAAAAGTGACAAAAAAGCATTTCTTTATAGTGAAAAATGGTAAACAATATCCGTACAAGCCGTAGTAAAGGGGGAGTTATGATGGGGTGGTACGAGAAGATCAATGAAGATGCCAAAGCTGCTTATGTATTGACCTTGACTGAAAAAATCATTGATCAAACCAAAAAATACGAATGGTACCCTCTGGTAAGAGAAATGACAGACATGTGCTGGGAATGGGTTGAAGAGAAGAAGTACGGTGCAGATGACCTTTATGAGAGATTTGATGATGAAGATGACGGATTAATTTTGATTGAAGGATATCCCGGGGTAAAAGAAAATCCGCAAGCCAAATCCGTCCTGTTTTCGATCATTGAAGCGGTATGTTACGTGATCTGGCAAGCTTATCAATATGAAAAGACAGAGTATGTTCCCCAACTCTTGGAAAGCGAAAGTGATCAATCCATTGATCAGTTTATGGAAAGAATAAGAGAAGTGGATGGATATCAAGAAGAGTGGGCTGAACGGTTGAAAAAGCATTTGCTCGAAAATTATCCGGCAGGCAGTGACAAAAAGATCAAGCGGTCGGAAATTTTGAGCCGGATTTAGCTTCGCTCACGACCTCAAAGTGCCTGGGCAGGGAGAAGGGCATGAACCTGTCCGGCGCTTTCGGGGTCATTTTTTATTTAACAAAGTGCAACAACACCGGCGGATTGCCCGGCCTGTGCGAGGCGTGCATCGCCGGCGAATCCTCAGAAGTTCCGACAGTGTTGATAAAGCGGTTCCAATGAATGATTGAATAAGCAGAATGAAAAAAATGGATAATTTATGGACTGATTGGCAGATGGGTTGAAGCCAGGTTTAAAAATACACCGGGAGGAAAATGAGATGGATGACACCCGTTTGGGGAAATTATATCAGCAAATGGCGGAAACGGTAATCGAAATGATCCCGGAGGAATGGGAAAAGGTTTATTTGTACGGGGAAGTCGCAGATGGATTCAGCAAATCGTTTTTCTTCTACTATCCGAGTGAACGCAGGGAACCGGTTTATAGTCCGGATATCCCGGAGCTTTTTCACGTGTCTGAAGAGAAATTTGCCGAATTAAAACATCAGTTGCTTGATGAATTGGAAGAACTGTGGACTGAATATCAGTCACAAGGACATGAACCATGGACCAATCTGACCTTCATCCTTGATAACTCCGGAAAATTCAAGATTGATTTTGACTATACCGATCTTTCGGGAGCAAATCCGCATCAACAGCAAATTATTTGGGAGTATCAGTATTTAAGACTGGTTCCCGAGGATGAGGACGACAGGGCTTTTTTGTAAGCATATTTGAAAAAGACCGGTCAATCCTGAATCCTTCTATTCTTGTTCAGTTTTTCCACTCCACAATGCCGCATGTGTTTCATCGGCATTGTGGTTTTTTAGTAATCATATCTGCAATTGCAGCCATTTTTTGCATGAAACAGAAGTTTCCTGCGTACATGTTTAAAAAGAGCTTGTCACAAGGGAGGAGGAAAGGGTGGTTATGAAGCACGGCGTGCTTGTGGTGAGCGGGATTCTGCTGCTTTTGTTCGGCATTTCCCAATTGACCATGGGGTCCGGATCGCCGCTGGCGGATGCATTTGCGTTGACATGGGTTATTTTAATGCTTTTCTATATCATGGCCAATGCCCGGCAGATGCGCAGGATGCAAGAACAAAGAAGGAAGAGGATGGAAGCGGAGAGACGGTTGGAATGGCTGGCTGCGGAGCGGAAGTGGAAAAAGGAGCAGATGAAAATGAGGCGGGTCAAATCTGTTTCTTTACAATAAAAACATCTGTTTTAAAAAGAATTATCGGGAGTGACCAACGGGTCAGCTCCTTTTCTTTTTCCTGTCCCTCCGTTTGTTATATAATATGGTATAACAGACCAACGAAGGCGGAGGAAAGAAGGGGAGAATGTGACGACCAAGCATGAGCAGATTTTGCAATACATTGCCAATTTGGAAGTCGGGGAAAAAATCTCGGTGCGAAGCATCGCCAAGGATTTGGGCGTAAGCGACGGAACTGCTTACAGAGCGATCAAGGATGCCGAGGCGCAGGGATTGGTCAATACAATCGAACGGGTCGGGACGGTGCGAATTGAAAAAAAGCAGCGCTCCGACATTGAACGACTCACGTTTGCAGAAGTGGTGAACATCGTTGACGGCACGGTTGTGGGAGGGAGAGCCGGACTCCACAAAACACTGAACCGCTTTGTCATCGGGGCGATGAAGCTGGAAGCAATGATGCGGTATGTGGAATCGGGCAATCTGTTAATCGTGGGAAACCGGGATAACGTTCATCGCATTTCCCTGGAACGCGGAGCAGCCGTTCTCATCACCGGCGGTTTTGATGCCACGGATGAAGTGAAAGCATTGGCCGATAAACTGGAACTTCCGGTCATATCCAGCAGTTATGACACGTTTACGGTGGCTGCGATGATTAATCGGGCCATTTACGACCGGCTGATCAAAAAGGAGATCCTGGTGGTCGAGGATGTTATGAGCAAAGAGCCGTCTCCGGTTTACCTGACGGTGCATGACAATGTTGAACGGTTTCATCAGTTGGTGCGGGAAACCGGTCACAGCCGTTACCCCGTGGTCGATGAATCGATGCGTGTGGTCGGTATGGTCACGGCCAAAGATGTGATGGGTTTTGTTTCAGATGATAAAGTGGAAAAAGTGATGACCCGGAACCCGATTGTGGCCAATCCAAAGACATCGCTCGCTTCGGCCGCACATGAAATGGTGTGGGAAGGGATCGAACTGTTGCCGGTGGTGAATGATCAGCGTCGTCTCTTGGGTGTGATCAGCCGCCAGGATGTGATCAAATCGCTCCAATATATGCAAAAACAGCCGCAGGTGGGTGAAACATTTCAGGAACTCAGCTTTCGTTCGTTTGAGGAACTGATGAAAAACGGCCAGCCGGTGTATCGGGGGAAAATCACCCCGCAGATGACCGATTCGCTGGGAACCTTGAGCTCGGGGGTTTGCACTGCCCTCATTACGGAAACGGCGCTTCGGACCCTGCGCAAACAGAGGCGGGGGGACTTGTCTGTTCACAATCTCACCTTGTATTTTCTCAAACCAGTACAGATCGACAGCATAGTTGAACTGGTGCCGCGCATCCTCGATTTGGGGAGAAAACAGGCCAAACTCGATGTGGAAATGGTTTTGGATCACCAGATCGTCGCCAAAGCGCTGATTACGGCCCATACGATTGAAAGATAAAATAAGCCGGCTTCTCAGGCTGCTTGAGAGCGGCTTTTCTTTTTGCGCTTTTTCATTGAGCGGCTTCGGATTGCTTGTTGATCATTTCGGTATAGTAGCGGCGGTATTTGATTCCGTAGTAGAGGTTGATCAGGCCTGCTGCGATGACAAGAAAAAGCAGGAAATAACGTAGGAAGGAAGAGCCGGGCAATGTTAATTGCAACGCGGCGATGGAGATGAACATGACACCCATGTTGATATTCATGCGTGCTTGGTACAGGCGCTTGATCATTCCTTCATTGCGCCGTTGCAGGATGCTGTTGAAAAAAGTGCCGAAAATCGTGATGAGGATCAGGCAAATGAGCAAAATTCCGACTACTTGCATGAGGATAACCTCCCAAAAAAGCGTATGGAAAAACAGTTTGGGGAGCATGGCAACTGCTCATGCGCCCCATAAGCAGTGACCGGTGTTACTCTTCTCGCTCAAGCGGGGTAAACCAGCATCCATGAGGGGTTTGATCGACAACGACACGGAGGTTTTGTTTTTCGATTTCTTTTTTGAGGAAATGTGCAACGGTTTCGGTTTCAACAAATGCAGTGTAGCCTTTTTTCAGCTTTTCCGCTTTGGCTCTGGCGAGCGCTTTTGGACTTATGATCATGGTGGTCCCCCCCTTTCCTGTCATTTAATATTACCGCAAAAAAAAGATTTTGAACAGGCCGGACGACTGAAGGGGGAAGACCCGCATGGTATCAACCGTCCGTTTCCGGGATCTCTTCTCCGGAAAGATCCGAAGCAGTAATCCATATCTTCAACGTAGAGCGGTAAAAAGAGATATATTTCAAGTGAATTTCCACTTTGCTTTTCTGGGCGCCATCGATCACGATCGGCTGTTTGTCCAGAATCAGCTCGATGATGTCCGGATTGTTGCTGATCCATTGCATTGATTTATTGAGAAACGGAGAAAGTTTTTCCTCCACCTGTGTCTTGACGGCATCGGTGATATAGGGCTGATCGCTGTTGACTTCGACGATGATTTTTTCAATGCGGTCTTCTTTTTCCTCCCTTTTTTCGCCTTTTCGTGTCAGATTCTCGATCTCTTCCTGCAGCTTCAGGATTTCTTTGTATTTTTGATTGTTGGCATAGTAGATGGCATTGCGTTCGGATAACAGACTGTCGATTTTCTGTCCGTAGAGGAAAAGAAAAATACTTCCGCCAAAGATGATACCGATGAAAAACATCACCCATGAACGTTTGTTTTTGACAATTCCGCGATAGATTTCGCGTGCCATTGTCTCACTCACCCATCAGCCCTGAATCAGCCAACGCACCAGGAGCGTGCCGGCATGTGCGCCCAAAAAAGCACTGATGATGAAGATTAATTGTTGAAAAGCGAGGTTGAGCTGACCGCCCATAATCGTGATCTCAAAGTTTTTGATCGTATCAAACGTTCCGCCGATTGCCGCCACCATCGCCCAGATTTTCAGCTGTTCAGCCAGGCGGACCATTCGAAACATCGGATATTCGTCGGTGATAAAGGCGCCGATCCCCCCAAGGATCACGCCGCCGAGCACGACTCCGAGGGCAATCAGGAAATCGAGTATCGTGGTGGCCCAAAATTCCTGTTCCATAAGCAACCCGTCCTTCTCTGGATTCTTTTAAAATCGTATGAGGAGAGTTGGAGATTGATGACTCTGACCGGGTTCAATATGGGAGGAATAAAACATACGTTCGCAGATGGAGATCCATTATAATAGAAGGAAGATGGGAGGTCGGGGCAATGGATCCATTTGTGCATTTGCACGTTCATACGGAATACAGCTTGCTGGACGGTGCCGGACGGATCGAGGAACTGGTCGGCGAAGCGAAAAAATTGGGAATGAGCGCACTGGCGATTACGGATCATGGTGCGATGTACGGAGTGGTTCCTTTCTATCAAGCGTGTCTCAACCAAGGAATCAAGCCGATTATCGGTTGTGAGATGTACATGGCATCCGGAGACTATCGCGATCGTCCTTCGCCGCGGGAACAAAAAATCTGTCACCAGCTGTTGCTGGCGGAAACGACGGAGGGTTACCGCAATCTTTTACGTTTGACCACGGAGGCTCATCTGCATGGATTTCATTATAAACCGCGAATCGATAAAAAATTGTTGCGCCGGTTTTCCGAGGGACTGATTGCCACCAGTTCCTGCCTGAGCGGGGAAATTCCCCGGGCGATTTTGGAGGGAGACCTGACAAAAGCACGTCTTCTGATCGAGGAGTATGTGGATATTTTTGGCCGGGACCGCTTTTTCTTTGAACTTCAAGATCACGGACTGCCGGAACAGCAGAAAGTAAACCGGCAATTGATCGCCTGGTCAAGGGAAATGGGGATTCCGCTCGTTGCCACCAATGATGTCCATTATGTCCGCCGGGAAGATCATGCCATGCACGATTGTTTGCTCTGCATCGGCACCGGACGGAAATTGGCCGATGAATCCCGGTTGCGGTTTCCCAGTGATTCCTTTTATTTGAAATCAGGAGAAGAAATGAAACGCTTTTTCTCTCATGTACCGGAAGCGCTGGAAAACACGGCCCGGATCGCCGAACGCTGTCAGGTGGAAATTCCGCTGGGAATGCGCCTGGTGCCGCGTTTTCCCGTACCCGGGGACATGACGGCAAAAGACTATTTGCGGATGCTTTGTCTCGACGGATTGCGTGAGCGGTATGGGGAGGTTACGGAGGAAGCGAAAGCGAGACTGGATTATGAGCTGGAGATCATCGACCGGATGGGATTTAATGACTACTTTCTGGTCGTGTGGGATTTCGTCCGGTTTGCGCATGAAGCGGGAATAGCTGTCGGGCCGGGGCGCGGTTCGGCGGCGGGCAGCCTGGTAGCCTATGTGCTGAGAATTACAGATATCGATCCGATCCGGTATCAGTTGCTGTTTGAGCGTTTTCTCAATCCGGAGCGGGTGACGATGCCGGATATTGACCTCGACTTTAATTATGAACGCCGCGATGAGGTCATTCGCTATGTTGTCGACAAATACGGAGCTGACCGGGTGGCGCAGATCATCACCTTTGGAACGATGGCACCGAGGGCAGCAGTACGCGATGCGGGACGGGTGATGGGGTTGCCGTACAAGGCGGTCGATCAGGCTGCCAAGCTGATCCCCGCCCAACCGGGCATGACGCTGAAGCGCGCGTTTGCCATGGAGCCGGAGTTAAAGCGAATGGTACAGCAGTCCGAAATACGCGAGCTTTTTTCTGTCGTGCGCAAAATTGAAGGAATGCCCCGGCATGTCTCCACTCATGCCGCGGGAGTGGTGATTTCCAATGAGCCGTTAACCAACCATGTTCCCTTGCAGGAAGGAACGGACGGCATCCCGCTGACCCAGTATCCGATGGAAGTCCTCGAAGGGATCGGGCTGTTGAAAGTGGATTTTCTGGGGCTGCGCAATCTGACGGTCATTGAAAAAGCGTTGCAGCTGATTCGGACCGGTCGCGGGACAGAGGTGAATTTCGCGCAAACGGAATATGATGACCCGGCAACCTATGAATTGCTGGCCAGCGGGGAGACCACCGGTGTTTTCCAATTGGAATCGGCCGGCATGCGCAAAGTGCTCCGGGAACTGAAACCGTCCAACTTTGAAGACCTGATCGCTGTTTTGGCACTGTACCGGCCGGGTCCGATGGAGCAGATTCCGCGCTTTATCCGTGCCAAACAAGGACTGGAAAAAGTGGATTACCCTCACCCGGATCTGGAAGCGATTCTCAAAAATACGTACGGGATTATTGTGTATCAGGAGCAAATTATGCAAATTGCCGCCAAGATGGCCGGATTTTCCCTGGGGCAGGCCGATCTTTTGCGCCGGGCTGTCTCCAAGAAAAAGAAAGATCTCCTGGCCGCGCAGCGAAAGGCATTTGTCGAAGGCTGTATCAATCGGGGATACAGCGAAGAAGTCGGTCATCGCGTTTATGACCTGATCGTCCGCTTTGCCGATTACGGGTTTAACCGCAGCCACTCCGCCGCCTATGGCGTATTGGCTTATCAGACGGCTTATTTAAAAAGGCACTATCCGCTCGAATTTATGGCGGCGCTGTTGGCGACAGTCGTCGGGAATCAGAGCAAGCTGGCAGAATACATCGATGAGACCCGGAGAATGGGCATTCCCGTTTTGCCGCCGGACATACAGAAAAGCGGCGTTTCGTTTACCGTGGAAAACGGGGCGATTCGCTTCGGACTGGCGGCCGTCAAAAACGTGGGGACGCTGGCGATCGAGAATATCTTGAAGGAACGGGAAGAAAAGCCATTTGCCGATTTGCTCGATCTTTGCCGCCGGGTCGATTTGCGCTTATGCAACCGACGGGTGATGGATGCGCTGATCCGTTGCGGTGCGCTCGATTGCCTGCCTGGTGACCGCGCGCACAAACTGGCGGCACTGGATGATGTGATCGAAATAGCCAGCCGTGACGGAAAGAGGCAGGGCAAGGATCAGATCAGCTTGTTTCAGGATGGGAATCAGATTACCTTCGAGCAATTGCTGTCGGAGGTTCAGTCCGTTTCTCCCTACACGGAAAAAGAAAAGCTGGAGGCGGAACGCGAACTGCTCGGAATCTATCTGTCAGGCCATCCGCTTGACCGCTGGCAACCGATGATTGAACGGACGATCACCCATCGTTTAAATGAATTGCCGGAATGCCGGGATCGCCAATCAGTGACAGTGGCCGGATGGATTACACATCTGAAGCTGGTCCAGACCAAACGGAAAGAGATGATGGCTTTCCTCACAGTGGAAGATCGCAGCGGCAGGGCGGAGATCGTTATTTTTCCGCAGCGGTTTGCCGAATGGCGCTCCTGGCTGAAGGAAGATCAGCCGGTTTTGGTGTGGGGAAGCGTTGACCGCCAGGATGAGTCTGTCAAAGTGATCGCCGCTAAAATCGCAGATTTGTCTGACGGTCGCCTGCCGAAGCAGCAGGTCGTTTATCTCAGGATTTCTCAAGAAAGGGAAGATCCGCAGTCACTTCATCAGTTGAAAAAGATCCTTGGCCAGTATCGCGGGACAATGCCTGTCTATTTGTATTATGAGCGGAGCAAAAAGGTTTTGTCATTGCCACCGGATCGCTATGGCCTTTCGGTGAACAAGGGGAGCCTGGCCAAGTTGGAACAGCTTTTGGGAGAAGGAAGCGTCCGCATCGCGAAAAGGGATGAAAGTTAAGCGAGCGATGAAGGGAAGTGGTGCCCCGCGGAGCGACGGTTGGAAATGCAGGAGGGATCCGGGAGGCACCACGACCTGATTCTGCGAAAAAACGGTCGGAGGATAAAAAAGGTCATCAGACAGCCGGTCAGGGCAGGGGTTGTCCGGGCAAGTTCCAAATCCGGCCTGCATATATTGGTTTAAACCGGCTCTTCAAGGAGACAAAGGGCCTTTTTCTGAGAAGGTGAGAAACTGTGTTTTATGAACACTCAGTTGTATTGCTGGAAAAACGCGGAGTGACGACGGAAGATATCGCACGGATCGTCTACGATTTGCAGCGGCCATACAATAAGAACCTGACATTGGACGAATGCGTGGATAATGTTGATGCCGTTTTGCACAAAAGAGAAGTTCAGCATGCGATTATCACCGGGGTTTCCCTTGATATGCTGGCAGAGCAAAAGCAGCTGCCCGAACCGTTTCAAACGATTATGGAAGCGGACGAACCTCTTTACGGAATCGATGAAATTCTGGCTTTAAGCATTACCAATGTTTATGGAACAATCGGCTTGACCAGTTTCGGATACCTTGATAAAAATAAGGTCGGCATTATGAAAAAGCTGAATAATCACGGGGAGCAGATTCATGTCTTTCTCGATGATCTGGTTGCAGGGATCGCCGCTGCTGCCGCAGCCCGGATTGCGCACCAGAATCCGAATATCAAAAGGTACGATGCCAGTTTGCTGCTGAAGAAAAAAGATGCGGAGAACAGCAGAGATCAAAGGCGGGAAGATTGAGATCAACTCAATTGAAAACGACTTGTTTTTAAACCAGGTGCAAGAAGATGTCTGTTTTTTCGTGATCCTTACTTGTTTATAATAAAGAGGATTGATTAATTTTGTATCATTCCTTATTATCTGAAAATAGAAAGAGGAGGATTGCATCATGAATGGAGCATGGTCATCGCTGATGCGAAAAGAAGGAAAGCGGGAACTGGTTGATCCGCTTGGAGGTTGCCGGTATCTGGTGCGGTTTGCGAAGGAAAAGAGCGATCTCATCATCTCAGGCGGGGAAGAGGAGATGGAAGAGCGTATTGAAGAGGAAGCAAAAATGAAACAGGTGCTGGAAGAAGTATATGAACGCTTTCGCACCCGGCTCTCTTCTTATCTGGAGCATGTGCGCAAGGAAGGAGGGGTTTGGCGTTTTTTTGATGTTGCCTATGGAGTGCAGATCTCCGTAAAATGGGCCGACGGCGCGTGGGAAATCTGGATGGATCAAGATCTGGGTTTTCGTACCCGGGACGAGGAAGAGGCAGCGGCCTATGTTCGCGGACTTATATTCGAATTTGACTCCTGGCTGGAAAAGGAATTGATGAAATTCCATGATGCCATGGTCGCCATGATGAAAAAATAATCTCCAGCGCGTCAGAACTATCGTTGGACGAGCCCTGTACCGGAACAATAGCGTCGACCGATCGGGCGGGTGGCAAAATTTGCCGTATGGAAGTTTGAGAAGAAATGATAGAACCGATCTGGCGGAGATGATAAATTTAATTAAGGATTTGCTAATATAACCGGAATTTGGATTAAGGCGGCTAATGGGAAAGCAGAGGTTGATGACATGATATTACGATGGAGAGTGGCTTGGTTCCTGTTGATCTTTTGTTTCATGTTGTTGAACGCTTGTTCCGGACAGGGGGGCAAGGGGAGTTTGTCCGGAAAAAGTGAGCATTGGTCTGCCGTATTCCAATATCAGATGAAGGACTCCGTCTTTGAGAAGAAACTGATCATTCGCTATCTGGGCTCCGACGCGGTGATGGTTGGCAATGTTACATACAAACTATTGAAAAATGGAAAAGTGGCCGATACAAGAAATTTTGTCTTGGGGGATAACGGGCAATATGAAGCGGTCAGTTTTGCGCAACAAGCGGAGGACAAGCCTCAGGAGTTGAAGCTGCAGCTGGAATGGAACAACCAAACGGAGACCGTGACTCTGAAATAAGCTTGCTCCTCGACAGAACACAGCCGGTTTCGCTGTGTTCTTTTTTTTTGGAAGATAAAGTGAACGAAGCAGGGATCCGGCATCGGACGGAGGAATCGTATGTAGAAAGCGAAAAAGCGCATGTTCGTTCCGTTTTTTAAGTTGCCTAAATTTGATATAATGGGACATGCTGGTGGTCTGACCACCAACAGTCGGGAAAGGGAGCGATTTTTTTGTCAAGTTTGCGGGAAGAAGCTTTGAAGCTGCATGGTGAGAAGCGCGGAAAACTCACCGTTCAATCCAAAGTTCCGGTGGGATCGGCCCACGATTTGAGCCTGGCTTATTCTCCGGGAGTGGCTGAGCCTTGCCGGGAGATTCATACCAACCCTCAAACCGTTTACGATTACACAGCGAAAGGAAATCTGGTGGCAGTTGTGTCGGACGGAACCGCAGTACTGGGGCTGGGAAATATCGGTCCGCACGCAGCCATTCCGGTGATGGAAGGCAAAGCCGTATTATTTAAAGCGTTTGCAGGTGTCGATGCCTTTCCGCTCTGTCTGGATACAACCGATATCGATAAAATTGTGGAGACTGTAAAGTTGCTTTCCCCGACATTTGGGGGGATCAATCTGGAAGATATTGCCGCTCCGGCTTGTTTCATGATCGAAGAACGGCTGAAAAAGGAACTCGATATCCCTGTCTTTCATGATGACCAGCACGGTACGGCGATCGTCACATTGGCCGGATTGATCAATGCCTTGAAAGTCGTGGGCAAAAAGATGGATGAGATTCGCGTTGTCATGAGCGGAGCCGGTGCAGCGGGGATTGCGATCATCAAGTTGCTGCGGCGCATGGGCGTCAAAGACGTGATCATGTGCGACAGCAAGGGAGCCATCTATGAAGGACGATCCTTCGGGATGAATCCGATCAAGGAAGAGATCGCAAAAGTAACCAACCGCACGAGGATTACCGGTGATCTGGCGGAAGCGATTAAAGGAAGCGACGTCTTTATCGGGGTATCCGTGGCAGGGGCCGTCACCCCGGAAATGGTCCGCTCGATGAACAATGATCCGATTATCTTTGCGATGGCCAACCCGGTTCCCGAGATCATGCCGGAAGAAGCAATGGAAGCGGGCGCTGCGGTAGTTGGAACCGGCCGTTCGGACTACGCCAATCAGGTTAACAATGTGCTGGCTTTTCCGGGTATTTTTCGAGGTGCTCTCGATGTGAGAGCCAAAGGCATTAATGAAGAGATGAAGATTGCGGCTGCTTACGCCATTGCTGATTTGATTGAAGAACATGAATTGTCTCCCCATTACGTGATTCCGAAGCCATTTGATCCGCGTGTGGCGGCCAAAGTGGCTGCCGAAGTGGCCAGGGTGGCAATGGAGACGGGAGAAGCCCGGATTCAGGTGGATCCTGAGGAAATCTACAGAAAAACGATACGCCTGACAAGTTCTTTTGTATCATAAGGGTGAAAGTTCCAAGTGAGGAAACAAGAAACCGGATCAAACAAATTCAAGGAGATTTTCAAAGGAATTCAGCAACTGATCGAAGAGGACGGGCTTCAGCCTGGTGATCGTTTGCTATCCGAACGTGAGTTGTCCGAACGCCTTGGCGCCGGCCGTTCAACTGTGCGCGAGGTACTGCGCTCGCTTGAACTGTTGGGACTCATCAGCACCAAACGGGGGGAAGGAACTTTTTTGGAGCCTTATCATGCCCATCACCTCGTCGATTTGCTGGCCGGGTTCATCTTGCGCGACCAGCGGTCAAAAGGGGATCTGACGGAAACGAGAATGCTGATCGAAACCGGCGCGGTTCGGATGGCGGTGAGGAAAGCGACGAAAGAGCAGATCGACAAACTGGAAAAAATATTGGCTCGAATTGAGCACTTGCTTGAAAAGCAAAACAATCCGAAAAAAGAAGTACGGGATTTTCATGCGCAGATTATCAGGATGGCTAACAATTATTTGCTGACCCGGATCTGGTATCCGATTGTTCATTTTGAAGAAGCAATCGGGCAAAAAGGGTGGATGGAACAGGAGTATTTTGCGCACAAAATGTTAAGATACTATCATGAAATTGTCCTGGCTTTCAAAAAACGGCAGGAGCTTGAAGCGATGATGCTGTTTGAACGGATTTTTTCCTTGATGGAATGCGCGCATTAACGTCTTTTATGGCTCCGTTGAATCGGATCAAGGGAATGAGATATAATGACGGGAGCATAAAAGAATCGGGATTTGAAAGGCGAAGCTGTGCTTGAAATGATCGGTTAAGTTCAAACTCAGATGAGGTGTTATTGTGTTAAGAGATTTATTCAGAAAGCAAAAGAAATACGCAACCATCCCTTCTGAGCAAGTCAAAAAGGCGGTCCCCGAAGGGATTATGCAAAAATGCCCGCGGTGCAGCACCATTCTGATCACCAAGGAACTGGAAAAGAACTTGAAGGTATGCAAAGCGTGCGGTTATCACTTTTCGCTTTCCGCTCCGGAGCGAATCGCCTCCCTGGTTGATGAAGGGCATTTCATTGAGTATGATCGGGATTTGTTATCCAAAGATCCGCTTCAGTTCCCCAATTATATGAGCAAACTGAAAAAAGATATGGAAAAAACCAATCTGAATGAAGCAGTTGTTACGGGAGAAGGGACGATTGGCGGTTATCCGGCCGTGATCGGTGTGATGGATTCACGCTTTCGCATGGGCAGCATGGGATCGGTTGTCGGCGAGAAAATTGCGCGTGCGGCGGATCGTGCGGCGACGAAACGCTATCCGTTTATTCTGTTTTGCGCTTCAGGTGGTGCCCGGATGCAAGAAGGGGTCCTTTCCTTGATGCAGATGGCCAAAACAAGTGCGGCGCTGGAGCGTTTGCATCGGGAAAAGGGTTTGTACATTTCCGTGTTGACCAATCCGACGACCGGAGGAGTATCTGCCAGCTTTGCCTCGCTGGGGGATATCAATATTGCTGAACCGGGGGCGCTGATCGGGTTTGCCGGGCGGCGCGTCATCGAACAGACGGTGCGCCAGAAGTTGCCGGAGGACTTTCAGACAGCCGAATTTTTGCTTAAACACGGACAATTAGATCTGGTCGTGGAGCGCCACCAGATGCGTGATACGCTCATGAAAATTCTGGAGCTTCACGCATATGGGAGGGAAGCGAAATGAAAAATGGCTACTTGGATTTTGAAAAGCCGTTGGTGGAGTTGCGTGACAAGATTGCGGAACTGAAAAAGTTTGCTTCCGAAAAACAACTGGATATGTCGGAAGAGATCAACACGCTTGAAGCCAAAGCGCAGCGGCTGGAAGATGAGATTTACGGGAACCTGACGGTCTGGCAAAAAGTGCAGATCGCCCGGCAATCGAGCCGTCCCACGACATTGCACTATATCCATACGATTTTTACCGATTTTATCGAGTTGCACGGGGACCGGCTGTACGGGGACGACCCGGCGATTGTCGGAGGAATCGCCAAGTTCAACGGGAGACCGGTGACCGTGATCGGACATGAACGGGGAACGGATACCAAAGACAAGATCGCCCGCAATTTTGGCTTGCCGCATCCGGAAGGGTATCGCAAGGCGCTTCGCCTCATGCAGCAGGCCAACAAGTTTGGACGCCCGATTATCTGTTTCATTGACACTCAGGGCGCTCACCCCGGGGTGGAGGCGGAAGAGCGCGGACAAAGTGAAGCGATTGCCCGCAATCTCCGGGAGATGGCCGGCTTCACCGTTCCGATCATCTGCGTGGTTACCGGGGAAGGAGGCAGCGGCGGAGCTCTGGGGATCGGAGTGGGAAATCGCCTGCTAATGCTGGAGCATGCCTATTATTCCGTCATTTCCCCGGAAGGAGCAGCCGCGATCCTGTGGAGGGATTCCGCCAAAGCCCAGGAAGCCGCCGAAGCCCTCAAGATCACGGCAGGAGACTTGAAAGAGTTGGGGGTAATCGATGAGATTATTCCCGAACCAAAAGGTGGAGCTCATAAAGATCCCATGTTACAATCAAACTATATCAAACAGGCGTTAAATGAACATTTGCAGTCGCTTTTGCAATTGACGCCGGACGAACTGTTGGAGGATCGTTATAAAAAATACGCTGGTATGGGAGAATTCACTTCCTTAGTGGCAAAGTAAAAAACAGAGGCTGTGGACAAGTTTGGAACGGGAGGGGATTGGTGCTTTTCTGCAGCGACCTTTGTGAAAAAAGAAACCGGAGCAAAGAGAAGCACCAAGACCTGACGGACTCCTGTTTTGGAACTTTGTTCACCAGTTGAAAAACCGATCAGCGGTTTTTCTTTTTGTCCCGCATGGACATTTTTTGTCCCTTAGGGATGGGATATTCTTTTAATAGAGGTGATACATCATGAAACGGATTGCTGTTTTGACCAGCGGTGGCGATGCCCCCGGAATGAATGCCGCGATTCGGGCGGTTGTACGAAGCGGGGCTTATCACGGTGTGGAAGTTTTTGGGGTTTATCGTGGTTATACGGGACTAATTCAAGGTGATCTGAAACTTCTCTCGCTCGGGGATGTCGGTGATATTATCCATCGTGGAGGAACGATTTTATACAGTGCCCGCTGTGAAGAATTTAAAACCGAGGAAGGGCGCAAAAAAGCGGTTGAACAGTTGCGCAAAAACAAGATTGACGGATTGGTTGTCATCGGTGGGGACGGGAGTTTTCAGGGAGCGAAAAAATTGACAGCTCTCGGATTTCCCACCATCGGAGTTCCGGGAACGATTGATAATGACATTCCTGGAACGGATTTTACGATCGGATTTGATACGGCGATTAATACCGTGATTGACTGTATCGATAAAATTCGTGATACGGCTTATTCGCATGAGCGGACTTATGTGGTTGAAGTGATGGGCCGGGATGCCGGTGATATCGCTCTTTGGGCGGGGCTTGCCGACGGAGCGGAATCGATTTTGATTCCTGAAGCACCTTATGATTTGAACGAGATTGTGGAGCGTTTGAAGCACAGCAATGAACGCGGGAAAAAACACAGCATTATCATTGTGGCGGAAGGGGTTGGAAGCGGCATCGAGATTGGGGAGAAGATCAAAGAAATCACCGGATGTGAAACGCGGGTAACCGTATTGGGCCATGTGCAGCGAGGCGGTTCCCCGACGGCATTTGACCGGGTTTTGGCCAGCAGGATGGGAGCAAAAGCCGTTGAGCTTCTGTTGGAAGGGAAAAAAGACAAAATGGTGTCGATCCGGAATAATGAGGTTGTGGGAATCGACTTTGACAAAGCCTTTTCCATGAAACACAAGCCTGATTTGCAATTGTATGATTTAGCCAAAATTTTATCCATTTAGTGAGTAGGGGATGAAAAAGGATGATGCGAAAGACGAAAATTGTTTGTACGATTGGCCCGGCCAGTGAAGAGATTGGAATTCTGCGCAAGCTGATTTCGAGCGGCCTCAATGTCGCACGCCTCAATTTTTCACACGGATCGCACGAAGAACATGGAAAACGGATCAGAAATATCCGCGAAGCGGCCAAAGCAGAAGGGAAAAATGTGGCCATCCTCCTGGATACGAAAGGTCCGGAGATTCGGACCGGCGATCTGAGGGTACCTGCAGTCGAGCTGGTCGCCGGCGAAAAAATCACTTTGACCACAGAGAATATTTTGGGAGATCAAAGCCGGATTTCCGTCTCTTATGAAGGTTTGCCGCAGGATGTCGCAGTCGGTTCATTGATCTTGATCGATGACGGTTTGATCGGATTGACCGTGGATGCTGTAGAGGGAACGGAAATTCACTGCACGATCCAAAACGGTGGCACGTTAAAAAGCCGCAAAGGCGTAAATATCCCGGGGGTCAAAATCAATCTGCCGGGAATTACGCAAAAGGATGCAGAAGACATTTTATTTGGAATCGAACAGGGAGTAGACTTTATAGCAGCCTCTTTTGTGCGCAAACCGCAAGATGTCCTGGAGATTCGCCGGATACTGGAAGAGCATGGTGCGAACATCCCGATCATTTCCAAGATCGAAAATCAGGAAGGAATCGAAAACCTCGATGCCATCCTGGAAGTGAGCGACGGGCTGATGGTGGCGCGCGGGGATTTGGGAGTGGAAATCCCGGTTGAAGAAGTGCCGGTCGTGCAAAAAGAGATGATTCGCAAATGCAATCAGCTGGGCAAACCGGTGATCACGGCCACGCAGATGCTGGATTCGATGCAGCGCAACCCCAGACCCACCCGGGCTGAGGCGAGCGATGTCGCCAACGCCATTTTGGACGGTACGGATGCCATTATGCTTTCGGGTGAAACGGCTGCCGGAAAATACCCGGTTGAAGCGGTAACAACGATGGCACGAATTGCTCTGCGCACCGAATCCTCCCTTCGTTACCGGGAACTGTTCCGGCAGCGGACGAGAGAAATCGGCAATACGATCACCGAATCGATCAGCCAGGCGGTTGTACATACTTCTCATACCTTGGATTGTTCGGCTATCATCACTGCGACGGAAACGGGTTTCACTGCACGGATGGTTTCCAAATACCGGCCGTTGGCCCCGATTATCGCTGTTACGCCAAATGAAGATATTATCCGAAAACTTTCTCTCGTCTGGGGCGTATACCCTGTTTTGGGCAAGGAAGCGCCGACAACGGACGAAATGTTTGCCACCGCCATATCCGCTTCCCTGGAAAACCGATGTGTAAAACAAGGGGATCTGGTGGTGATCACCGCCGGCGTGCCGGTTGGGAAATCCGGTACAACCAACTTGATGAAAGTGCATGTGATCGGCGGAGTGCTCGCCAGCGGACAAGGGATCGGCAAGCAAGTGGTCACCGGGCCGGTCGTCGTTGGCAATACGGCTGAAGAACTGAAGGGAAAAATGGTCGATGGGGCGATACTGGTTACTCGCGCCACGGATAAGGACATGATTGATTCAATCAAACGGGCCGCCGCGATTATTACGGAAGAAGGTGGATTGACCTCCCATGCGGCGGTTGTGGGTGTCAGCCTCGGAATTCCGGTGGTCGTGGGCGTGGAAAATGCAACCAGCCTGTTGGCTGCCGAGACCATGGTCACGGTGGATGCGGATCGCGGTCAAATCTATTCCGGTAAAGCCAACGTGCTATAATAAAAAAAGCGCTGGAGACATCCAGCGCTTTTCGAATAAGTGCGGAATCAATGGGGTTTACAGCAGTCCTAAACGGGGGTAGATCCACCAACGGAGTCTTTTGCGCCGTTGTTTTCTCTTTCTGAGTTTCATGATGACGATGCTCCTTTCTTTCTTAGGTTGCACTTTTTTCAGAATTGATTTTATCTGTAAAAAAGGAATTGGCTGTTCTCATTATGTGAAGTCGGGCGGGCAAATATGTGTACAACCCGGTTTTAACCCATCGGCTATTGACTATTATAAAAAGAGTGGCGATCTGGGGCAATAAGACAAAAGTCATAATTGGAAAAAACTGATGGCAATGGCTGGAATGCTTCGCTCACAAACCAATTCCTTTTTTCTGTGAATGCTTTTGTCTGATACTTCATTTGGTTGGAGGGAATACTTAATGGAAGAGTATGCAAATGTACCTTGTAATGAAACCGTTCTGCGGGTTCGCTATCAGGAGACGGATCAAATGGGTGTCGTGTACCATACGAACTATCTCGTGTGGTTTGAGATCGGCCGAACGGAACTGATCCGCCAATTCGGTTCCTCTTACCGTAAGCTGGAAGAAAACGGTCTGCTCTTGCCCGTGGTGGACATCCATTGTAAGTATATGCATTCAGCCAAGTATGATGACCTGGTTTTGATCCGTACCGAGATGAAGGAGTTATCCGGTCCCAAAGTCGTTTTCTCGTACGAGATCTCAAACAAGGAGACCGGTGTAAAGCTGGCGAAGGGGACGACGACACACCTGTGGGTGAATAAAGAGATGAAAAGAGTAAACATAAAACGTGCATTTCCGGAGATTTATGAGCTGCTGGTTCAGATGCACAATCCGAAAAAAGGATGAGGAATGGTGTTTTGGTTCATTGTGCTTGCCATCATACTTGTGCCTGTCATCGAATTGTGGGGACTGATCAAAGTGGGGGAGTGGATCGGTGCATTTCCGACCGTGCTGTGCGTGATCGCGACAGCGATCATCGGGGGATATTTGGCCAAGAGGGAAGGATGGGCGACGATTCAGTTGTTGAAGAAGCAACTGCAAAATGGAGAACCACCCGGGGAAACACTGCTGGAAGGAGCGTCGATCCTTGCCGGAGCCGTTCTGATGATGACGCCCGGATTTTTTTCCGATATTCTCGGTTTCTTCCTCATTTTTCCCTATACGCGCCGAATAGTGGCTTTTTTGCTGAAGCGATGGCTTTACGCCAAATGGGAGCGCGGGGAAATATGGATTTGGCGGCGTTAGTTTCCCATCGCCGCCAAGAAATCATTTGACAACAGCATTGCCCCCCTGTCTTTTTTTCTTTTGTTCCTCAACCACTTCTTTTAACAGATCCGGACGGTTGGTCAAAATGCCGTCTGCTCCCAAATTCAGCAATTCCCGCATTGTTTTTTTATCGTCGATGGTCCAATAATAAACCTGCATGTTGAAGCGATGTGCCGTCTCGATCAAGTGTTTGTCCCGCAAATTGACGCCGCTGTTTTCCACGGGAATCTCCAGAACATTGGCTTGCGGTCGGTAAAAACCGGACAAGTGCAATTTGCTGAGAATCACAAAACGCTTCACCTCGGCCCGGCTGGCGCCAAGTGCGACCTGTCTGTGCGATATTTGTTTAAAAGAGCGGATGATGTCATCATCAAACGAATTGATGATCACTTTATGCTCGAGATGATATTTTTGAATGAGCATCCACAGCTTATGCTCGATTTGCGGAATCTGTCCGGCGGGATTATCATCTTTAATCTCGATATTGAAAAAGGAATCGGGGCCGTAGGTTTGAAAAATCTCTTCCAATGTCGGGATCGTGACACCCATTCCGCGATAGGCATGTTCCCCGCGCAAATCGGTAAACTTGTAGCCGGCATCCAGATTTTTGAGTTCTTTCAGGGTATGGTTGCTAATCGAACCCGTTCCGTTTGTCGTCCGGTTGACGGTCGGATCGTGAATGGCTACCAGATGCCCGTCTTTCGTCATATGAAGATCCAGATCCAGCACCGGTGTGCCAAGCGCATGTGCCAGATCAAAGGCTGTCATCGTATTGGACGGAGCGAGTGATGCCCCGCCCTGATGCGCGATTTGCACCGGCCGCTCCAGTTCCGGTAAGACTGTGGGCATTTTCGGGGTGAAGAACGTTGTCAGCAACAGATTGACAAAGACGAGAAGCAGGAGAGCAATGAGAATGCCGATAAACCATTTCTTTGTTGTTTTCATCTTGATGGCTCCTGTCAGAGGTGATTTGTGAAGATTTCCAATGTGGAAAGGAGAGTTTCATGACGGATCTTTCAAAAAATATTTCAGGCAAGAGAATCCCATTGCCCGGGGAATGAGTTGACCGTTGGCGTGAAGCGGGCAATGGGATTGGATGATGAGCATACAAGGTACGGGACGCAACCTGTTTCCGGTATTAGTCCCTACTCAGCAGGTTTGCCAACAATGTACTGCCAAATATCCTTAAACACATGGGTGCGATGAAGCGCCTGCAGGAAAACGACGGTAACCGGCCCCAAGATCAATCCGAAGAATCCGATCAGCTTTAATCCGATAAACAGGGCGATCAGCGTCAACAAGGGGTCGATTCCCACATTGCTTGCCACCAGTTTCGGTTCCAGCAATTGCCGGACGATGATAATCACTCCGTAGACAATCGACAGCCCGACAGCGAGGTGAATATTTCCGGTCAGGAAAAGATAGATAATCCAAGGAATGACCACTGCCCCGACCCCGAGATAAGGGAGCAGGTCGACGACACCCACGATGATGGCGATCGTAAAGGCGTAGGGAACCCGCAAAATCACCAGACCGATAAACATGATCAACGCGGTGATGGAGACCAGGGTGAGCTGGGCGCGAATAAATCCGAACAGCGCTCTTTTCAAATCATCCAGCACAAAGCCGACTGTCTTGTGAATCTTGTTTGGTATAAGCGAAATCAAGATCGAGCGGAGCCGCGGCCATTCCAGCCCGATAAACAGCGAAGCCAGTGTGATAAAAACCAGCACGGTGATGTAGTAAGGCAAGTTGCTGAGGAACGACCCGATTCCCGAGAGAATGTCGGTGATCATCTCCGTCCCTTTATTGGCAAGAATGCCGATGTTCTCCTGGATACTGGAAGCAATGCGCTGTTGATGTTCGGGATTTTTTTCCAAATAGGACTGAACGGTGTCGATGATCCGCTGAAAGTCCTGATTTTTGGTAAATGTACCCACGACCATCTGGCCGACCTTGTTAAACAGAACCGGCAGAAATTCGGCCAGCTTGGCCAGTTCAACGACCACTTCGGCCACGATGAAAATCAGTAAAGAACTCAGGAGAACCAGCAATATAAACAGAATCACAGTGACACCCGCCCAACGGGGCATACGGGCCCGCCGTTCAAGCCACCTGACCATCGGTTCGATTGCCATGGCGATGAGCCAGCCGATCAAAAACGGATAAACCAGAGGGAGGGCAAAGGAGATGAGCAAATATGTACAAATAATGATTGCCAGCACGATGACGGCTCGGGTAACCGGTCCAACCCAAGGGTTTAAATTCATCTGTATGGACCCCCTCGTGTGTAATCCTTTCTGACTCATTATACCATTTTTTGTTGAAATCCACAGTGAAGTCCAGTTATCTTCCACTTTCAGGGTGCGCATGTTAAAAATAAATAAATACGCGTTATGTGCGAATTTGTTCAATTTATGATAAAATAAAAAACGGTAGGAAGAGTGGGCACTGACCAAAAAAACTGACTCTCCTTTAATATTGCATACTTAAGTGATATTAAGGGCAAACATTGTACTTGATTCCTGCACTCGAATCTTGCAAAATTTGTGTAAATACGAACAAGTGCTGTTTTACTCAAAAAGATATTTTATAATAAATAAAGAGAATGATGATTCATTCATCGTCTCTTGTCTTAAACATTTCAATTGCAAGTTTTAAGTCAGAGTGCCCTCTTGCAAGTTTTCAGAAAAGGAGCGGATCATATGACGGTTGCTAAAGGGTTAGAAGGCGTAGTTGCTTGTACTTCTGGAATTAGCTCCATCGTGGATGGCGTACTCACCTACCGCGGGTATAATATTGATGATTTGGCGGTATATGCCAATTTCGAGGAAGTGGCTTACCTCTTGTGGCACGGCAAATTGCCGACCCGATCCGAGCTCGACCAATTGAAAAAGGATCTGAGCCAGCACGCATCCATTCCTGATGAACTTTTGCAACAATTGAAAGCGTATCCGAAGAACGTCCATCCGATGTCACTCCTCCGAACAGCTGTTTCCGCCCTTGCTCTTTATGATGAAGAGGCAGAAGTAAACAGTGAGGATGCCAATTATATTAAGGCGATTAAATTGACGGCAAAATTGCCGACCATTATCACGGCGATCGCTCGTATTCGCCAAGGATTGGAACCGGTTTCTCCGAAAGCAGAACTGGGCTTTGCCGCCAATTTTCTCTATATGCTCAATGGAGAAATTCCTTCGGATGTGTCTGTTAAAGCTTTTGATAAAGCGCTGGTACTCCATGCAGACCATGAATTGAACGCTTCTACGTTTGCCGCCCGCGTCACAACTGGAACCCTGTCGGATCTGTACTCCTCGATCACGACTGCCATCGGTACCCTGAAAGGTCCGTTGCACGGCGGAGCCAATGAGCGCGTGATGGCAATGCTTGAAGAAATTGGTACTTTTGAACGGATCGAGCCGTATATCCAAAGTAAGCTGGACAACAAAGAAAAAATCATGGGATTTGGCCACCGCGTTTATAAAGATGGTGATCCGCGCGCCAAACACTTGCGTGAAATGTCTCGCCGCTTGGCCGAGCAAAGCGGGAACTCCCTGTGGTATGAAATGTCTGCCGCCATCGAAAAGCTGGTATATGAGAAAAAAGGCTTGAAGCCGAATGTTGATTTCTATTCTGCATCGGTTTATACCTACCTTGGAATCCCGCGCGATCTGTTCACGCCGATTTTTGCCATGAGCCGTGTGACCGGCTGGACCGCGCATGTACTGGAACAATATGCGAATAACCGTCTCATCAGGCCACGTGCAGAATACACCGGACTGACCAACCAGTCATATGTTCCAATCGACCAACGCTGAGAAAATCGTTTAGAATAAATGGGACGGGGTTTTTTACCGTCCTTTCTTCGATCTATAAAGTCAGGAGTGGTAGCATGGCACAATTTAAACATCTTGAAGCCCCGGTCAAAGGGGAAAAAATAACCGTGGAAAACGGAAAGCTGAATGTTCCGGATCAACCGATCATTCCCTTTATCGAGGGAGACGGGACGGGGCCGGATATCTGGGCTGCCGCCAAACGCGTGCTTGACGCGGCCGTGAAAAAGGCGTACAACGGAAAAAAAGAGATTGCTTGGTATGAGGTATTCGCCGGTGAAAAGGCATACCAAAAATTTGGGGAATGGCTGCCCGAAGACACCCTGAGCGCGATCAGCGAGTATTTGGTTGCCATCAAGGGACCGCTCACCACACCTGTAGGCGGAGGAATCCGCTCCCTGAATGTCGCTTTGCGCCAGGAGCTCGATCTTTATGTCTGCCTCCGTCCTGTTCGTTACTTTGAAGGTGTCCCCTCCCCTGTCAAACGCCCGCAAGATGTCGATATGGTCATTTTCCGGGAAAACTCAGAAGATATTTACGCAGGGATTGAGTGGGAAGCCGAATCCGAAGAAGTAAAAAAAGTGATTCGCTTCTTGCAAGAGGAAATGGGCGTCAAGAAAATTCGATTCCCGGAAACTTCCGGAATCGGCATTAAACCGGTTTCGCGTGAAGGAACCGAACGGCTGGTAAAAGCTGCGATTGAGTATGCACTTCGCCACGGGCGCAAAAGCGTAACCCTGGTACATAAAGGAAATATTATGAAGTTTACCGAAGGGTCATTTAAAAACTGGGGTTATGAAGTGGCAGAGCGTGACTACAAGGATCGCGTCTTTACCTGGGCTGAATATGACCGCATCAAGGCGGAAAAAGGAACGGATGCGGCGAACAGCGCTCAGGCCAAAGCGGAAGCAGAAGGAAAAGTGATCGTAAAAGATGTGATTGCCGATGCATTCCTGCAGCAGATTTTAACCCGTCCGGCCGAGTATGATGTAATCGCCACACTCAATTTGAACGGGGATTACATTTCCGATGCGCTGGCCGCACAGGTGGGCGGAATCGGGATCGCTCCGGGTGCCAATATCAATTACAGCACGGGCCATGCCATCTTTGAGGCGACTCACGGCACGGCTCCCAAATACGCCGGCCTGGATAAAGTTAACCCCGGTTCGGTTATTTTGTCCGGCGTCCTGATGCTGGAGCACTTGGGATGGCAAGAAGCAGCCGATTTAATCTATGCAGCCATGGGCAAAACCATCCGTGAAAAAACGGTCACCTATGATTTTGCCCGTCTGATGGAAGGGGCGACCGAAGTGAAATGCTCCGAGTTCGCCGATCATCTGATTAAAAATATGTAAGTGGATTGAAGGAGGAAACGAAGATGGCCATTCGTCGCAGAAAAATTTCCGTCATCGGTGCAGGATTTACCGGAAGTACCACAGCGCTCATGCTGGCTCAAAAAGAACTGGGCGATGTCGTATTGGTTGATATTCCCCAAGCGGAAGGCCCAACCAAGGGAAAAGCGTTAGACATGCTTGAGGCAAGCCCGGTGCAAGGATTCGATGCCAACATCATCGGTACGAGCAACTATGAAGATACCAAAGATTCCGACGTGGTGATCATCACTGCAGGAATGGCCCGCAAACCGGGAATGAGCCGGGATGATCTGGTCAACATCAACGCGGGGATCGTCCGTTCGGTAACAGAGAATGTTGTGAAGTATTCGCCGAATTGTATCATCATCGTCCTGACAAACCCGGTTGACGCCATGACTTATGAAGTCTACCGCACCTCCGGCTTTCCGAAAAACCGCGTAATCGGTCAATCCGGTGTCCTGGATACTGCACGTTTCCGCACTTTTGTGGCGCAGGAGCTGAATGTGTCGGTTGAAGATGTGACCGGATTTGTGCTCGGCGGACACGGGGATGATATGGTTCCGCTCGTGCGTTACTCTTATGCAGGCGGCATTCCGCTGGAAAAACTGATTCCGGCAGAGCGTTTGGAAGCGATTGTCGAGCGCACGCGGAAAGGCGGCGGTGAAATCGTCGGCCTGCTGGGCAACGGAAGCGCGTATTACGCACCGGCGGCCTCTCTCGTGCAAATGGCGGAAGCGATCCTGAAAGATAAAAAGCGCATTCTGCCGGCTGTTGCCTACCTTGAAGGGGAGTACGGTTACAATGACCTCTATCTCGGTGTACCGACCATTTTGGGCGGCAACGGTTTGGAGAAAGTGATCGTGCTTGAATTGACAGACGAAGAGAAAAAAGCACTCGATAAATCTGCTGAGTCCGTGCGCAAAGTGATGAAAGTTTTAAATTGAAATAATCGGAGAAACGAATTGCCCGGGGTGCCTTCCTCCGGGCTTCTTTTTTAAGTAAAATAAAAATATACATAAGGAGGGGATTCGATTGGATTTTGGGAGAATTTTGACAGATGGCCAATGCTTTGATCAGGTGCAAATCGGAGAGAGCGTCGTGCAAAAACGAATTGTCGAGCTTCGTGATGTGCTCGGCTATCTTGGGATCGCCGGTGATTTTAACCCGCTGTATTTGACGGAAAATTATGCCGGACAAACGCCATTTGAACGGGTGATCGTACCGCCGGGGTTGCTTGTCGGCTGGTTGACCGCGCTCGTTTCCACGCGATTGCCTGGCCCGGGGAGCGTCGTTCGGGAAATGAAGGTGAACATGCCGGGAGTGGCCCATCTCGACGAAGAAATGGAACTGTATTTGCAAGTTGCCGGCAAAATCGAGACTGAGAAGCGGATTATCATAGAGGCAAGCGCTCGAAGAGGAGAGAAGGTGATTTTGAATTGCGAATTCTCCGTTGTGCCGCCCGAACCGCTCAAACCGCTCCAAGGTTTGCTAGATAATTTCTGAAAAGAGAAACAAAGCAGGCTCTTTTTTGACAGCGCTTCCAAAAGTGAAAAAACTGGCATGCAAACGAGTGGCTGTTGCCGGTGTCAGCGATTCAACAGGGATGACAGAAAAGAGTGCATTTATTTGGTACCCGATGTATTGGGTGCCATTTTTAACGGAATCTTAACTTTGTTATGGTATGATTTATTTTGTTCAAACATGATTTCGGAGAGTGAGGGATCACCTTGGGTAAGAAGATCCTGGTCGTTGATGATGAAGCATCGATTGTCAAACTGGTGCAGTTTAATTTGGAAAAAGAAGGATATGAAGTGGGAGTCGCTTATGATGGCCAGATGGCACTGGCGATGCTCGAAAAAAGCCAACCGGATCTGGTTGTTTTGGATCTGATGTTGCCCAAAGTTGACGGTTTGGAAGTGTGTCGCCGGATGCGGCAGGAAAAAACCCATATCCCCATCCTGATGCTGACTGCGAAAACAGATGAATTCGACAAAGTGCTGGGGCTTGAATTGGGCGCCGATGATTACATGACCAAGCCGTTCAGTCCCCGTGAGCTGACAGCGAGGGTGAAAGCGATTTTCCGACGGGTGGATCAGCTGAAAAAGAATCTCGGAAGCGGGGAGCATCAAGAGCTGATCAAGATCGGTGACCTGGAGATCGACCCGGAAGGATATGTTGTGAGCAGAAGCGGGGAAGAAATCGAACTGACGCCGAAGGAATTTGAACTTCTGTTGTATATGGCCAATCATCGGGGAAAAGTGCTATCGCGCGACCAATTGCTCAATGCGGTATGGAATTATGATTATGTCGGCGATTCACGGATCGTGGATGTCCATGTCAGCCACCTCAGGGATAAGATTGAAACCGATTCTAAAAATCCTTTCTTCATTAAAACCGTTCGGGGAATCGGTTACAAATTTGAAGGCCCGAGACGAGCATGAAAACGTTAAAAGCGAAAATTACCTGGTCATTTCTGCTTTTAATCGGCTGTTCCGTTCTCGGGACAGGGATTTTTGTCGCGCTTCTGTTACAAACATCCTATCTGGATTCCCTGTCCGGCCGTTTGCAAAAAGAAGGGAAAATGCTGGCGGAAACAACCCGGTGGGATTCGGACAGATCGTTACAGCATCAGGCGCAGGTCTATGCACAGACGCTTGACGTGAGGGTTACCTTTTTTGACCGGAACGGACGGGTGCTTGGCGACTCTGAAGGGAAATCGTTCGACGGCAAAGAGTTTACGGAAGTGGCAGAAGCCCTGAAAAACCACATTCCCGATCCGACCATCCGCAATGACTTTTTACATGCGGCATTACCTGTCGAACGGAATGGTCATATCGTGGGGGCTGTTCGCTTATCATTGGACATCCGGGAAGTCAATCGTTCTTTGCATCAAGTTTGGTTCTCACTGGCTCTTGGACTCTTGTTCGCCTATGCATTGGCCGCTTTTTTCAGTTCGCGCATCGCCAGCGGAGTGACCCGCCCGCTTGAAGAAATCACGCAAGTCGCCAGGGATATCGCGGAGAAACGTTTTTATCGCCGGGTTCAGCAGGAGGGACGGGATGAGGTCGCCCATCTGGGGCAGGCGATCAACCGGATGGCCCGCAGTTTGCAAAAGCAGATGGAAACGATTCGCAAGTCTGAACGAAGATTGAACAGTGTGATTGAATCGATGGAAAGCGGCCTGATCATGGTGGACCCGACGGGAAATGTCAGCCTGGCCAACCGCGCCTTTGAACGCATGTTCTCCATGCCGGCGTCTGATTTGATCGGCCAGTCTTACAAGAAGCTGAGTTATCCCTATGATCTGAGCGAATTGATCACCGAGTGTGCCGAATCGGGCATTCGCCTGCGGAAAGAGATTCATCTCTATTACCCTGAAGAACGGATGTTGCTCGCGCATCTCACTCCGATGTGGGTGGAGAAAAACGGTGTCGGTGTGGTTGTGGTTTTCCATGATTTGACGGCCATCCGCCGCTTGGAGCAACTGCGCAGGGATTTTGTGGCCAATGTTTCACATGAATTGAAAACCCCGATCACTTCCATTCGAGGATTTGCCGAAACGCTGCTGGACGGGGCGATGCACGACCGGGAGACATGTCAGGAATTTTTGCAAATCATCCATGAGGAGAGTTTGCGGTTGCAGCGATTAATCGGCGACTTGCTCGATTTGTCCCGGATCGAATCTAAACAATTTCATTTGAAGACCGAAATAGTCCCGGTTGATACGCTGATTTACTCTGCCCAAAAAATGGTGCGGGATCAGTTGAAGGCCAAAGACCAAAATCTGACGATTGAGATCGACGAGCTGTTTGAGGTTGAGGTGGATCCTGACCGTTTCCGGCAGATTATCTTAAACTTGCTGACCAATGCCATTCACTATACCCCTGCGGGAGGGCATATCACCGTGGTAGCGCGGCGGAGAAAATCAGATTGGCAATTGATCATCGGCGATTCAGGGATCGGTATTCCGGAGAGTGATCTTCCTCGCATTTTTGAACGGTTTTACCGCGTCGACAAAGCACGGGCGCGAAATTCGGGTGGTACCGGCCTCGGTCTGGCGATCGTCAAGCACCTGGTCGAAGTGCACCATGGGAAAATTCAGGTCGAGAGCAAGGTGGGGGAAGGGACGTCGTTTATCCTCACTTTTCCGTTATCCCCGTCTGATTGACTGTACGGCGAAATAATTCTTTTACAGAGAATGCAGCGGCGGATCAGGCTGATGGTTTGATCGGCCACTGCGTTTCGCTTTTAGAAGTGCGAAACCCAATTGTGCATGTTATTGTTAAAAATTTCTGTATTCAAGGCGTCTGAACCACCTGATCGCTGTAGAAGGGGCAGATGCCCTTTTTTTGTTTATCAAACATTTACATTGCATTCATTTTTATATAAAAGAAGTAGATTATAGTTCAAATTGAAATCATTGTTTTTGCGATGATCATGACGTTGATTAGGGGGAACTTTTCATCATGTTGAAAAAAAGTCTCTTACTTGGAGGCGTATTTGCCTTGGCATTCGGAGCGCTGACAGGTTGCAGCGAGGGTACGTCCGGACAACAGCAGGCAGGCGGTTCTTTAACCATCGTTGGCTCTACGGCCATGCAACCCTTGGTTGAGGAAGCGGGCAAAGCATATTCCGCCAAAAATCCAAACGTCCAAATCAATGTTCAAGGCGGGGGAAGCGGACAGGGACTCAGTTCGGTGATGAATGATACGGCCGACATCGGCAATTCCGATTTGTTTGCGGAAGAAAAATCGAATGAGAATATCGACCCATCCAAATTGGTTGATCATAAAGTGTTTGTGGTCGGTTTCGCACCGGTTGTCAACCCCGATGTGGGTGTGGATAACCTAACCCAGCAGCAGCTGATCGACATTTTCACGGGCAAAATCAAAAATTGGAAAGAGGTCGGGGGAAAAGACCTGCCTGTCGTGTTGGTCAACCGTCCGGAAAGTTCCGGAACCCGGGCGACATTTGCCAAATATGCTTTGAAAGGAAATACGGAGTTCCGCGCGAAGGGAGGCATTGAAGAAGATTCTTCCGGCACGGTGCGCAAGATCGTCTCCGAAACGCCGGGTGCGATTGGATATCTCGCTTTCTCCTATATCGACTCCTCGGTGAAAGCTTTGAAGCTGGACGGTGTCGAACCGACCAACCAAAATGTCTGTACGAACAAATGGAAAGTTTGGTCCTATGAGCATATGTACACCAATAAAAACGGCAAAAACAGCAAAACGGAAAATGCTTTTATTCAATATATCCTCTCCGGGGAAGGACAAGCGCTGGTCAAAAAAATGGAGTATATTCCCGTCAGCCAAATGAAGGTGGAGCGTGATGCCGACGGGAGTGTCAAACCGGAGTAAAGATTGATGATTCAAGCGCGGGATAGAATTCTCTCTATCCCTTGTGCTGTTTATTCGGAAAGGGTGTGGGAAGATGGAACAAGCAGCCGTTCGCGTTTCATCGATGGAAAAAGAGCTGACCAAACCGAATCAGAAATGGACTCGCATTGAATACAGAGGAAAAGTGATGACGCTGGTCAGTGCATGGGTATTGATCATCACCCTGTTTTCGTTGCTTTACTTTATCGCTTCCAAAGGGATCGCCCCTTTTCTTCACGGAGAGGTTACCCTCGCCGACTTCTTTTCCGGCAATTGGGGGCCTTCTTTATCTGCTGAGCAGGGCGGACCGCAATACGGCGCCCTCGATTTTATCCTGGGATCGCTTATGGTGGCCCTGGGTTCGGCCGTGATCAGCGGGCCGCTTGGAATTGGGGCCGCTCTTTTCATGACGGAGATCGCTCCGAAGGCAGGCCGGAAAATCTTGCAGCCTGCGGTGGAAATCCTGGTGGGCATTCCGTCGGTTGTGTATGGTTTTATCGGGCTTACCCTCATCGTCCCGGCTCTTCGTTCGATTTTCGGCGAGGTGGGATTTGGCTTGTTGGCCGGGATCATCGTCTTGTCGGTCATGATTTTGCCGACGATCATCAGTATCAGTGCCGATGCCATCCATTCGGTTCCGCAGGGGATCCGTGAAGGTTCCTATGCATTGGGAGCGACGAGATGGCAAACGATTTCCGGGCTGGTAATCCGCGTGGCACAGCCGGGATTGCTGACCGCTGTCGTTTTGGGGATTGCCCGCGCATTCGGCGAAGCGCTCGCCGTGCAAATGGTGATCGGAAATACGGCGGATCTCCCTTTTCACCTGCTGAAACCGATGAGCACATTGACGAGCGTGATTACACTCAATATGGGAAATACGGTGCAAGGATCCACTTATAACAACGTCTTATGGTCGATGGCGCTTATTTTGCTGCTGATGACTCTCATCTTGATCCTGGCAATCCGTTTTATTGCGCGAAGGAGAGAGGTTTGATATGAGGGCGAAGGTGACAGACCGGATCGCGACTCTCTGTTTTTATTTGATCGCCATCCTGATAATTGGCATTTTGGCCGGGATGATCGGTTTTATTTTGTTTAAAGGTTTGCATGTGATCAATTGGGATTTTGTTACCGAAGCGCCGGGTTCGGTTTTAACCGGCGGCGGAGGAGTCGGCCCCCAGCTGTTTAACTCCTTTTATCTGCTTGTTTTAACCATGATCATCACCGTTCCCCTCGGTCTCGGCGGCGGAATTTATCTGGCGGAGTATGCCAAACCGGGTCAACTTACGAATGTCCTGCGGTTAAGCATTGAGGTATTATCATCCCTTCCTTCCATTGTTGTCGGATTGTTTGGATTGATGGTATTTGTCCAATACACCGGTTGGGGGTTCTCTTTGGCTGCCGGCGCGTTGACGCTGACAGTGTTTAATCTGCCGTTGATGGTAAGGATTGTGGAGCAGGCGCTCGGAACCGTGCCCCGGGAACAAAAAGAAGCGAGTTTTGCTTTGGGAGTCACCCATTGGCACACCATTGTCAAAGTTCTTTTGCCGGCGGCGCTTCCCGGCATTTTGACAGGAACGATCCTGGCGGCCGGACGGGTGTTTGGGGAAGCGGCGGCACTGATGTTCACGGCGGGGATGTCTTCGCCTGATCTCGATTTCAGCAATTGGGATATTACCTCGCCTGTTTCACCCCTCAATCCTTTCCGGCCGGCATCGACGCTGGCAGTTCACATCTGGAAAATCAATTCCGAGGGAATTGTTCCGGATGCGAAAGAGATTGCCAGCGGGGCCTCTGCACTGCTGGTCATCGCCGTATTGATTTTTAATTTGTTTGCACGGTGGTTTGGGCGCCTGATCCATGCCCGTTTGACTTCGACAAGGTGAGGAGGATGGCGGATGGAAAAATTAATCACCCCTTTTCGGTTCCAGCCGAAAACCGATGGAAGATCGTTGTTGACGGATGAAACGCGGCCGATCCAGCTGGAAACATTGGATTTGGATGTCTATTATGGTGAAAAGCATGCGATTAAACAAGTCAATCTTCCGCTATATCAAAACACGGTGACAGCATTAATCGGCCCATCCGGTTGTGGAAAGTCCACTTTTTTGCGCTGCCTTAACCGGATGAATGATATGATTCCCGGGACAAGAGTAATGGGCAAGATTTTGGTCGAAGGTGTGAATATCAACGATTCCAGAATTAATGTGACTCAGCTTCGCCGCCAGATCGGCATGGTTTTCCAACGGCCCAATCCATTTGCCAAATCCATTTATGAAAATATCGTGTTTGCTCCCCGCCTTTACGGCATTTCCAAGAAGGAACAAGAGAAGTTGGTCGAGGAAAGCTTGAGAAAAACGGGATTGTGGGATGAAGTGAAAGATCGTTTGCATACTTCCGCCCTGGCGTTGTCCGGCGGGCAACAACAGCGCTTGTGCATTGCCCGGGCCATTGCCATGAAGCCCAAGATTATCCTGCTTGATGAGCCTGCTTCCGCCCTTGACCCGGTTTCAACAGGAAAAATCGAAGAGTTGGTCCAAGAGTTGAAGAACGAGTTTACCATCGCCATCGTGACGCACAATATGCAGCAGGCTGCCCGCATCTCCGATTACACCGCCTATTTTTACATGGGAGAATTGATTGAACATGACCGGACGGATGTATTGTTTGTTAATCCCAGGAAAAAAGAGACGGAAGATTATTTGACAGGGCGGTTTGGTTAAGCGGGGGAAAGGAGGGGGAAGGATGTCGCAAAAAGTTCGTGTTCGCTGTTTTCAGCTTTACTATGGAACCAATCATGCATTGAAAAATATTGATCTTGATCTCGCAGAAAATCAGGTTACCGCACTGATCGGTCCATCGGGCTGCGGCAAGTCCACATTTTTGCGCAGTATCAATCGCATGAACGATATGATCAAGGGTGTGCGAACGACCGGAACGATCCATATCGACGGTCAAAATATTTATGGTGAAAAAGTGGATCTGGTGGAATTGCGGAAGAAGGTGGGGATGGTGTTTCAACAGCCCAATCCGTTTCCGCTTTCCATCTATGACAACGTCGCCTATGGGCCGAGACTACACGGAATCAGGGATAAAAAGAGATTGGATGAGATCGTGGAACGGACACTGACGGAGGCCAATTTATGGGACGAAGTGAAAGATCGTTTGCACCGCTCCGCCTTGGGAATGTCCGGAGGACAGCAACAGCGCCTGGTACTGGCCAGGGTATTGGCGGTGCAGCCGGAAGTGATTCTGATGGATGAGCCTGCATCCGCATTGGACCCCATTTCCACTGAACGGTTGGAAGAATTGATCATGAGGCTGAAAGACCAGTACACCATTATTATCGTGACACACAATATGCAACAAGCAGCACGCGTATCCGATACTGCCGTTTTCTTTTTGAACGGAGAAATTGTCGAAAGCGGTCCTACGGATCAGATCTTTACCAATCCAAGTGATCCGCGCACGGAAGATTATATCAGCGGACGATTTGGATAGGCTCGCACGGGGATGGGAGGACGGACATGATTACGCGCCAATTTGACCAGTCTTAAACGATGTGCAGGCGATGCTCCTGAAAATGGGAGCCCATATTGAAATTGCGATAGATAAAGCAATGAGAGCACTTGTCGGCCGCGATGAGCTGTTGGCGGAAGAGATTGTCAGGCAAGACAGTCAGATCGATGAAATCAAGGTTCAGATCGATGAACTGGTGGCAAAACTGATTGCAACACAACAGCCGGTTGCCGGTGACTTGCGAAAACTGATCTCTGCGCTGAAAATAGCGGCCGACATGGAAAGAATGGGAGACCTGGCGAAAGATATCGCCATCGAGACGATTTCCTTGGCGAAAATGAATTTTCCGGAGTTTAATCCTTTGCAAGAAATCGTAACCATGTCCAAACGGGTTCAGAAAATGGTGAATGACGGGATTAACAGCTATATAGACGGAAATACGATGTTGGCCCAACGATTGGCCGAAGACGATGATGAGGTGGACCGGCTATATGATTCCATTGTTAAGGAGATGAAAGTGTACTTTCCGACCGGTAACCGTTATGCCGAGGTTGCGTTAAAATGCTGCTTTGTCGCACGTTATCTGGAGCGGATCGCTGATCACGCCACCAATATTGCGGAAAACATCATCTATATCGAAACAGGAAAACAGGCTGATCTGAACTGAGCCTGATTGGGGGAATCGCGGGCAAACTGTTTCCGCTTCGGCGGAGGCGGTTTTTTTTCTGTTTTTTGAAGTAGGATCATTTGTTCGGAACTTGTTACCAATTTGCTGGAAGGAGGGGAAACGGGCATGATAGAATGAGAATGTTGACCTGAACCTGTACAAACGGACCGGAAAAGGCGAATTAAGGATAAAGGTGTGAAAAAAGTGGGTAAACTGGTGTTGATCGATGGCAATAGTATTGCTTACCGGGCGTTTTTTGCATTGCCGCTCCTGACCAACTCGAGCGGAATCTACACCAATGCTGTTTATGGATTCACCATGATGTTGCTGAAGGTGTTGGAAGAAGAAAAACCGACGCATATGCTGGTTGCCTTTGACGCCGGAAAAACGACGTTTCGGCATCAAGATTACCAGGAATACAAGGGAACACGGCAAAAAACGCCGGGAGAGCTGGCCGAGCAAATACCGCTTGTCCGGGAAATGCTTGACGCGTTTGGCATTCGGCATTATGCGATTGAGAATTATGAAGCCGATGATATTATCGGGACACTTGCCCGCGCAGGGGCCGGCAAGGATTTGGAAGTCCTGATCGTCAGCGGGGATAAAGACTTGCTGCAATTGGTGAATGAGCAAGTGAACGTATTGCTCACCCGAAAAGGCGTCACCGAGACGGAACGGTACGACCGGAAGGCCGTGGCGGACCGGTATGGATTGACCCCGCAACAGATTATTGATCTGAAGGGATTGATGGGAGACGCTTCCGACAATATTCCCGGCATCCCCGGAGTGGGAGAAAAAACAGCGCTGAAACTGCTTAAACAATTTCCGACCGTGGAAGAGATCGTTGACCATGTGAGCGAGTTGCCCGGGAAAAAATTGCGGGAAAAAGTGGAAACATACCGTGATCAAGCCTTGTTGAGCAAAAAGCTGGCGACGATTTACACGGAAGTTCCCCTTGATCTGCAATTGGAAGATCTGCTGCTGGCGGAATTGGATGTGAACCGGATTGCCGACTTCTTCCGGAAAGTGGAATTTAAAACGCTCCTGGATCGCTTGAAGAAGTTCAGCGGCGCCGATGAAGAGGAGACGAAGACCGTCCGTGAAGAACAGGACGCGATCGAATCAGTGACAGTATTTGGCGAGGAAGCGCGGGACGAGTGGGAACCGTTTTTAAAACAAAGCGGATTGGCGCTGTTTGTGGAGATGACCGGGGAAAATCCGCACCATTCCGATGTGATCGGCCTGGCACTGTCAGACGGGGAAAAACAGCTCTACATTCCGATTGAAGAGGCTATGGACTGGCAGGCGTTTCGCGAATATCTGGCGGACGGCGAACGACACAAGGTGGTTTACGACGTCAAAAAGACGAGTCTCGCGCTGAAGCGAAAGGAACTCGATGTGGCCGGCCTTTCCTTTGATGTGCTGTTGGCCGCCTATTTGCTGGATCCGTCGGAGTCGCAGATGGAACTGAATGAAATCGTGAAACGGGCTGAAGCGGGTTACCTGCCTTCTGATGAGGAAGTCTACGGAAAAGGGGCCAAACGTCGCCAGTTGCAGGGAGAGGAATTGGAAAAACATCTGGCTCGCAAAGCCAGAGCGATTTATCAAGTGTATCCAGTGCTTGACCGGCAATTGCAAGAGGCCGGATTGGATGCGCTGATGTTTGATTTGGAGATGCCCCTGGCTGCCGTGCTGGCCAACATGGAGAGGCACGGGGTTTTGGTTAATCGGGAACGCTTGGACGAGCTCGGGGTGGAGCTGAAACGGAGCATGGATTTGCTTCAGGAGGAGATTTACGAACTGGCCGGGGTGCCTTTCAACATCAATTCCCCCAAGCAATTGGGAGAAATCCTGTTCGACAAATTGGGCCTGCCGGTGATCAAGAAGACGAAAACGGGGTATTCCACCAGTGCCGATGTCCTGGAAAAACTGGCCCCGCAACATGAAATTGTCGAGAAAATTTTACACTACCGACAGGTAGGAAAACTGTATTCTACTTATATAGAAGGATTGAAAAAAGAGATTGGATCTGATGGCAAGATCCACACCCAGTTTAATCAAACGGTCACCGCAACCGGCCGCTTGAGCTCGACGGAACCCAACTTGCAAAACATCCCGATCCGGATGGAGGAAGGGAGGAGAATCCGACAGATTTTTATCCCGTCCGAGCCGGGTTGGTACATGCTTTCCGCCGATTATTCGCAAATTGAACTGAGGGTGCTGGCCCATATTTCCGGCGATGCCAATTTGCAAAAAGCGTTTAAGGAAGGCAAAGACATTCATACGCAGACAGCGATGGATGTTTTCGGCGTGGCGGAAGATGAAGTGACCAGCCTGATGCGCCGTCAGGCTAAAGCCGTCAACTTCGGGATTGTGTACGGGATCAGCGGGTACGGACTTGCTCAGGGCCTCGATATCCCGCAAAAAGAAGCGCGGGAATTTATTGAGCGTTATTTTGAAACGTACCCTGGGGTGAAAAAGTATATGGATTCGATTATCGCCCAGGCGAAACAGGAAGGCTATGTGACCACTTTATCCGGACGCCGCCGCTATTTGCCCAAAATCCATTCCCGCAATTTCGGGGAGAGAAGTTTTGCCGAGCGGACGGCGATGAATACTCCGATTCAGGGGACGGCAGCGGATATCATTAAGATCGCCATGGTTCGCCTTGACCGGCAGATCCGGGAGCGCGGGTTGAAAGGACGCATGCTGCTTCAGGTTCATGACGAACTGATTTTGGAAGTGCCGGAAAGCGAGCTGCCTGCGATGCAAGAACTCGTCCGGGATGTGATGGAACACGCTCTTGAACTGTCGGTTCCGCTTGTGGTTGATGTCAATTGCGGGAAAAACTGGTATGAAGCGAAGTGACAGGAGGAAACAGCGTTGCCGGAGTTACCAGAGGTAGAGACTGTACGCAGAACATTAAACAAACTTGTTGTGGGGAAAACGATTTGCGATGTGACGGTTCATTTGCCCCGTCTGATCCGGGAGCCCGCAGATGTCGAGCTGTTCAGGAAAGAGTTGGTCGGAACGACGATCACGGAAATCGGGCGCCGGGGCAAATTTTTGAAGATCGTTTGCCCGCCATGGGTTCTTGTTTCTCATTTGCGCATGGAGGGTAAATACCGGTTGGCCAGGCAAAATGAGCCGTATGAGAAACACACGCACGTGATTTTTCACTTCACGGACGGAACGGAACTGCGCTATCGTGATGTGCGGCAGTTTGGAACGATGCATTTGTTCCCCGCGGGAGAGGAAGAACAGCATCTTCCTTTGAAAAAACTGGGGCCCGAGCCGCTGTCCGATCAGTTTACACTTGAATGGTTTCAAGCGGCGTTGACGAGGCGGATGACCAAAATCAAAGCCGTTCTTTTAAATCAAGAATTTCTGGTCGGGCTCGGCAATATTTATGTGGACGAGTCGCTGTTCTCAGCCGGAATTCATCCGGAGAGGCCGGCCTCTTCCTTGTCGGCGGCCGAGGTGGAGCGTTTGTACCACAGTATAAAAAAGACATTGTCCGAAGCGATAAAATCAGGAGGTTCTTCGGTTCGCTCTTATGTCAACGGCGAGGGCGAAATGGGGATGTTTCAGCTCCAGATTCAAGTGTACGGGCGGAAAAATGAGCCTTGTCTGCGCTGCGGCAACGCGATTGAGCGGATTGTGGTAGCGGGACGGGGCACTCACTTCTGTCCGGAATGCCAAAAATAACACATGCTTGAGCCCTTCATCATAAGATAGGATACGCAACAGCCTACTGAGATGAGGGGTGACGGTGATGTGGCATATATTTTCGATCATCGGGATTGCCTTTGCACTTAGTTTGGACAGCTTCGGAGCCGGCACGACATATGGAATGCGAAAAATTCGTATCCCGTTGCTATCGACCGTGATTATTGCCGGATGTTCCGGGGCTGTTATTTACTTGTCGATGGTCGTGGGAAAATGGATCGCTGTCTGGCTGGCGCCCGCAGTCACCCATTTTATCGGTGCTTTTATTTTGATTTTGCTCGGAAGTTATGCACTGTACCAGGGAGACAAAAATAAACTTGAGATGAAAAATGGAACGGGTGCAAGGCAAAATCCCGCCATCATGGAACCCAAAGTATGGACGATTAAAATCCGCCAGCTCGGGCTCGTCGTGCAAATCTTGAAGACACCCCTTGCCGCGGATCTGGATAATTCGGGCTCCATCTCCAGTTCGGAAGCGTTGTTGCTGGGGGCCGCCCTGTCACTGGACTCGTTTGGCGCCGGATTGGGAGTGGCGTTGGCCGGCTTTTCACCTTTGCCGACAGCGGCGGTGATCATGGTGATGAGCGCATTTTTTTTGCGGCTGGGCATCTGGCTCGGTTTTTCCTATGCCGGGCGCTTTAACCAGCGATTCGTGGCTTATGCGCCCGGATTGATTTTGATCGTATTGGGATTGCTTCGTTTTTTTTAGAGGGGCGATGATGAGATGTTGCTTGGACTTACAGGGAGTATTGCCACCGGCAAAAGCACCGTGGCTGAAATGTTGAAAAGGCGTGGCGCCGTCGTGGTTGATGCCGACCAGGTCGCCCGGAAAGTGGTGGAACCGGGGAGTCTTGGCCTGAACCGGATCAAAGGGACTTTCGGCAGCGAAATGTTGACAGCGGACGGGCAGCTGGATCGTGCGAAACTGGGGGAACTCGTATTTGCTGATGAGGAAGCGAGATTGCGTCTGAATGCTCTGTTGCATCCGCTGATTATGGATGAGATGAAACGGATGACGGCGGAAAGTCTGGACAAAAACCCGAAAAGCATTGTTATTTGGGATGTTCCGCTCTTAATAGAAGAAAATTTGACACAATTTGTTGAACAAGTTATTGTGGTATATGTACCTCAAGCGATTCAACTGAAAAGGCTGATGGAGCGGAATCACTTGACGAAAACGGAAGCGATCAAACGGATGCAATCCCAGCTCAGTATCGAAGAAAAGAAAAAGGTGGCCGATTATATAATTGACAACAGCGGATCTCTGGAAGAAACAGAAAGACAGGTTGATCAGTTATGGAGATATCTAACATTAAAAAGTGGATCAGACCAGCCGTAGATGCCTTGCCTTCCAAACGAGTCCTTTTGATCGCCTTTGTGCTGTTATTGATTTTTTTGCTTGTGGCATCTCCACTCTTTAATCGTTTGATGTATCCGCTGAGGTATGAAGAAAACATCTTTAATAGCGCTCAAAATACGGGAGCCGACCCCTTTTTGATCATGGCGATCATCCGGGCCGAAACCCAGTTTGACCCGGACGGTGAATCGCGTGTCGGAGCCCAGGGGCTGATGCAACTGATGCCGGGAACGGTGGATGATATTGTGAAACGGGGCGGTTTTTCCCCGGGAATTGTGAACTACATCAAAGACCCGGCGATCAATATTCAGCTGGGCAGCTGGTATATTGCTTCCCTGACGGAAAGGTACCATGGAAACAAAGTGGCGGTCATGGCCGCTTATAATGCCGGTCCGGGGAAAGTGGACCGCTGGCTTAAAAATGGGACTTGGGATGGAACAAGCCAGCACGCATCGCAAATCCCTTTCTGGGAAACGCGTAATTATGTCCAGCGCGTCAGCTTCTACTATGAAAAATATAAGCAGTTATATAATGACCGTTATGAAAATTACCTGCAAAAACAAAAAAATCACAGGCAAAATTGAGAAAACCCATTCCGCTGTGGAATGGGTTTTATGTTTGTCTGTTGCAAAATGTGACATACTGATTATAATAATAAGAGGGAATTGGTATGTAACATATGGTGGAAGGAGATTATCTTTATGGCAATTCGCATCGCGATAAACGGTTTCGGTCGGATCGGGCGCATGGTTTTTCGCCGGTTGATTCAGAATTCAATGGTGAAAGTGGTCGCAATCAATGCCAGTTATCCGCCGGAAACGATTGCCCATCTGGTTAAGTACGACACCATCCACGGGATGTTTGATAAAGAAGTGACCCCCAAAGAAGACGGATTGATCGTTGATCATCAATTCATTCAACTGGTAAACAACAGGGACCCGGAACAGCTTCCCTGGTCTGAGCTGGATATCGATATCGTGGTGGAAGCGACCGGGAAGTTTCGCGACCGGGAAGGGGCGTCCAAGCATCTGAAGGCCGGAGCGAAAAAAGTGATTATCACGGCACCGGGCAAGGATGAAGATGTAACCATTGTGATGGGGGTTAATGAAAGGGTTTACAACCCTGGAGAGCATCATATTATCTCCAACGCATCCTGCACGACCAACTGTTTGGCGCCTGTAGCCAAGGTATTGCACCAAGCGTTTGGCATTGAATACGGACTGATGACCACTGTTCATTCCTATACCAACGATCAAAAAAATCTGGATAATCCGCACAAAGATCTGCGGCGGGCGCGGGCATGTGCCCAATCGATCATCCCGACGAAAACGGGTGCTGCCAAAGCGCTGGGTCTGGTAATTCCGGAATTGAAGGGACGATTGAACGGATTTGCGCTGCGGGTGCCGACTCCCAACGTTTCTGTTGTCGATCTGGTCGCCGATTTGCAGACAAAAGTAACAGCAGATGAAGTAAACGCAGTACTGAAACAAGCAGCGGAAACGACGATGAAAGGGATTCTGGCTTACACCGAGGAACCGCTGGTCTCGTCGGATTTTAACGGAAATGATCATTCCTCGGTCATCGATGCCCTTTCCACCATGGTAATCGGAGAAAAGCAGGTAAAAGTGCTGGCCTGGTATGACAACGAGTGGGGATATTCCTGCAGGGTTGTGGACTTGGTCGAATATGTCGGTGAACGGCTCCTGGCGGCGAAAAAGGTGACCGCATAAGCAAACTCCTGAAAAAACAGGAGAATTTGAGGCTGTCGGTAAAATGAAGAAAACGGTGTTGGAAAGTTGGCAGGATCAGCGCCAAGTGTTCGATGGAAGAGGACGGGTTTTTTTCGGCAGCGACGATGGGCCAGGGAGCTTGGAAAAATATATCGAGGTCTCACAAATTTCAACTTTTTATTGCGTAAACAAGCGGAAATTCCCCTGAAAAATTCAGGGGAATTTCTTATCTTTTAATTGGGATGTAAATGTCAAACATATTGTCCGGAGCATCGAGCGAGTGGGTGACCGGCGTATAGCGATGGTCATAAACCTCCAGCCCCAATGTGCTGTGATCCTTGCGATAACCCATCTTTTCGATCCATTTCCATGCGCGTTGATAGGTTGCCGGAACATTGCGAATCGATCCTCTATGGGTAAAAACAGCGTACCGCTGAGTTGGAACCGTCAACGCCAGCATTCCGTCGGGTACATTTTCCGCTTCGGATACTTCAACGGCAATATAGCAGGTGAAATCGGTGACACGGTCATGGCAAGGACAGACAAAAGAGCCCGGTTTCACTTGGTGCGGAATTTCGTGTATCCTTTTTACAAACTGTTCCCACAGTTTCGGAATCTCACGTGACAAGGTATAGGGTCCTGTCCAACCGATCCCGACCACTTGGAAAGAGTCTTTGGTTAAAATTCGACCTTGCATGTGGCCCCCCTTGGTGAAGGAAAAGGAATCTATGTTCTTGTTGATATTGTAAAGGAAAATTCAAAAAGTAACAAGTAAGAAGCGGTTCTTTTCCCGATAAACTTAATCCGCTATGATAAAGTTATTGGATTTGGTAAAAGGATGAGAAATAGAGAGAAGGACGCTGGAGGGATCGTGTGAACGCTTTGCTTCGTAAGCGGCTGAAGGGAATTGCAATGGTGATTGTCGGCGGTTCCCTGTGGGGAATTTCCGGAACCGTGGCCCAAGTTCTGTTTCAACGATACGGTTTCCAGGCGGGAGGGCTTGTGACGATCCGTCTGCTGTGTGCCGGGATTCTCCTGTTGTTCTGGGCGGGGATGAAGAAACAGGGAATTTGGGCTGTTTGGAAAGATCCGCGGACCGGGTTGAAAATCCTTATTTTTGGTTTGATCGGGATGCTCGGAGTGCAATACAGTTACTATGCCTCGATTCAATCGGGCAATGCTGCGACTGCGACGCTTTTGCAGTATCTCGGCCCGGTTTTCATCACCGTGTATATGGCGCTGAAAATAAGGCAACTCCCGGGGAAAAACGATATAGTTGCGCTTGTGCTGGCTATGCTCGGCACGTTTTTGCTGGTAACCAATGGTTCATTAAAAGGGCTGACCGTACCGCTCCCCGCGGTTTTATGGGGGCTTGTGTCCGCACTGACCGCCGCTTTTTACACCGTTTACCCCGGACGATTGATTAGCCGCTTCGGTTCGGTTGTCATCGTCGGGTGGGGGATGCTGGTCGGGGGGATCGGCATGGGGCTGGTCAATCTGAATGCCCCGGGGAGGATAAAAGCCGATATGATGACGCCCCATGTACTGGCATTGGTCGGTTTTGTGGTCATATTTGGCACGCTGCTCTCTTTTTATCTGTATCTGGACAGCCTTCGTTATTTATCTCCGGATGAAGTGGGAATTCTGGGCAGCGCCGAACCTTTGTCGGCGGCGGTGATGTCGGTTTTTTGCTTTCATCATATTCCCGGAGCGTTTGAGTTGGCGGGAGGACTTTGCATCATTTCCACTGTTGCGATTTTGTCACGCAAAAAAGAGGAAAAAGTGGTCCCGATGGATCAGAAAACAGTGGTGTGAAACAGTCGGGCCGATGCGAGCAGATTACGGATGTGAATAGAATAAACGGTCATAAAACTTCGGGTGTGTTATGGGATCAAAATCGGAATGAAGGGGAGAGTATCTTTGAAATGTCCAATTTGTGGCAATAACGGCAGCCGGGTTCTTGATTCACGTCCCGTTCACGATGGGCGGGCCATCCGGCGCCGGAGAGAATGCGAAAAGTGTGAACAGCGGTTTACCACCTTTGAAATGGTGGAGGAGCAACCTCTGATCGTGATCAAAAAAGATGGCAGCCGTGAGGAATTCAGCCGTGAGAAGCTGTTGCGGGGGCTGATTCGCGCGTGTGAAAAAAGGCCGGTTCCGCTGGCCAAGTTGGAGTCGCTGGTGGCCGAGATCGAAAGCCGCTTGCGCCAGGCCGGTTCGGCGGAGGTTCCTTCAAAGGAGATCGGTGAAATGGTGATGGAGCGCCTGGTGGATATTGATGAAGTGGCTTATGTCCGCTTCGCCTCTGTCTATCGCCAATTTAAGGATATCAACGTTTTTGTCAATGAACTGGAAGATTTGCTCAACCGTTCGCGCCGCGCCCTGCAGGAAGAAAAAAAGCGTCAATCCTGACCTGAAAAACCGGGAGGGCGGCGGTGTCCTGCCGGCTGATCTGCAACACATTTTCGCAAAAAACGTTTGATCCCTCGTCTGTATGAACCGGAAAAGCATCCTTGGCAGATGCCGGATCACCTGATAAAATGGTACAGCGTTTCGGGGTTTTTGTAAGTAGAGGGGGACTGACGATGTCATTTTTTTGGAAAGATCTCGGCTGGCGATGCCGTACGCACCGTCCGCTTCACACCGCCGATTCGCTTTGCCTGCTTCATCTGTACCAGCCGATTGTGGGCACGACGGCGATCTCTCTATACATGACGCTTTATTATCAAGTGCCGGTTCATCGTGCCGGTTTTTCCGATTTTCACAGCCATTCTTATTTGCTTAATCTCTGTCGGCTTACATTTGACCAACTTTTGGAATCACGCTATTTGCTCGAAGGAGTCGGTTTGATTTCCACCTTCGAAATCAAAGATCAGGAGCACGGCCATTTTTATGAATATGAGCTGATCCCGCCTCTCACTCCGGCTAAATTTTTCCAAAGCGATGTTCTCAGCTTCGCGTTATATAACCAGATCGGCAAAGAGCGTTTCTTGGCGATGAAAGATTGGCTGACTGGCGGACAGGAAAAGGAAGAGAAGAATCAAAACACGTTGACGGTCAATCTCACCCGTTCATTTCAGGAAGTATTTAAAAGCCTTTCTCCGGCTGAGTTGGCGCGGGCCGCGGAGTTGGGGAAAGAGGCGGTCGGGCCGGTTGCAAAGATCGATGAGAGCTTGCATGAAGGAAAGTGGCCGCAATTGGATGGCCCGGACGATGGTTTTGCCCTGATAAAAATGAGACTTTCATCCTTGGTTGATGAAAATGCCTGGACAGATGAATTAAAAAGGGAATTGAGAGAGATTTGCTTTTTGTATCAGCTCGATGACTGGGATCTCCTGAAGGCATTGCAAAATCCTTATGTTACGAGAAATGGGCAGATCGACACAGATCGGCTGCGCTCCTATATAAAAAGCGAATACCGGTTGCGGTTTGGCGACAATCCGGTCGTAACCCGCAAGCCGCTGAAACCGTCAACCAGCACCGACGAAACTCCGGAGGCCCCGAAGAGCCATGACGAAGCGTCTCTGTCGGAAGAGGAGAAGCATTTTAAGCAACTGGCCCAAATTTCCCCATTGGAATTGCTTTCCTATTATCATAAGGGAACGCGGATTCCCGACAGCGATGTGGAATTGGTGGAAAGGCTTATTCGCCAATATGGTTTGCCGCCGGCAGTGATTAACGTCCTGCTGGAATATGTGCTGCTGAAATATGATTATAAATTGCCGCGCAATCTCGTCGAGAAAATTGCCGGCCAGTGGAAACGGCTGGGGATTGAAACTATACAGGATGCCCTGAAGCAGGCTCGGAAGGAAATATGGGAACCAAAACGGAAAAAGACGCGTCTGAAGGGACAGGCCAAACAGGAGGAGAAGTTGCCGCAAATGCTGAAAAAGCAATTTGAAGCGGAGGCCGTTTCCGCAGAATCACCGGCGCAGCAGAGGGAAACGGAGGACAGGCAGGCACAAATCCGGGCAAAGCTTCGTTTAATGAACGAAAAATTTAGCGCTGCGCAAAAAGAAAATAAGAATACTCCCTGAGCAAATCACGGGGAGACCGATGGATGATACTTCTCGGAATTTGTGATCACAAAAAAATAATAAAAACAATTGCAATCCATCTTTCCCCGTGTTATAATCTCTTTTGTCAGCCAATCAAATAGCTTTGTTTGGTTCGGTAGCTCAGTCGGTAGAGCAGAGGACTGAAAATCCTCGTGTCGGCGGTTCGATTCCGTCCCGAACCACCATCTTGCGGAAGTGGCTCAGGGGTAGAGCATCGCCTTGCCAAGGCGAGGGTCGCGGGTTCGAATCCCGTCTTCCGCTCCATTTTTTATAAGCCGGGGTGGCGGAATTGGCAGACGCACAGGACTTAAAATCCTGCGGTGGGTGTACTACCGTGTCGGTTCGAGTCCGACCCTCGGCACCAGGTCCAAGTCCTTCCACCCGGAAGGTTATTTTTTTGCCTCCGTTTGATTGACGGGGGCTTTTTGTTTTGATTGACGGGTGAACGGCTTCTGGCGTACAATGAAGTAAAATGAGAACGATTATCAATTGATGGAGCGAAAAGAGGGGAAACGGATGGAACTTTTTGAAGCGATTCGCACAAGGCGGAGTATCGGCAAGGTCAAGCCGGATCCGGTGCCGAAAGAGAAAATCGAAAAAATGCTGGAAGCGGCGACGTGGGCTCCGAATCATCACCGGACTGAGCCGTGGCGCTTTTTGGTTCTGACGGGGGAAGGCCGGAAGCGTTTGGGCAATGTGATGATGGCCGTGGCGAACGAAAAGAACGAGGAACTCTCGCCGGCGGAAAAAGAGGAGCAATTACGGCGTGAATTGAACAAGGCGTTTCGCGCTCCGGTGGTAATCGTGGTGGTCGCTTCTCCTGCCGACCGTCCCAATGTGCTTGAGGAAGAGGAGCTGGCGGCTTGTCATGCGGCTGTGCAAAATATGTTGCTCGCCGCGCATGCGCTTGGTTTGGGAGCCGTTTGGCGAACCGGAAAAGCGGCATATCATCCGGCGGCCAGACAGGAATTTGCACTGGCAGACCATGAGAAAATCGTCGGCTTTGTTTATACCGGTTATCCGGATCTCCGGCCTCCTGCCGCAAAACGGACCCCGTTTGCTGATAAAACCACCTGGATCGGATAGTTGCCGTTATCCCTGGCTATGACAATTTCCCGTCATTTGTGATACGATAAACAAGGTAATCTCATTCGGGTATGTTGATACCGATACAGGATATCCGTTCAACACGCCTGAATCAAATGATTGTCCGACCTGGTCAGGGAGGGTGAGAATATATGACGAAGATCGATTCCATATTGGAACGGGCATTGGCCGGTGAGCGTTTGGGATTGGAAGATGGGATCGCATTATGGGAAAGCGACGAAATCGAAAAAATGGGCCGGGCCGCTGACCAGATCATGAAGAAGTGGCATCCCGAGCCGGTAACCACATTTGTGATCGGGCGAAATATCAATTATTCCAATGTCTGCGATACTTACTGCCGTTTTTGCGCTTTCTATCGCGCGCCGGGGTCTCCGGAAGGGTATGTGTTGCCCAATGAGACGATTTTTCAAAAGATCCAGGAGACCGTTGATGTAGGAGGGACGGAAATCCTGATGCAAGGCGGAACAAATCCGGATTTGCCGTTCGAATATTATACTGATTTGCTCCGTGAGATCAAAAAGCGATTTCCCGGCATTACGATGCACTCCTTCTCACCGGCGGAAATTCTCAAAATGAAGGAAGTATCCGGATTATCACTGGAAGAAGTGATTCGCCAGCTCAAGGAAGCCGGCCTTGATTCGCTTCCGGGCGGCGGGGCTGAGATTCTGGATGATGAGATCAGAAGGAAAATCAGCCGTTTGAAAGGGTCTTGGCGTGACTGGATGGATGTGATGCAGACAGCGCACCGGGTTGGCATGCATACGACCGCGACGATGGTGATCGGATTTGGTGAAACCTACGAACACCGTATTAACCATTTGCTTCGCATCCGGGAAGCGCAGGACGAAACCAAAGGCTTCCTCGCTTTCATCGTCTGGACGTTCCAGCCGGATCATACCAATCTGAAACGGGAAAAACTTCCGCCGGAAGAGTATCTGAAAGCGGTGGCGATTGCCCGGCTGATGTTGGATAATATCCCTAATTTCCAATCTTCTTGGGTGACGATGGGGCCGGAAATCGGCAAGTTGTCGCTCCAGTATGGCTGTAACGATTTTGGCAGTACGATGATTGAAGAAAACGTGGTGTCAGCTGCGGGAACGACACATAAAGTGAATACCAATCTGATTTTGCGCCTGATCCGGGAAGCAGGAAAAATCCCCGCCCAACGCAATACCAAATATCAAATTTTGCATGTGTTCGGGGAGAACGAGACTGCCGCCCGCGATTTTGTCATGCAGAATTAGCGAGAACACCACAAAAACCTTGGTCAGAGTATATTCTGATCAGGGTTTTTTTCTTTGGTAATTTATTTTATAAATAATAAAACTGTTCTTGTGAAATGGATTTTATTATAAAACTTTGATATTTTTAAGAAGGTTGTATGGAACTTTTTACATATTGGCATTCTTGGAGGAGGAGAAACAGTGCAAGGAAAAACGCATGTGGCTATCGGAATCGCCACAGGAGTGGGACTGGCCTGTTCATCCGGGAGTGATGACGTAGCCGAACTCAGCTTGACAATTGTGCTGTCGGGATTCGCTTCGCTTCTGCCGGACATTGATGAAGACGGGAGTCTGATCAATAACTTTATCTTTCCCTCATTGAAGCGAACCTATCGTTCCTTTGCGTTAGCGGCATTGGGGGTGATTATGGCTGCGCTTTATTTTGTGAAAGGATTGCCGTTGTGGGTTCTTCTCATTGGCATTTATGCAGCCGGGGTGGCTTATGTTCCTCATCGGACGGTTACCCATTCGGTTCTGTCGGTATTCTACGTTGGCTGGGTTACGTACCTGATTTCGCCCCCGTATGTATTTGCAGTGGTCATGGGCTATTTGTCCCATTTATTTGCGGACACATTAACCACGGCCGGTGTACCTTATTTGTGGCCTTATCATAAAAAATTCAATCTGAAAAAACTGGGGATTCATATTAAAAGCGGGGGAAAGGAAGATCATCTGATCGGCACGTTATCGCTGGTTTTGGCTGCAATCGGATTTGTTTATCTGGTCGGCCATATTTTTTATCAGCAGGCGGCTTCATCGGGCTGGTTTTAAACCGCTGTTGCAGGTCGGGGCAGGGTGTTGCCCTTGACCTCTGCCAGGAGGTAAACTTGGCAGATGGTTTAAGCCGCAGACGTGAAAGAAGAGTTCCCCGTTTGTATAAGGGGGACCAAGCGCCATTCATATGTGAATCACAAATTTAGAAAAAATATCGCAGGTGATTAAGGGATGATGGAGAGAACGATCGTTGGAAAGCTTATCCTCCTGATACCCAATGGATCTTATTTTATGTAGAAGGATATGAGGGATTCTATGGAATTCGTCCAATACCAATGAAAGGGTCCTGTTCGATTTATGAAGCGAAGTTACAAGATCTGGGGTTTGACTTCTCATCTGTTCGTTACTTTGATCCAACCGAACTGGATGATGGTGAAATGGAAGAATTTGACGAATGCGCTGAAGAATATTTGTACGAGTGGTTCTCAGACCGGTTTTTGGAAGCAGGTGGAGATTCATTTCCTCTTCCTTGTTACCTGCAATTCCATGATGGCGGGAGGCGTTTTAACATGAAAACGAAACAATGGACAGAAGAATAAAAATTGTTATTATTCAATCCGGCTCTTTTGTGCGCTGTCCGCCTTGCCGGCTGCATCCAAATTCCCCCGGCTTAAATGTGATACACCGAAGGAAATGGCGCGTTCCATGCTTGTGGCGGGAGGCAAGATTGACCGGCTGTTGCGACAGGGTTTTCTGTAAAGCCGGGCGATTTGTGTATACAGATTCCCACAATCCCATATATTGTTATTAAGCTTTTGCCGAAAGGGGGAATTGGGTGAATTATTTAATTTCCGTTCGCTTTCATGACCGAAAAAAAGAACTGCGCTTGCGGCCCTATCTGCAAAATCTGTTGGCCGAACGCCGTTGTTCGTTGACGTTGGCGGAAATTGAAGGAAGACATTTTTTTTGGCTCCAATTTCCGCCGGGACGTGAAGAAGAAATAAGAAAAAAAGTGGGTTGGGCCGTGGCGCGCTACATATGCGATCAGATTGAACCGGACCTGATCAATTGGATGATCCGCCGGTATGATCCTTTTCGTTCGCATGAAGAGGTCGGGAGAATCAGGCGGGAGGTGTTCAGGCAACTGAAGTCGAGCGCCTGGGAGTACAAGAAATCCGTCTACGCTGACCGCAGGGAGAAATTGGCGGAACAAGTGGAATGGTACTTGCGGGAGAATTGCCGGCTGGCTGTTGACGGTTATGTGCGCTTTCGCATGAAAGGACATTTCCGCGTACTGGCCTCCTGTGTCAAAGAAGCAGTCGCCTCCTATCGCCTTGATCAGGAATATAAGGAATTTATCCGTCTGTTGCGCCAATTTGTTCAACTCCAAGTTCCCAAGGTTCCCTTGATTCATGTTGTTCACCAGGCGGATGGCGGGTTTCGGCTGCTGTTGGCAGACGGTCGGACGCTTCCGCAAAAAGAATTGAATGAATGGGGGTATGAAGGATGGGAAACTCCTTTTTCCAATGAGGATTATATTCTGGGCGCCTTGCTGACAGCCGTGCCTGAACGGGTGGTCGTACATACGGAACAACGGCATGAAAATGTGATCCGCACCCTGCTGCAAATCTTTAAAGGCCGCATTATGCTTTGTGATGGTTGCAGCCGGTGCAAACCGGCAGTAAAATGGGGAGAAGATGCTTGACTAAAATGCGGGGAAATGAGTATAATACATAAAAATTTCAATTTTAGCGGCAATGCGAAGGACACGAGCAGTTTTCCATGGTTTCAGAGAGCGGGGGTCACCGGCTGCAAACCCCTGTACCCGCTGGGAAGGTGCTTACCCCCTTCAAGCTGCAACGGGGAACGCGGAAGTTTGCCAGTATCCGTTGCCGGCAACACACCGTTATTGTGTTGGAGGATTCCGTTGGTTTTCTTTTTGTTTGCAACGGGATTGAAAAAGGGTGGAACCACGACAGCAACGCTCGTCCCTTTCCGGGGATCGGGCGTTTTTTATTTTTTCCTATACTGAAGGAGGAGAAGCAAAATGGAAATGGCAGTGAAATTGCCTGACGGTTCGATTCGCCAATACGACCGCCGGGTGACTGTAAGCGACGTGGCGGAATCGATCAGCAAAAGTTTGCTCAAAAAAGCGGTGGCGGGAAAAATCGACGGAAAAGTGGTCGATTTGAACCGGGAAGTTCCCGACGGCGCCCAGGTGCAAATTCTGACGCTGGAAGACAAAGACGGAGTCGAGGTATACCGGCACAGTACGGCGCACTTGCTGGCACAGGCTTTAAAACGGCTTTACCCTGACGTGAAACTGGGAATCGGTCCGGTCATCGAAGACGGCTTTTACTATGATGTCGATTTGCCGGTGCGCCTGACGCCGGAAGACTTTCCGAAGATCGAGGCGGAGATGAACAAGATCGTCAAAGAGAATCTGCCGATCGTCCGCAAAGTGGTCAGCAGGGAAGAAGCGATCCGCCTTTACGAAAAAGTGGGAGACCATTTGAAACTGGAGATTATTCGCGACCTGCCGGAAGATGCCGTGATCACCATTTATGAGCAGGGAGAGTTTTTCGATCTCTGCCGCGGTCCGCATCTGCCGTCGACGGGGAAAATCAAAGCCTTCAAATTGCTCAGTGTGGCCGGGGCGTACTGGCGCGGCGATTCCGACAACCAAATGCTCCAGCGCATTTACGGCACGGCCTGGCCGAAAAAATCGGAGTTGGAAGAGTACCTGCATTTTCTGGAGGAAGCCAGAAAACGGGATCATCGCAAACTGGGGCGTGAACTGAAGCTGTACATGTTCTCCGAAGAGGCTCCGGGGATGCCGTTCTACCTGCCGAACGGGATGACCCTGCGCAATGAGTTGGAGCAGCTTTCACGCGAAATGCAAACCAAAGCGGGATACAAAGAAGTGCGCACGCCGCTCATGATGAATCAGCGCCTTTGGGAACAATCGGGCCACTGGGATCATTACCGGGAAAACATGTACTTCACCGATGTGGACGAAGCCACATTTGCCGTCAAGCCGATGAATTGCCCCGGGCACATGCTGATCTTTAAAAATGAGATTCGCTCTTACCGTGATCTCCCGCTCCGTCTGGCCGAGTTCGGGCAAGTGCACCGCCATGAGTTGTCGGGCGCTTTAAACGGAATGTTGCGCGTTCGCACGTTTACCCAGGATGATGCCCACATTTTCGTGCGCCCGGACCAGATCGAAGAAGAAGTGATGAATGCGCTGAAACTGATTGACCAAATTTATTCTGTTTTCGGATTCCCTTATTCCGTTGAGCTTTCCACCCGTCCGGAAGATTCGATGGGATCCGATGAATTGTGGGAAAAAGCGGAGTCCGCTCTGAAAAGCGTGTTGGACCGCGCCGGAATCGACTACCGGATCAATGAAGGGGATGGCGCCTTCTACGGTCCGAAAATCGATTTCCACATTCGTGACGCCCTGAAACGCAGCCATCAATGCGCCACAATTCAGCTCGATTTCCAGATGCCGGAGAAATTCGATCTCTCCTACATCGGCGAAGATAATGAACGGCATCGGCCAGTGGTGATTCACCGCGCCATTTACGGTTCCATCGATCGGTTTATCGGCATTCTCGTCGAACACTACGGCGGTGCCTTCCCGCTTTGGCTGGCGCCGGTTCAGGTGCGCGTGATTCCGGTTTCCCGCGATTATAATGAATATGCCCGAAAAGTGACGGATGAATTACAAAGAGCCGGCATCCGCGTCGAACTGGATGCGCGTGACGAGAAGGTCGGCTATAAAATCCGTGAAGCTCAGGTGCAAAAAGTGCCGTACATGTTTGTCGTCGGGGAAAAAGAGCTGAATTCCGGAACGGTAGCCGTCCGCAAGCGCACCGAAGGGGATCTCGGCGCCAAACCGCTGGATGAGGTAATCCGTGAGCTGAAAGAGGAGATCGGCGAAAGAAGATAAGGCCACCGCACAGGCAGGTTGTAGGCCAATCCGCTCGGAGTGCCCTTGCCTTCAATGGGCATAAAGGGGCTTCGCAGGATGAGATCAGGACTCGCTTGACAGCAGGGATATTTTTCGATACCCTGTTGTCTGTCTGTGATCGTGAAACGGCGTAAGCTTGACATTTCCTGTTAGCGTATGATACGATATCTTCATCATGCAAGAAGAAGCGCCCGCTTCTCACCTGATCGACGCTGTGTTGCTGTTGACAGGTCATTAGGAAACGGTTGAATTTCCTTGTGATAATGGGATTTAAATGTGGGCGTTTACTTGCGCCCGCATTTTTTTGTTTTCAATACTTTTCCGGAGGTGGCAGGTTATCAGCAAGGAACATCAGCACCAAGTTAATGAGTCGATCCGTGCTCGTGAGGTTCGCTTGATCGGAGTCGATGGGTCGCAGTTGGGGATTAAACCGCTCAGGGAAGCATTACGCTTGGCGCAGGAAGCGAATCTGGATCTTGTCAATGTCGCACCGCAAGCAAAGCCGCCTGTTTGCCGAATCATGGACTATGGCAAATACCGCTATGAGCAAAGCAAACGGGAGAAAGAAGCCCGCAAAAACCAAAAGATCATTCAGATTAAAGAAGTCCGTCTGAGTCCGTCGATCGAAGAAAATGATGTCCAAACCAAGCTGAACAACGTGAAGAAGTTCTTGCAAAAAGGGAATAAGGTGAAGTTGACCATCCGTTTCCGCGGACGTGAAATCACGCACCAGGAGCTTGGCCGCAGGATTTTGGATCGCATGGCGGACGAGGTGAAGGAGATCTCGGACATCGAGCGTCCGCCAAAGCTTGAAGGCCGTCAAATGATTATGATTTTAACACCGAAACAGTAGTTGCAAGGAGGATACACGCGATGCCAAAAATGAAAACCAAACGCGCTGCAGCAAAGCGTTTCAAAAAAACGGGAACAGGCAAAGTGAAACGCAACCATGCGTTTAAAAGCCACTTGCTCGAAGGAAAAACTGCCAAGCGCAAACGCAAGCTTCGCAAAAGCGCACTCGTTCATTCCGGCGATGTAAAACGGATTAAGCAACTGATCGCATATATGTAAGCAATTGATTAGAGACAGAAGTTACTTCAGGAGGGATTTATTGTGGCTAGAGTGAAAGGTGGTACCGTTACTCGCGCTCGTCGCAAAAAGGTACTGAAACTGGCGAAAGGTTATTTTGGTTCCAAACACCGTTTGTTCCGCACGGCGAAACAACAAGTGATGAAATCCTTGATGTACGCTTATCGCGATCGCCGTCAACGCAAACGCGATTTCCGCAAACTGTGGATTACCCGGATCAATGCTGCTGCGCGGATGAACGGTCTTTCCTACAACAAATTTGTCCATGGCTTGAAAGTGGCAGGTGTGGACATCAACCGCAAAATGCTGGCTGAACTGGCCGTCAGCGATCAAAAAGCATTTGCTGAACTGGTCAACGTTGCGAAAAACGCAAAGTAACCCAGACTCACAAAAAGGCTTTTTTCCGGCCCGGATTTCCCGGGAGGAAAAGGGCCTTTTTTGCATAAAAAACACTCTCTGTGGCGAGAGTGTAAGAGAATTAAGCTGTTTTTCGCTGCCAGTCGGGATCTTCTTCCACCGCCTGCGCATTGGAGGTGCGCAACGGGATTTCCCTGACCAAAAGCGCGATGAGAATCGCCATGAGCAAAATCAAGCCGGCAATGAAGAAAACATGGTGAATCGCGATGGTAAGCGCTCCCCTTGAGAATGAAACGATGGTGTCGAACACGGGAATGAGCGAACCGGGCAAACGGGAGCGAATCTGGATGAGCTGGGCTTGATCCATCAGCAGTTGCGGATTGCCGAGCGATGCGATTTTCTTCAGCATCTGCGGGGTTCTGGCCGCAGCGGGCAAATGGTGGCGGATATTGGCCATCAAGGTGCCCATCCGGCTTTGAATCGCTGTATTCATCACCGTTCCCATGATGGAAACCCCAACCGTACCGCCCATCTGGCGGAATAATTGGGAAGCGGAAGTGGCCACCCCGAGAAACCTGTAATCGACTGCATTTTGAATCGTCAGGTTGAAGATCGGGAAACTGCTGCCCAGCCCGATGCCGATCAACAGCATGCGCCAGGCGATTTGCCAATTGTCGGCGTTTTCCGTGAGGGTTGTCATACTGAATACGCCAAAGGCCATGATGACCAGCCCGGTAAGCGCAATCCATTTATACCGTCCGGTGCGGGTCACGATTTGCCCGGACCCGGTGCTGGCGAGCACCATGCCGAGGGTCATCGGCATCATGAGAAAGCTGGAATGGGTTGCCGACAGCCCCAGCACCCCCTGAATGAAGAAGGGGGTGTACATAATCGAACCGAACATGGCAAATCCGATCAAAAAAAGAGCCGCATTGGACAGGGAGAAAATGGATGTGCGAAAAAGGCTGAGGGGTAAAACCGGATTTTGTGCCGATCGTTCAATCAGCAGAAAAAGGATCAGGAAAGCGGCAGATCCGGCGAAGAGTCCGAGAATGACCGGTGATGTCCATGCATATCGCGTGCCGGCCCAGGAAAAGGCCAGCAGCAAGGGAATCATGGTGATCATCAGGAAAAGGGAGCCCAGGTAGTCGATTGAGACAGGCCCTTTTCTGGGAACGGACGGGAAAAGGAACCAGATCAAGACGAATGCGATAATGCCAAAGGGTAGGAAAATCCAGAAACACCAATGCCACGCCAAGTGATCCACGATATACCCGCCCAGGGCAGGCCCCAAAATGCTGGCCAGGCCAAACGATCCGCTCATGATTCCCTGCCAGCGCCCGCGTTCTCTGGGTGAAAACAGGTCTCCGACAGCGCTGAAGGCGGTGGACATCACCATCCCTCCGCCAAATCCCTGCAATCCGCGGTACAAGATCAATTCAAGAATTGTCGATGAAGTACCGCAAAGAAGTGACCCGATCACAAAGATGCCCAAGCCGATCAGGATAAATGGCTTCCGCCCATAGTTGTCTGACAGCCTTCCGACCAAAATCACGGTAATGCTCGAGGTGAGCATATAGATGGTGAACACCCACTGGAAATACTCCATTCCTTTCAGTTCGGCGATAATCCGCGGCATGATGTTTCCCACGATCGTTTGATTCAATGCCGCAAACAGCAAACTGGCAACAATCGCGACCATGATGGTCATCTTCTGCTTGGAGGATAAGTGTTCCACCGACTGGTAACCCCTTTTTGGAATGATTGAATGGTCAAGGGTCGACTGCTGTCATGATCCCGGACTGGAGCAAAAAGAGATTATCTGTTTATCTGTTTAACTTATCTTTTGCAGCAAAGTCAAAAGTGTTTCAATCTCTTCGGTGGTTAATTTTTCAAACTTACGGCGAAAATACTCCGATTTTTTATAAGACAATTCTTCAATTGTTTTTTTTCCGAGTTCGGATATGTGCAATTCCACCACCCGCTTATCCAGCTTGGAACGCTTTCGGTAGGCCAGGTTTTTCTTTTCCAGCTGGTCGGCGACATGGGTGATGTGGCTTACGGAAACATTAAATTCCTGTGCCAGCGCCGTCACGATTTGCGGGCTCTTTTGCTCCAATTGTTTTAAGACGCCAAACTCCGCTCCGTTAATTCGATCACCCCAGATTTCTGCCAAATCCCGTCGCAAATCACGCAAAATATGGCGAAAAACCTGTTCGAGTTCCAGACTCATTTCCAATCGGTCTGACATAAGAAAATCTCCTTAATTCATACAGTTGGATTCATAATACTAATGTTTAAGTAAGTGAAATAGTTTAACCATCATTATATCTTTTTTCGTTTATTCAGGCAATATAAATTTATTTATTAAAAATATTAATTTATCTATATAGAGCCGAGTGTGGAATTTGCCCAGTCAGGCAGGTTGATTTGCACGCAGGAAAATACCGTATTTCGTTCAGGAATGTTGGAGACCGAACGCTCATCCCGTTTCGGTCCGGCGTGAGCGCTTCTCCATCGACCCGGTCGGCAACTAACATTTACGAAAATAAGAGAGTGACATAAAAAAATATTTGATATAAACTGATATGAAAAAAAGTTTGCACCATCCAGGGAAGGTGATAAGATGCGAAGTGACCGAATCAAAAAAGGAATTGACCGGGCTCCCCACCGTGCATTGCTCCGTGCGGCCGGCGTCAAGGAAGAGGATTTTGGCAAACCGTTTATAGGCATATGCAACTCGTTTGTGGAAATTATTCCGGGGCACATCCACCTTAACCGTTTTGCCGAAATTTTGAAGGAAGCCGTACGGGAAGCTGGTGGCGTTCCGTTTGAGTTTAATACGATTGGTGTTGACGATGGGATTGCCATGGGCCATATCGGAATGCGCTATTCTCTGCCCAGCCGGGAAATTATCGCCGATTCGGTGGAAACGGTCGCGCTCGCCCACTGGTTTGACGGGCTGATCTGCATCCCCAATTGCGACAAGATTACACCCGGTATGATGATGGGCGCGCTCCGGGTTAATATTCCCACGATCTTCATCAGCGGTGGTCCAATGGCTGCAGGTGTGACGCCGGCAGGAGACAAAGTGGACCTCTCGTCCGTTTTTGAAGGCGTCGGAGCGTATCAGGCGGGGAAAATTGATGAACAGCAATTGGAAACCCTTGAGAAATTCGGTTGTCCGGGATGTGGTTCCTGTTCCGGCATGTTCACCGCCAATTCGATGAACTGCTTGGCCGAGGCGCTCGGGCTTGCTCTGCCGGGGAACGGAAGCATTCTCGCCCGGACTCCTGAGAGGGAAGAATTGGCGCGGCGCGCGGCACGGCAAATCATCCGCCTGATCGAAGCCGACCTCAAACCGCGGGATATTGTGACGGAAAAAGCGTTGGACAATGCCTTTATCCTGGACATGGCGATGGGCGGTTCCACCAACACCGTTCTGCATACGATGGCGATCGCCCATGAAGCCGGGGTGGAGTATCCGTTGTCCCGCATCAATGAACTTTCCAAACGCGTTCCCTATATTTGCAAGGTGAGCCCGGCCGGGCAGTGGCATATGGAAGACGTGGACCGCGCCGGCGGGATTTCGGCGATCTTGAATGAGTTAAGCCGCATCGACGGTTTGCTTCATCTCGACACGAAGACGGTGACACTGGGGACGCTTGGGGAAAATATCGCCGGAGCCGAAATAAAAGATCCCCGTGTGATCAAACGGGTGGAAGAGGCCCACAGCCAAACGGGAGGTCTGAAAATTTTGTACGGAAATCTTGCTCCGGATGGCGCAGTTATCAAAGCGGGAGCCGTTGATCCGTCAATCACGAAGTTTTCCGGCGAAGCCATTGTTTTTGAATCACAGGATTCCGCTTTGGCCGGGATCGCCTTGGGCAAGGTAAAACCGGGCCATGTAGTCATCATTCGATATGAAGGTCCCAAGGGCGGGCCGGGAATGCCTGAAATGCTTTCACCGACCTCGGCCATTGTTGGAATGGGCCTGGGCAAGGAAGTCGCGCTGATCACAGACGGCCGCTTTTCCGGAGCGACAAGGGGCATTTGCATCGGCCATGTTTCACCTGAAGCCGCAGAAGGCGGACCGATTGCTTTGGTTCAGTCGGGAGACCGGATTGAGATCGACTTGGAAAAAGGAACCCTTCATCTGGATGTCCATGAAGAAGAACTGGCTGCCAGACGTGCCCGCTGGCAAGCTCCGGACGTTCAGGTTTCCGGAAAATATTTGCGCCGGTATGCGAGTCTTGTCACTTCGGCCAATACCGGAGCTGTGTTAAGAGAGGTGTGACTTTTCTTCCGTTCCCTGTCGGGAGCGGATTATTAGAATTTTGTAAACGCTTGCAAATTTGTAATAAAAAAATGAGAGAAACTGTGTTGACAGCTGTTTAGGATGATGACTATAATATCAGCTAAATAATCAAAATCTTTACCCGAGGGTTACAAGATTGAAGCTTCTTTATTTATCCGATCCAATATTTCCTCCAATAATTGCAGGGATTGCTTTTGCAATGCCGATTCGTCGGATAATTCGATAAGTTAAGACGATGAAAAGGACGATGGCAAGGAGGCGCGATACAGAGAGTCCGGGTTTGCTGAGACCGGAACCGCAGCCTTGTACATCTCTCACCTTGGAGTTGAGTGTCGAAAGGCGCTTTGCAGCGCTGAGTAGTACACTACCGGTTGTCCCGTTAACGGCAGGAGTATGGAGTTGATCCATACTCATTGAGGTCGATTTTCGCGAGAAGTCGACAAAATTGGGTGGTACCACGAACCTGTTCGTCCCAATGAGCGCTGCTTGGCATGCGAGCAAAGGGCGGATCAGGTTCTTTTTATTTTTGCTTTTTTAAAAGGAGGAGAAATGCCAGTGGCTCCCCAGATGGAAACCCTGTCTGGTCAGTTAGTTGAGACGAAGGTTGAGGAGAGAAAGTTTACCGGGTCAGAAATCTTGCTTCGATGTTTGATCCAGGAAGGAGTCGAGGTGATTTTCGGTTATCCGGGTGGAGCTGTGTTACCGATTTATGATTCGCTTTATGATGGGCAGATCCGCCACCTGTTGGCCCGCCATGAGCAAGGTGCCATTCATGCGGCGGACGGTTATGCGCGTGCGACGGGGAAACCTGGCGTCGTCGTGGCCACTTCCGGTCCGGGAGCAACCAACCTGGTGACCGGGATTGCCACCGCGATGATGGATTCCGTTCCGCTGGTCTGCATCACCGGCAATGTGGATCAGTCCCTTTTGGGAACCGATGCCTTTCAGGAAGCAGATATCACGGGCATTACCATGCCGATTACAAAGCACAATTATTTAGTGCGCGATGTGAATGACCTGCCGCGGATCGTCAAAGAGGCGTTTACGATTGCGACTCAGGGCAGGCCGGGTCCGGTGTTAATCGACATCCCGAAGGACGTATCCAATGCGAAAGCCGCTTTTGAATATCCGGAAAGCGTTGAGATTCCCGGGTTTCATCCTTGGCGAACGCCCGGAAGGGAACAAGTCGAACAGCTTTACGAAGCCATTGCCGAGGCGAAAAAACCGCTGATTTTGGCTGGAGGCGGGGTTGTCAGCTCCGGTGCGGCGGGTGAATTGATCGCGTTTTCGGAAAAAACGGGCATTCCGGTCACGACCACTTTGATGGGCATCGGCGGTTTTCCCGGAACCCATCCGCATTGGCTCGGGATGCCGGGAATGCACGGGACTTATGCAGCCAATCACGCCCTGCTGGAGTGTGATCTTCTGATCGGGATCGGGGCGCGATTCGATGACCGGGTTACCATGGGGCGCATTGACAAGTTTGCGCAAAAAGCCAAAATCGCCCACATCGATATCGACCCGGCGGAAATCGGCAAAAATGTGCGGACCTACATTCCGTTGAACGGGGATGTCAAATCCGTGCTTCAGCTGATCAATCAGGAGGTTCCACGCAGTCGCTCAAACAAGTGGATGGATCAGCTGGATGAATGGAAGCAGCGGTTCCCTCTTCAATACAAAGAGACGGAAGATGGCCTGAAACCGCAATGGGTGATTGAGCAAATCTACCGCACGACTCAAGGGGAAGCGATCATTACGACCGATGTCGGACAACACCAGATGTGGGTGGCTCAGTTCTACCGTTTCCACCATCCGCGTTCCCTGCTGACCTCCGGTGGGCTGGGAACGATGGGATTCGGTTTTCCGGCAGCGATCGGGGCACAACTCGCTTATCCGGATCGGACGGTAATCGCAGTCGTCGGCGATGGGGGTTTTCAGATGACAGCGCAGGAGCTGGCCGTCGTTTCACTGGAAAATATCCCCGTGAAAGTGGCGCTCATCAACAATCAGTGCCTCGGCATGGTACGCCAGTGGCAGGAAATTTTCTACAAAAAGCGGTATAGCGAAGTCGATCTGGCTGGCAGCCCTGATTTTGTCACACTGGCGGAAGCCTATGGCGTAAAAGCCTGGCGGGCCCGCACCAAAGACGAGGCGAAAAAATGCTGGGAAGAAGCTTTGGCCCACCCGGGACCGGCCCTCGTCGACTTTTGGGTTTCCCCGGAAGAGAATGTTTATCCGATGGTGGCGCCGGGATCAGGCTTGGATGAGATGGTAATGGGAGATGAGATCTAGATGAGGCATATCCTTTCCGTACTGGTAAACAATCAGCCAAGGGTGTTGGCCCGCGTTGCCAGTCTGATCGGGCAACGCAATTACAACATCGAGAGCATCAGCGTAGGAGAGTCGGAGAAAGAAGGCCTGTCCCGCATGATCATTATCACCGGCGGCGATCACCAGACATTGGAACAGGTAAGAAAACAATTGGAAAAATTGATTGATGTGATTAAGGTTGAACATTTGGAAAAAGAAAAGACCGTCGAAAGGGAGCTGCTTCTGATCAAAGTGGAAGCAACTTCGGCGGTGAGAGCCGAGATTTTCGGCATTGTCGAACCTTTTCGCGCCTCGATCGTCGATGTGAGTCCACAGTCGCTTACCATTCAGGTAACGGGCGAACCGGCGAAACTGGAAGCAATGGTTGAACTGCTGCGCCCGTACGGCATCATTGAGATTGCCCGCACCGGTGCGATTGCCCTGGAACGCGGTTTAAACAAGGTAAAAGCGACTGTTTGACCAATAAAAAAAGGACCAATTCTCTGAGGAGGAATGAAGATGGCACAAATGTTCTATGAGCATCATGCAGATTTGTCATTATTTTCGGAAAAAACAGTAGCGGTAATCGGGTATGGAAGCCAGGGGCATGCCCAGGCGCAAAATCTGCGTGACAGCGGGGTACACGTGATCGTGGGGCTGAGAAAAGGAAAGTCATGGGAAAAAGCCGAAGCCGATGGATTCCAGGTGTTTGAAGTGGATGAAGCGGTGAAACGGGCCGATGTGGTGCAGCTTCTGCTTCCTGATGAGCTTCAGGCCAAAGTATACAAGGAACAAGTGGAACCGCACCTGAAACCGGGATCTGCTCTCTTTTTCTCCCACGGTTTTAACATCCACTTCGGCCAGATTGTTCCGCCCGAAGATGTCGATGTGATTCTGGTAGCCCCCAAATCGCCGGGTCACTTGGTAAGACGGGTATATTGCGAAGGCTTCGGGGTTCCCGCCCTGATCGCGGTTCATCAGGATGCGACCGGCAATGCGCACGCGCTCGCTCTGGCTTACTGCAAAGGAATCGGTTCCACCAAAGCGGGAGTGATCCAAACGACATTTAAAGAAGAAACCGAAACGGATTTGTTTGGAGAGCAAGCGGTATTGTGCGGCGGGGTCAGCCAGTTGATCAAAAGCGGATTCGAGACGCTGGTTGAGGCCGGGTACCAGCCGGAAGTCGCCTACTTTGAGTGTTTGCACGAGTTGAAGTTGATCGTTGACCTGATGTATGAAAACGGCCTTTCCGGCATGCGTTACTCCATCAGTGACACGGCGGAGTACGGGGATTATGTGAGCGGAAAACGGGTTGTGGCTGAAAGCAGTCGTGAAGCGATGAAGCAGCTGTTAAAAGAGATTCAGGACGGAACATTTGCCCGCCGCTGGATTGAGGAGAATCAAACCGGCCGCAAGCAGTTTACGGCGATGAGAGAAGCGGAGAAAGAGCATGAGATTGAGAGAGTCGGAGCGAAGCTGAGAGAGATGATGGTATGGGTGAGCCAAAAAGAACCGATTCAACAATAAAGATAAATCATAAAGGAGGAAGCGGTTATGCGCACGATCACCATTTTTGATACAACCCTTCGCGACGGGGAGCAGTCGCCCGGTGTGAACCTCAGCCCTCGTGAGAAAGTGGAAATTGCCATCCAGCTGGAACGGTTGGGAGTAAATGTGATCGAAGCCGGGTTTGCCGCTTCCTCAGCCGGAGATATGCAAGCAGTGCGTGAGATTGCCAGCCGGGTGAAAAATGCTTCTGTTTGCAGTTTGTCCCGCTCGGTCAAGGGAGATATCGATCAGGCGTGGGAGGCGTTGCGCGCAGCCGAATCACCCTATCTGCACCTCTTTCTGGCAACCTCGCCAATTCATCGCGAGTATAAGCTCCGGATGAGCCGGGAACAGGTCATTGAGCGGGTGCGAGAAGCGATCCGGTATGCTAAACGGCTGTTCCCGATTGTAGAATTTTCATGTGAGGATGCGGGTCGAACGGAAATCGACTTTCTGGCCGAAGTAGTCCGGGAAGCGATTAAAGCGGGGGCAGGCGTGATCAATCTGCCGGATACGGTGGGGTATCTCACTCCGAATGAGTATGCGCAGATGTTCATGAATGTAAGAAAGGCCGTGCCTGAAGTGGAGCAGGTTCGTTTGAGCGCACACTGCCACGACGATCTGGGCATGGCGGTGGCCAACAGCCTGGCGGCGATTGAAGCCGGGGTCGACCAGGTGGAATGCACGATCAATGGAATCGGTGAACGGGCCGGCAATGCCGCGCTTGAAGAAATTGCCTTGGCGATCAAGACGCGGGAGCAGTATTACCAGCTGCAAACGACTCTCAATTTGCGGGAAATCCATCGCACCAGCCGCATGGTGAGCAAATTGACAGGCATGATGGTTCCTGGCAATAAAGCGGTGGTCGGTGCCAACGCGTTTGCACATGAATCCGGCATTCATCAGGACGGAATGCTCAAAAACAGGGAAACTTACGAGATCATGAGGCCGGAGACCGTCGGTCTGACGGAAAGCCGCCTTGTCTTGGGAAAACATTCCGGCCGGCATGCTTTCCGGGATAAGTTGTTGCAGTTGGGATATGAATTGAATGAAGAGCAATTAAATCAATTGTTCATCCGTTTTAAGGAACTCGCCGATCGCAAAAAGGATGTCGCGGACGAGGATATCGTTGCTTTGGTCGAGGAAAAAATGAGCGATGCAAAAGATGCTTATACACTTGAGTCATTGCTGGTCACCTGCGGGAGTCATTCGTTGCCTACCGCATCCCTTCAGATCAAGCGGGTTTCGGATGGTTCGGTATCGGAAGAAGCCGCTTGCGGAAACGGGGCGGTCGATGCGATCTTTAAGGCGATTGACCGTTTGACCGGCGTACAGGTGGAATTGAAAGATTATCGCATCCATTCGGTTACACAGGGAAAAGACGCATTGGGAGAGGTTTTTGTTCAGTTGAGCCAAGGTGAGTGGACCGTGAGAGGAAGAGGAGTCAGCACCGACGTGTTGGAAGCGAGTGCCCGGGCATATCTGGATGCGGTGAATCGCCTGCTCAGGCGAACAGGCGCGGCTGCCGGGGACGGAATGGCGAAGATAACGGCATCTTGAGAGGAGTGGAGTCAGGTGAGCGAAGTGAAAAAAATTGCCGTTTTGCCGGGAGACGGCATCGGTCCGGAAATCACCCAGGAAGCGGTAAAAGTTTTGCAGCAAGTTGAGAAAGAATTTGGATTTTCGTTCTCCATTCAGTACGGAATGATCGGGGGAGGAGCGATCGACCGGGTGGGCATTCCCCTCCCCCCGGAAACGATGGAGCTCTGCGAAAAATCCGATGCGGTTCTGCTCGGAGCCGTTGGCGGACCCGACTGGGATTCCTATCCGCCGGAATTGAGACCGGAGCAAGCTCTCCTCGGTATCCGGAAAGGGTTGGGACTGTATTCCAACCTGCGTCCCGTCACCCTGTTTGCAGGCTTGGAAAACAGCTCGACTCTCCGGCCTGAGGTGCTTGCCGGAGTTGATCTGGTGGTGGTTCGCGAATTGACCGGCGGCATTTACTTTGGCGACAAAGAGCGGACAACAACGCCTGAGGGAGAAGTGGCGACGGATCTGTTGATTTATCACGAGTTCGAGATTGAGCGCATTGTTCGCTTGGCGTTTGAGATTGCACGCGGCCGGAAAAAACGGGTTACTTCGGTTGACAAAGCCAATGTTTTGGAAAGCTCCCGGCTCTGGCGGGAAGTGGTCAACCGGGTAGCCAAAGATTATCCTGATGTCCAGGTGGAGCACATGTTGGTCGATAACTGTGCGATGCAAATCATTCGCCGCCCCGCCACTTTTGATGTCATCGTGACGGAGAATATGTTTGGCGACATCTTAAGCGATGAAGCGGCGATTTTAACCGGATCGATCGGAATGTTGCCATCCGCAAGCCTGGGAGAAGGTACGATCGGTCTGTATGAGCCGGTTCATGGATCAGCACCGGATATCGCCGGGCAAGGCGTGGCCAATCCAGCCGCAGCGATCCTCTCCGCGGCATTGATGCTTCGTCACTCCTTCGGTTATGAGGCAGCCGCCGCCGCGGTTGAACAAGCGGTTCGCACCGTTTTCGAAAAAGGGGTGCGGACACCTGATTTGGCCAGCGAGAATCAACTGGCGGTCAGTACGGAGGAGTTCGGCGATCTCGTGGTTGAAGAGTTACGCCGGACGGAGTGGCCGATCGAGGAGACCGCCTGAAGACATGAATCCACGGCCCCCGCACTTCCCTGTCGTTCCCTTTGGCCCAAACGGAAAAGCGGGGGCCTTCTATTTTAAAATAGAAAATCTGTTGATCTGAAAATCGCTATTGCGGAAAAAGAAACGCCCCTGATTCCCATGAAGGAAGGGGCGTAAATTATGAACAGTTTCGTAGCAATTTATAGAAGTTTCTACTTTCATACAAACGATAAATAATAAAGTAGGAGATAAACCCGAACAGCGCTCCCAAAATGGACTGCCCGATCAGGACGTGCAATCCGCCGTGCAAAATGTCCCAAAGAATTTGCAAATTACCTGAAAAAATCTCGGTAAAAGAGTGATCTTCAAAATTCATCGTCCCGGTATTCACCGGGTAGATCCATTCGCCCAGTTTCTTGGAGATCGGGAGCATTATGACGGGTAAGAAGGTTAATTTCCCGATGATGTTGCCGATAATCGCTGCCGGAAGCGAACCTTTGCACAGGCGGACGATCGGGTAAAACAGGATATAGATCAGCGAACATGTGGGGATGACGATCATTTCCAAACCGAAACCAAGCGCAAACCCCAGCGATACTTTTTTCGCCCCGCCGGGTGAACGCAACAACTTGAGAAAATTAAAGCGAAAGGTCCTGCCCAGCCGTTTTATGCAATTATGCTTTCGTTTTGTTTTCATCATGGTTTCCCTCTCCCAAAAGAGCCCTGCCCACTTCGGAACGAATCAGCAAGGGGATTGGCTGCCGATTCGTTTCTCTATCTCTATTTTAGCTTTTATGGAACGATTGAAAAAATCCTTTTAATTCCAATGTTTGTGCTCCATATGATAGAACATTGCTTATTAATTTCATTATAAAGCAGACTCTCAGCTTATTTTTTCAAGTCTTTTACAATTTATTAAAAATCGGCCTCATGTGTGAATTCGGGGAAGGGAAGGCACGGAACGAACTCCATGCCTGAAACGGTTTTTAACGGACAAAAATCGGATTGCTTGGTTTACTTTCATTATGCAGCCGATCGAGGGCGGTGATTACATAGATTGCAGGTTTGTTTTCAGCCGTTCGGTCATCAAATGTTTGCAGGCCATTCCCGTTTTTTCTGACTGTGGCGATCAGGTTTTGCGGACGATTGAGACTGATCTCTTTTGCGCTGGAGAAACGATAGATGGCAAAGGCTGTGCTGTCCCCTTTCGACTGGTCCTTCCAAACCAGGTGAACAGCCGAACCGCTTTTGTTTTCCGCTTTTAACAGCTTCGGCTTCTTCGGTGGGTTGTCATCCAGCCACGGCATCGTCGGAATCAGTGCCGGATATTTGAATAAATCATTTTTCAGACGGTCCCGGAAACCGAGATAATTGGCCTTCACGTCTTTATAGCTGAAGAAAATACTTCCTTTTACCTCAGCAAACTGATTGTTGAAGAGCAGCTGGTTGGGCATTTCTTCCGGATCGTCCCAAGCTTCGGTGCTGTGGCCAATTTTATAGGCCGCTTGTCCGATATACAGGTGAACATTTTTGCCGTTTACCTCATGGGCCCACCAATCGACCAGTTTTTCGTAGGCAGCCGGAGCGTAGCCGAAATTCCAATAAATCTGCGGTGCGACATAATCGATCCATCCCTCGTTGATCCAGGTGCGGGTATCACAGTAAATCGAGTCATAACTTTGCAGACCGTTTGTATCGGAACCGGTCGGGTCGGTATTTTGATTGCGCCAGATGCCGAAAGGGGAAATCCCGAATTTTACATAAGGTTTTGCCTCTTTGATCGCATGGGAAAGTTGCTCTACCAATAAATTGACATTGTGGCGTCGCCAGTCCCCTTTATCGGGATAATCGGCTCCATACTTCTGATAAGTTGGGTCATCAGGAAAATCGATTCCGGAAACGGGATAGGGATAAAAGTAGTCATCAAAATGAACAGCATCAATATCATAATGGTTGACGACTTCCATCACGCTGTTGATAATGTAGGCTCGCACTTCGGGAAGACCGGGATCAAGGTAGAGCTTTCCGCCGTAGGATCGAACCCAGTCGGGGTGCAACCGCGCCACGTTGTTTGGCGCCAACTGGTCGGTTTCTGTATCCATGCTGACGCGATAAGGATTGAACCAGGCATGAAATTCCAGATTGCGCTTATGGGCTTCGCGAACCATGAAGTCGAGCGGATCATAACCGGGGTTTTTTCCCTGTGTACCGGTTAGGTATTTGGACCAGGGATTTAATTTGGAAGGGTAAAAAGCATCCGCGGTCGGGCGGATTTGCACCACAACGGCGTTCATATTCAGTTCCTTCGCTTCATTCAAGATTTGGATAAATTCCTGTTGCTGTTGTCCGATCGGGAGGCCCGGTGCGGAAGGCCAATCGATATTGGTGACAGAAGCAACCCACAGGGCCCTTAACTGTCGTTTTTTCCATGTGGTTTCCTGTGAGAGGGTGCCGTCGTTGTCCCCGGCACGGGCGGATGGAATGTTCGACGTAAGGAACAGGCTTCCTGTTAACAAAAAAGAAAGGAAAAAAACACCGGCTTTTCGCCAAAATGAACGGTTCCTCATGTGATTCCCCCTGCAAGAATCAATTTTCAATAAAATGTCTATTTAATTATAACAAAATATTTGGACAAATTGGTCGGGCAGAAACAAAAAGCGCCGTTGTCCAAAGAAGGGAACGGCGCTTTTTGCAGTGAAATTCAAATCATCAGTGAGCCGCCGGAAACGGAGGTATATCCCCCGGTGACAAAGCCGGTATCCGGGCTGGCAAAAAAGGCGATGGCATTTGCGACATCTTCCGGTTGGGCGATTCGGCGCATCGGGGTGAAGTTGGCCGCCATCTCTTTCCTCTCTTGGGGAATTTCCGCCGTTGCATCGGTATCCACCATTCCCGGGGCAACGATGTTGGCCGTAATGCCATGCGGCCCAACTTCACCGGCGACATAGCGAACAAACGCTTCCAAGCCGTTTTTGGCCACGCCGTGCGCGATAAAACCGGGTGATGTGCTGCGTGCCAAACCGCTGGAAACGTAGATGAGGCGGCCATATTTCTGTTTGATCATGTGGGGAAGGACCGCTTTCGTCAGCTCAAAAGCGGCGCGCAGCTCGTCGTTCACCTTTTGGGCGAAATCATCCCAGCTCATTTCCATGAGCGGTTGAATCGGAAAGGAGATGGAAGCGTTGTTGACCAGAATATCCACTTTGCCGTATGTAGAGATGGTTTGGTCGACCAGACGGCGAACCGCTTCCGGGTTTCTTACATCTGCCTGAATGGACGTTGCTTCTCCGCCCTGCCGGACAATCGACTCGACGACTGTATCAGCTGCCTGTCGGTTGTTGTGATAATTGACGATCACTTTTGCCCCGCGCCGGGCCAGCAGTTTGGCAGTGGCCGCACCAATGCCCCGGCTTCCTCCGGTAACGATGGCAACCTGATTGTTCATGGTGAGGTGCTCCTCTCTTTTTAAGAAATTCCGATTCTGTTTACCATTATTGCAACAGAGTCTTTTCAATATTTTCCACCCTGTTTAAGATTCCCTGCAGATTCAGCCCGGTCACTTGATCTTTGTAGTTTGTCGGAAACCCGTCGATCGACACATGAATTGTCTGGTCATCCTGGGTTACCGTCTGTTTTAGCAGGTGATGAGAGGGGATCTGCAACAGAGCTTTTCCTTGACCGTTCAGTTGGATCGAGTTGGGGACGAAAGGAAAAGAGTAAAAATCGGCATAAGGAGATTTTTTCAGAAACAGGATATATGTTTTGCCCATTTCCGGCTCGATATAAAGCGGATTGGTGATATGGATATTTTCATTTTCACGCAAACGATCCAATTGCAGGGTGTGTGATTGCCCCACTTTAATTATATCTGCATCCAGCTCTCCTTTTAATACTTTGTTAACCTTGAAATTAAACAGTTTGACCTCGTTATAAACATCGGCTGCCGGCTTTGACGGATCTCGGGGGTTGCGGGCGCCGTTGATGCTTCCCGCCGCGCTTTGATAGGTACCCATGACAATGAGAGGGGATTGATGAATCATATCGTTCAGGTTGTTTTCCAAGGCGAGGTCCATATGCATATTCACCTGTGTTTCGCTGTTGAAACGGCTGCATCCGGCCATTAATACCAACAGAGAAAGAAGGGTTAAACAGAGGGGCCATTTGTGAAACATCATCCACACCTTCCTAATATAAGTTGTTCACCCCGTTAATATCATCGGTTTGGGGGATGTAAATCGAGTAGCGATCCCGGTCGATATTCATCAGCGCCGTCCAGTTGGTATGCGCCAATCCCAGTATATGTCCGATTTCATGCCCGGCCACGCTGCGGCCAAAATTGAGATCATTATTGGAATCATAAAATTTATTCATTTTAACGACCCAGTCGTCGGTACAGGAATCCAGTCCGGTCTCCCAGTAGGAATACCCGTAGTAATCATCGGTACTCGAATAATATGAATCAAAGACTCCGGAAGCGGATGGATTTTGCACGAATCGGCGCTTGTTCTGGGCGTTGTTCCAGTCGGTGACCGATTGGCTGATCGCTTCTTTGTGCGGCTCGGTGATGTTCCCGCCCCAGCGATAGTAGACGTAATAGTCATCGCAAAGTTGATCGCCGGTATAACTGAAGGCAAAGACAGATTGGGGCAAAAAAAAGAGATGGAAAAAGAGGACGAAGATAAGCGAACCGGATAAAAGATGCTTTTTCAAACCAAGTAAACCCCCTTTGTTTCTACGAATATCATTCAATATTATAAAATTAAGCGTTTTACTCAACAACCGAAAATCAGTAAATTAATTGTATGTTCTGGCGGCGGCATGGAAAAATAAGTTCGGATTAAAAAAGAAAAACCAGTCCCCGCGACCGACTTGCAGTGCGGGGGCTGATTGATCCATGTGCCTTATTTTTTGCAATCACAGTCCGGACATTTGCAATCAGGAGTACCGCATTTGTCACACTTGCTGGGATAAAGGGCATATGGTTTTTGCAAAAAAAACCACCTCCAGCGTTTAGCCTGAAAAAGAGCGAATTCAACAAAATTGAATTCACTACGCTACTATTTTAGTATAAAAATATTTGCAAGTAAATAAATGATTGGTAATATTGATAATTTTTTGCCTCCGAAAAAATACTCCCCCGGAATGTCAAAAAACCGGGGGAGAAGCATTATTTTGCCACCGGAGTCGGCTTGGTTTTGCTGTTGGAAAATGGTTGTTTTAATGCCGTTTTTTGACCGTTTTCCCACAGCTCTTCGATTTTTTGCAACTCCTCTGCGGTGAGCGGGGTTTTTTCCGGAGCGGTGGCAAATTCGCGCAAGTTCTCTTCGCTGGTGATATTCGGCAATACCGATTTGACTGCCGGACTGGCCAGACAGAAGAGAATGGCTGCCTGTCCGATGGTGCGGTCGGATTCTTTATACAAAAATCCCCAATCCTTGACTGCTTGCAAACCGGCTTGCATCCATTTTACCGGACGGTGGTTGCGATGGTCGGTTTTGTCAAAATGCTTGTCCGGATCGTAAGTTCCGTCAAGCAGACCGGATGCGTGGGGCACGCGGGAGATCAGGGCGCGATTTTGTTTCTCTGCCGCTTTGATCAGTTCGCGGGCAGGATCTTGTTCTATCAGGTTGTTGATGATTTGTACCATATCCATGCGTCCGCCTTCGATGGCTGCAAGCCCTTCATCCCGCCAGCCGATATCCGGGCCGAGCGCAACGCCGTAGGTCAGGATTTTTCCTTCTTCTTTCAGGCGTTCCAGCGTTTCGTAAACTTCGTCGCTGACGATTGCTTCCATCCGGGCGTTGTGAAGCTGGTAGATGTCGATATAATCGGTTTTCAGACGCCGCAGGCTCTCCTCGCAGGATTTGCGGATGGACTCCTTATCCCAGCGTTGCGGCAATTCGCTGTGTCCGCCGTGACGGTCTCCGCGTTTGGCATAAATGTCATAGCCGAACTTGGTCGCGATCACGACTTTGTCGCGCAAACCGGAAAGGGCATCGGCCAGAATCGTTTCACCTTTTCCCTGACCGTATACATCGGCCGTGTCAAAAAAGGTGATGCCGTACTCTTCATATGCAGATCGCAATAATTTTTTTCCCAATTCCTCGTCCTTGACTCCCCACCACGGGGTAGCAACGGACCAGACACCAAAGCCCACTTCGGAAAGAGGGCGATCAATACCGGGCATAGAACGATATTTCATTGCAGATCCTCCTTTGATTCCAATTTTATTTTACCACTTGGCCTTTTGCCGTTTGCGGGCAGCCGTTACAATTTTGTGGAACCGCTCAGATACTGGCGAAAACGGCGGGCAGCTTCCGACGGCTCTCCGCTTTTGCTGATCGCAGAGATGACCGCGACACCATCTGCCCCCGCTTCCATCACTTGCGGCGTCCGTTCGGGCGTGATTCCTCCGATGCCGACGATCGGGAAATCGCTGCCGATTTGCCTGCGTATTTGTTGAATCGCAGCCGGGCCGATCGGTTCGCCCGCGTCTTTTTTGCTGAGAGTGGAGTACATGGGGCCGACGCCGATATAATCAGCTCCGTCAAGCATGGCTTGCTCTGCCTCGGCAGGGGTTTCGGCCGATACGCCCAATATGCGGTCGGGCCCGATGATTTTTCGCACTTCAGAGGCTGGCAGATCTTCCTGACCGATATGTACACCATCTGCCTCCAAAATCAGAGCGAGATCGACCCGGTCATTGACCAGAAACGGGATGCCATGTTCCCGGCAAAGCCGGCGCAGCTTCTTGCCCAACAAAACCGTTTGGTGCATGTGCAGGCCCGAATTTTTCTCGCGATATTGAAAACAGGTGATTCCACCGTTGATTGCTTGTTCCAATACCCGGACGGGATCTTGGTGCGGGCAATCCTGACTGCCCATGATAAAGTAGAGTGATAACGAATTTTTTACGAAACTCATCGATTTTCCCTCCGGTGGCGATAGGCGAAATGATTGGTGGGTCCGTGTCCCCGGCCCAGATTCAACGGATGGCTGATCGCAGCGGTGATAAACTCTTTCGCCTGTTTTACCGCATCGTAAGTGGAAGCGCCCTTGGCCAGAAAAGCGGTAATCGCCGCAGAAAAGGTGCAGCCTGTCCCGTGTGTTTGCTTTGTGTCAAAGCGAGGTGCGCTGAGAACGGAGAATTCTTCTCCATCGTAATAAAGGTCATCAGCGGTACTCTCGTTTCCGTGCCCCCCTTTGATCACGACCGCTTTTGCCCCCCATTCAACAAACATGCGAGCTGCCTGACGACGGGAGTCCGGATCGGCTAAAGAAAGCCCTGTCAAAACTTCCGCTTCTGGCAAATTGGGCGTCACGACCGAAGCGAGGGGGATCAGTTCTTTTTTATAGACGATCCGTGCATCTTCATCAAGCAGAACATGGCCGCTGGTCGAAACCATCACAGGATCGACGACAAGGGGAAACAGACCAAATTCCCTGATTTTTTGGGCCACGGTTTTTACAATGTCCGCCGTGGCTAGCATTCCGGTTTTGGTGGCGTCAACCCCGAGGTCGGTTGCAACGGAATGAATCTGCTCCGCAGCGGCTTCGGGGGCAAGCGGGTATACTTTCTGCACACCCAGTGTATTTTGCGCCGTAATGGCGGTAATCGCGCTCATGCCGAAGGTTTCCAGTTCCTGAAACGTTTTGATATCCGCTTGGATTCCGGCTCCGCCCCCGCTGTCCGAACCGGCAATCGTTAAGGTTCGCGCAATCACTTGTTGTCCTCTCCTTCGTTTTCGGTAAAAATATCTGCTGCATCAAGAGTGCTGATTGCATGTTTGATCTTATAACTAACATAGCAAAACGCGATGAGATGCGCCACCTTACCTTTCGGGAAGCGGCACATGAAGCGGGATCGATTTTTGATGCAATCCGCTGAAATCCGTGATCCACACCTTGTATTCCGGCGGTGGTGAGTCAGGACCGGTCCGGTTCCAATTTATATCTTCCGTGAACAGCACCTGGTTTTTCTTGTGAAAAAAGACGGCACTGCCCGTTTCAGACCTCAGAAAAGAAATTCTCTTCGTTTCCTTCGTTTTCATATTCATCAGATATTGCTCGTACTTCGGCAATCCATCTTTTATTTCGGCAATTCCGGTGAATACCAGCCAGTTGCCGGAAGGGGACAATTCCACATCGTTTACGCTCGGATCTTCCCGTTTCCCCTTGGGCACGAGAAAGTGGGCTTTTTCCGGGTGGGCAATCGGGACAACCTTCAGCCGCGGAAGATCGTCGTCATCCGTTTGGCCCGTTACGTAGTAGAGTGTCTGGTCATCAGCTGAAACAGCTAAACTGCGCAGTTCATATTCTTTTTGCCGTGTCACCATTTCAAGTCCCGTTCCATCCGGATGAATGCGGAAAATATGATAGAGGACGGGACTCTCTGTGTCGACGCTCAAATCGTAAGCCTTGGCGAAATAGAGATAACGGCCGTCCCGGGAAAAAGCGAGGTCGGTCACCAAGCCGTCGAGTTTGTCGGTCAGCGCCTTTAATCCGCTTCCATCACGGTTCATGATACAGAGGATTTGTTCGTTGTTCCCCCGCTTCCTGATCATGGCGATTTTCCTGCCGTCCGGAGAAAAAACCGGTTGCACAAAGGAGGAATCGGACGAAGGAGTCAAGCGCTTTATGTGTTTTCCGTGAAGGTCGGCGGTATAGACCGCTGCTGTCTGATCAAAAGCATAGGAAAATAAGAGCGTTTGGTCATCAGGTGACAAATCGACGTCCGGTTGCAACCCCTCGGTCAGCGGTCCCCATTCATCCGCACTGCATCCCGGAGCCAATATAAAAAGGAGCAGACAAAATCCAAGCCGGATGGTTCTCTTTAACAACATCTCGTCTTTCCTTTCTGTTCAATTTTTTCTCTGTCAGGATTATTCGGAGGTTACAATGAAGTTGGGGTATGATCGGGGAAAGTGAAGCCATCATGAACACAGATTGAATCTTCTATGAATTCCTTCTATAGAATTTCCAATTGATTTATTGTAACATTTATAAGGAGGTGTGAGGAAATGGCTAATCAGCATAAAAAGAAGAGTTCAGCAAGTACCATCACCATGATTACGATTTTGGTTCTTTTTCTCGCTGTGGGGATTTACGCGATTGTCGCGCCTTTGCTAAGTGACAAAGAGGATAAGGCGGCTGCGATTACATACACCGGAATGCCGCGGATCGGAAGTGCCCAGGCACCGGTGAAAATCATGGAATTCGGCGACTTTAACTGCCCGGTCTGCAAGCAGTTTCATGATGTGATCTATCCGCAGTTGAAAAAAGAATATATTGATACGGGAAAAGCGCAAATGTATTTTACCAGCCTCGAATTCCTCGGCCCCAATTCCGAGATAACGAGCCAAGCGGCAGAATCCGTTTACCGGCAAAACCCCGACGCTTTTTGGAAATTTTATGACGCTGTTTACTCAAATCAGGGAAAAGAAGATCAGAATTGGGCCACTCCCGACTTTATCGTCTCTTTGATCAAACAGAACATCCCTGAAGTGAACGCAGAACAGGTAAGGAAAGATCTGCAAAATAAAACATATGCGCAGCAGGTGAGAGCCCATAACCAATTTGCGCAAAAATTGGGATTCAATTCGGTTCCGACCATTTTCATCAATGGAAAAATGGTGGAAAATCCCTTTGACTACAACGACCTGAAAAAATTGATCAACGATGAACTGAACCAAAAGTGAGTGGGAAAAAGATGAAGAGGTTGTTAAATACGTACGGTATTTATTTTGCTTGGATAGTGGCGATTGTGGCAACCGGAGGTAGCCTCTTCTTCAGTGAAGTGCTTGGTTTCATCCCCTGTACATTGTGCTGGGTGCAACGAATTTTTATGTACCCGCTGGTGATTCTGCTGGGAATTGCCTCCTATCGCACGGACCGGAATATCATTCCATATGTTTTGCCATTAACCATCATCGGTGGGTGTGTTTCCCTGTATCATTATCTGGAGCAAAAAGTGCCGGCTCTGGCGAAAGTGGCCTCCTGTCAGGTCGGAGTCCCTTGCACCCAGGAGTGGATTAACTGGCTTGGATTTATTACGATTCCGTTTTTGGCGCTCATCGCATTTATCCTGATTACTCTGTTTCTTTCCTTTGCCAGAACAGAAAGCGAATAATTGGGTGATGGGGGTTACCATCTGTCCAACCATCCAACCATTTTCTACATACATTAGTAGTGAACTGGATAAGAAAGGAGACAGATCGGTGCCATGAACAAACCCAAACTCAGGGATAAAAACCGCCAGATTACCCCGGTCCAAGCGTTGGATGCGAACCGCAATAAGCCAAAAACCAAGTTGACCAGCGTCTTTTTCGGCGGGTTTGGTTGGGCTTGGTGGATTGTAATCGCCGTTCTGGTGATTATTTTCTTGTTCTTTATCTTCTGGTGGTGGGGATTTGGCGGATTTGGCTGGGGAGGATTTGGCGGGGGATTTTGGTAAAAGATGGGCGGTATCATTTCTTGAGCCTTGTTCTTTTAAAAGGACGGGCTTTTTTTATTGATTGAGTTTTGGGAAGAAGTGAGCTCGGCAGCCAGGATTTGAACTCACTTCTTGCTTTTCGCATTCAACTTTTGGGCAGGGAATTGTGCAGGGTTTGGATCATCGCCTTCCGGTCATTGGGGTTGCTGTTTTTCCAGATCACTTCAAAGAGAACCCCGAGCCCGGGCAGCAGTTTTTCCTCACCGCGCTGAATGGAATCAACCACAAGCTCTTGCAGTTCTTGTGTATTCATGGTATGAATGTTGTGGATTACTGCACCGCGAATGTCAAAATTCATCATCTGACCTCCTTTTTTAACTAGGATGTGCGGAAAAAAGGACTTTATCCGGAAATTGGATATGTTAGTTAAGGCTGATCGCAAAAATTGGCAGGCGATGCCGTTGATCGTCAGCGGCTGTGCCGGGAAACATTTTGATATGGCCCGGTGTGAGCACAAGGAGCGGTTTGGTTGTACGAGGGAATGGGCAGGGCCCGGGAGAATTTGAAGAAAAATCATAAAACAGGAAGGAACAAGGCGCAGAAGAATGACAAAAATCCGGTTGATTACTTCACAGGCAAATGAACAGGTGAAACAATGGCAAAAGTTGAAAACAAAAAAAGGGAGATTACAGCAAGGGGCTTTGCTGATCGAGGGCGAACATTTAATGGAGGAAGCGCTTAAGGCCGGAATTCCCTTTTTCGCGGTGCTGCTGGAGCAGGGAAAAACCGGTATCACAGAGCCGCTTCTTCACCGTTTTCCGGAACGGGTTCCCGTCTATGAATTGGCTCCTCCCCTTTTTCGCCGCTTGGTTGAAACGGAAACCCCCCAGGGGATTGCCGCGGTTATTCGTCTTCCCGAGTGGTCGCCGGATGAGCTCTTAGCCCGGCAAAAGCAAGAGGCCACCTATCTGCTCCTCGATGCGATCCAGGATCCGGGCAACTTGGGAACGATCATCCGTACGGCCAAAGCGGCGGGAGTCGATGGGATTCTGCTGGGCAAAGGAACGGTTGATCCTTTTAACTCCAAAGCGGTTCGTGCCGCCATGGGCTCCATCTTTCGCATTCCGCTGGTGCAGGCGGATCTGGCTGAGGCGATTGGTATGCTTGGCGAACAGGGGGTGACGGTCGTGGGGACGACACCGCATGCCGGTGTGTATCATTTCGATTATCCCTATCCCAAACGGGTGGCGATTTTATTGGGCAACGAAGGCCGTGGAGTTCACCCTGATTTGCTGGCCCGTGCCGATGTGCAAGTCAAAATCCCCATGCCAGGGCAAACGGAATCGTTAAATGTCTCCTCTGTGGGAGCGATTCTCCTTTTTGAACGCGTGCGTCAGCAATATCAGCATAAGTAGAGGTTGCTGGCTCGCATATGTTCGCTTATAATAATAAAATAATTTTCAGATGGATAATTATTATATTGGCATGGCGATGATGGAGAGGAGTAAGCAGTACGTCCTTGACCAGGGAGAAAGTGCCGTGACTGGAAGCACTTTCAGGAAACGGCTGCCGAAGTTCGCTCTGGAGCTGTCCTTTGAACCAGACGGAATGTCTACAGTAGAGGGAACCGGTGTTGACCGTTATTTCAGTCCAAGAGGAAAAGGAAGGGACTTTCCCTTTTCTTTTCAACAAGGGTGGTACCGCGGAATCTCTCGTCCCTTATGGGAACGGGATTTTTTTATTTTTTGAATCGCATGTCAGGTCGTGGGCCCCCTGGTTTTACTTAACTTTCAGCCTTGGGATGTGAAAATGCAGCTTTGTGTCCCGGGGTTGTGCCGAAAAAAATGAGAGTTTGATGAGAAAGGAGCGTTTTTCATGCGCGAGCGATTGGAAGCTTTGAGCAGTGAGGCGGCTCTGGCGATTCAACAGGTGACTACGCTGGAAGAATTGCGGGAGCTGAAGGTGAAGTATTTGGGAAAAAAAGGGGAACTGACCGGCGTGTTGCGCGGGATGGGCAGTTTGTCGCCCGAAGAGCGCCCGGTGATCGGGAGTTTGGCCAACGAAATCCGCAATCACCTGGATCAGTTGATAACGGGAAAAGAAGCGGCTTTGCAGGCGGCAGCCCTTGAAGAGCAACTGGCAAAAGAGACAATCGACGTCACGCTTCCGGGCGTGAAACGAAATGTTGGTTCGCTTCATCCCCTTCATTTGATCATTGAAAAAATTGAGGATATTTTTGTCGGCATGGGATTTGAAGTCGCTGAAGGACCCGAAGTGGAAACGGATAAATACAACTTTGAAGCATTGAACATGCCGCAGGAACACCCGGCACGCGACATGCAGGATTCATTCTACATCACGCCGGAACTGCTGCTGCGCACGCACACTTCCTCAGTTCAGGTGAGGACCTTGGAAAAGAAAGAAGGATATGTTCCGGTGCGGATCATCTGCCCGGGCAAAGTGTATCGCCGCGATGACGATGATGCCACCCACTCTCACCAATTTACCCAGATCGAGGGTCTGGTTGTTGACCGCGGGGTTTCGATGAGTGAGCTCAATGGCGTCCTGTTGTCGTTTATTGAAAAAATCTTTGGCGAAGGAACCGAAATGCGCTTGCGCCCGAGCTATTTCCCGTTTACCGAACCAAGCGTGGAAGTGGATATCTATCACCCGGAAAAAGGATGGATCGAAATTCTGGGTGCCGGAATGGTTCATCCGCGCGTCCTGGAAAAAGCGGGGTACAACCCGGAACGCTATTCCGGTTTTGCCTTTGGCATGGGAGTTGAGCGAATTGCCATGCTGAAGTACGACATTGATGATATTCGCCATTTTTACAACAATGATTTGCGTTTCCTGCGTCAATTCAAAACGGTGTGAGAGGAGTGTTCAAGTATCATGCTTGTATCTTATGAATGGCTGTCCCAGTATGTGGATCTGGAAGGCATTACGCCGGAGGATATTGCAGAAGAATTGAACCGTACCGGGATCGAAGTGGAAGTGATCTATACGCGTGATCCCGGAGTCAGCGGTGTGGTCATCGGAGAGGTTTTATCCGTCGAGCCCCATCCCCATGCGGACCGCCTCAAAGTCTGCATGGTGAATGTCGGCAAAGGGCAGATATTGCAAATTGTCTGCGGGGCGAAAAACGTCGCAGCCGGACAACGCGTTCCCGTCGCCCTCGTCGGTGCGAAATTGCCTGGCGGTGTTCATATTAAAAAAGCAGAGTTGCGCGGAATCGAATCGAACGGGATGATCTGCTCAGCGAAGGAACTGGGCTTCCCGGAAAAAGTGCTGATGAAAGAGCAGACGGAAGGAATTCTTGTCCTGGAAAAAGAAGCACCGGTCGGCGGGGATATTAAAGAGTACTTGGGCATGAATGACCAGGTGATCGAATTGCAGCTGACGCCCAATCGTTCCGATTGTCTCGGGATGGTCGGTGTCGCCTATGAAATCGCCGCCATCTTTGACCGGGAACTGCGCCTGCCGATGATTACCGAAACGGCGCCGCAATATGACTCTCCCGTGAATGTTTACATTGAATCGGAAGAAGACTGCCCGTTTTATGCCGTCCAGGTTGTGCATAATCTGCAGGTGGGCCCGTCCCCGCAGTGGATGCAGAACCGGCTCATCTCTGCCGGAATCCGTCCGATCAACAACATTGTCGACATCACCAACTATGTGATGCTGGAAATGGGGCAGCCGCTTCATGCTTTTGATTATGACCGGATCGGCGGAGGCCAGATTGTGGTCCGGCGCGCACAGGAAGGGGAGCAAATCACCACGCTGGATGGAACGGTGAGAACCTGCGACCCGGAAATGCTTCTGATCACCAATGGGGAAGAGCCGCTGGCCGTTGCCGGTGTAATGGGCGGAGAGTCTTCGGAAGTGACCGGGCAGACCGTTTCCGTCCTCATTGAATCAGCTTTCTTCGACCCGATGCTGGTCCGCCAGGGAGCACGCAAATTAGCCATGCGCACGGAGGCGAGCGCCCGGTTTGAAAAAGGGGTTGACCCGGAACAAATCGTGCCGGCCCTCAATCGTGCCGTCCAGTTGTTGTGCCAGTTGGCCGGAGGCGTTGCCGGTTCGGAGCCGGTTGTGCACAAAGTGGGTGACATCGATGACATTATTGTCGAATTGAGGCACGAGCGGCTGGTCAACCTGCTGGGAGTGCAAATCAGCCAGCCCGAGGTGTTGGATATTTTCCGCCGCTTGCGTTTCCCTGTACGTATGGATGACGGGCTGTATGAGGTTCAGGTGCCGACCCGACGCCCTGATGTGATGATCGAAGTCGATCTGATTGAAGAAGTGGCGAGGATTTTCGGGTATGATCGGATCCCGACCACTTTGCCGTGGGGACAGCAACCGCCGGGCGGTTTGACCAGGGAGCAAAAATTGCGCCGCACCATCCGCCATACGCTCCGCAACATGGGGCTTCATGAGGTCTTGACCTACAGCTTGACCTCCGAGCAAACGGAAGCGGAAGTGGAATCGCTCGAGCCGCAAGCACGGCCGATTCATTTGGCGATGCCGATGAGCAGCGAGCATGCGATTTTGCGTACGACTTTGCTTCCGCAACTGATTGAAACGGCTGCCTACAATATCAATCGCGGAAATGACCGGGTTTCCATTTTTGAATTGGGCCGGACCTATCTCACGTCAGAAGAGCAATTGGAGCAACTTCCGCTGGAACGCTATGAACTGGCCGGCGTGGTTACGGGCAAAAAAGAGCCGTCCATCTGGAAAGAGAAAGAGCTTCCCGCCGGAGATTTCTATGAAGTGAAAGGGATGCTGGAAGCATTGTTCACCCGTCTCGGCGTTTACGGAGTTGAATTCCGCGCTGCCCGGCCAAAAGGGTTCCACCCCGGCAGAACGGCAGAAATGGTGATCGAGGAGCAGGTGATCGGGATTTTGGGTGAAATCCATCCACAGCTGGCCCGGAAATATGATCTCGAACATCCGGTCGCCTTCCAGATTGATGTGGAAAAACTGCTGTCGGCTATTGATGAAGAAATCATCTATGAACCGATTCCCCGTTATCCGGCAGTAACCCGTGATTTGGCTGTCATCGTTGACGAAAACGTGCCCGTAGGGGAGCTGGAAGAAGGAATTTGGGAAGAGGCTGGAGAACTTCTTCAATCTGTATCCTTGTTTGATGTGTTTACAGGAGAGCAAATTGGGGAAGGAAAGAAAAGTGTAGCCTTTTCATTGGTGTACCGCGCTTCAAACCGAACATTGACCGATGAAGAAGTAAATCGGGTGCATGATTCGGTTGTCGCGTTCCTCTCTTCTGCATTTGGTGCAAAGCTGAGACAATAACATCGAAGGGCTGTCGATTCCTGCCCTGACCGTAACCTTCACTCGGTGAGGGAGGCGCTGCAAAATGAAAAACAAATTGACTGTGGAGATTTACGGTCAGCAGTATCATTTGACCGGAAAAGCGAGCCCTGGTCATATGCGCCAGGTGGCTGGCCATGTTGATGAAAAGATGAGGCAGATCGCCGATAACAATCCGCGTCTGGATGCCACGAAACTGGCTGTTTTGTCTGCCGTCAATATTGCGGATGATTATCTTAAGCTGAAACAAGAATATGATGAAATCATGCATCTGATTGAAGATGAGCAACCTTGAGGAGGACTTGTCATTGAACTTGTTTGATTGGATCTTAATACTCCTTCTCATCGGTGCGTTATTTCAGGGGTATCAGCGGGGGCTGGTATTGCAGCTGGCCTCGCTGATCACCTATTTTGCATCTTTGTGGGTGGCGTACAAATTTACCGATGAGCTGGCACCTGAATTGAGCAAATTGTGGCAGATGCCCGATTCGGTTCATAACGGGTGGCTTTCGCTCCTGCCGATGGAAAAAATGATTTACTCTGCCATGGCATTTTTCCTTTTGTTCGTGGGAACGAAATTCGTTTTGTCCATCGCGGTTTCCGTGATCAATCAAGTGGCGAAATTGCCGGTTCTGTCTCTGTTCAACCGTTCCGGCGGAGTATTGTTCGCTTTTGTAAAAACGTTCGTCGTCATCGTGGTGGTCGTGAATATTCTTCATGTCCTGCCATGGGCACCGGGGCAGAATGCCGTCAAATCATCGGCCCTGGCCCAAACCTGTCTGAAGATCACACCGGATTTGACAAAAGAAGTGCAGAATTTGCTGCATGGTTCCCATCAGACGTGAAAAATCGGGGCTACGGAAAACGTAGCCTCTTTTTTGTGAGGAGCGTGATGCAATGCATAACAAACAAATAGCCGCCGCTTTGCTTGAACTGGCCGACCTGCTGGAAATCAGCGGGGAGAATGCCTTCAAGGTGAATGCCTACCGCCGTGCCTCCCGAACGGTGGAAAACTGCCGGTTTCCGATTGCAAAACAATTGGATCGCCTGGAAGAACTGCCGGGGATTGGAAAAGGGACGGCCGGGGTGATTGAGGAACTGGTTGCCGCCGGATCGATCGGCATGCTTGAAGAGCTGAAAAGCACATTGCCGCCAGGTCTTCCGGAACTTCTCAAACTTCCGGGGCTCGGCCCGCGATCGGTTCACACGCTTTATAAGGAACTGGACATTAAAAACATGGACGAATTGAAAGAAGCGGCGGAAAAGCAAAAAATTCGTTCTCTGCCGGGATTCGGCCCTAAAAAGGAGCATAAGATCCTGGAGGCGATCGCCCAGGTGCAGAACAGGCCGGAACGCCGTTTGCTGCATGAGGCGCTCTTTGTTGCCAGCCATTTGGCCGAACAGCTCAAGGATGAGGAAGAAGTCCTGCAAATGGAACTGGCGGGGAGCCTCCGCCGGAGAAAAGAGACAATCAAGGATATCGATTTTGTCATCGCCACCGTCTCTCCCGTGGAACTGGGGAGGAAAATCGTCCGCTTGCCCGTCGTGACAGAGATCATCGGTCAGGGAGAAACCAAGGTGAGCGTGCGGGTAAATGTGGAGGGAATCGAAATGGGAGCCGATTTCCGGCTGGTGACACCGGCTCAATTTGCCAGCGCCCTTCATCATTTTACCGGTTCCAAAGAACACAATGTCCGCATTCGCCAACGGGCCAAAAAATATGGCCTGAAAGTGAGCGAATACGGGATTTTTAACAGCGAAACGGATGAAACGATGACGTTTGCCGACGAGCGGGAGTTTTTTGCCGCCTTGGATCTGCCCTGGATTGCCCCGGAACTGCGCGAGGACCGGGGCGAGATGGAGCGGGCTGAGCAGGACAATCTGCCCGGGCTGATCCGTCCGGAAGAGATTCGCGGGGATTTGCATATGCACACCCTGTACAGCGACGGAGCCGACAGCATTAAAAACATGGCGTTGGCAGCCAAGGCGAGAGGATACGAGTATATTGCCATCACCGACCATTCAGTATCGCTGAAAGTGGCCGGCGGGCTGTCGGTGGAGGAATTGATGGAACAGTGGGCGGAGATTGAGCGGATCAATGCCGAACTGGAGGGCATCGTGATATTAAAAGGGGTGGAAATGGATATTTTACCGGATGGGCGTCTTGATTATCCTGATGAAATCCTGGCCCGGATGGATTTTGTCATTGCCTCGATCCACAGCCGGTTTAACCAGGACGAGGAAGCAATGACCAAACGCATCATCCAGGCCATGGAAAATCCGTACGTCAACATGATCGCCCATCCGACGGGGCGCCTTCTCCTGCGGCGCGACCCTTATTCCGTGGATGTCGACCGCATTTTTCAGGCGGCAAAGGAGACAGGCACGATTTTGGAACTGAACAGCAACCCGCACCGCCTCGATTTAAACGACGAGCTTATAAAAAAAGCAAAAGAAGAGTACGGACTCACCTTTGCCATTAACACCGATGCCCATTCCACCGCAGAGCTGGGCAATATCGCCTATGGAGTGGCCACCGCCCGGCGGGGTTGGCTGGAACCGAAAGATGTGCTGAACACGTTGCCGTTACATGAACTCTTGCAACGCTTGAAACAAAAGACAGGGAAATCGAAAGCCGAAAATGGGAAGTAGCTGATCATGTCCCGCTTGGGATGACCCCGGTTAAAAAGGGATGGACGATTTAATGTTGTGTTTTCATGGCAGTCTCACATGTCACTGATCATCGGAAACCGTCCACGGGCGTCGTTCCTTATCAAAGGGTTTCCGTATGATTTGCGGGAAAGGTAAGCATAATAACGGAAAATACCAACCTGGAAAGGGTTGTTTTTCCGTATGCGAAACCGAACTTTTATCAAAATCGCGCTCCTTCTTTTGGCGGTCGTTTTGGTGGCGGTTACCGGCATCCACACGGATCTGTGGGCGCAGACGGCCGCCAAGGCAAATCCGGTTCCAGCCTTTGGCTCCGGGATTTTGAAGCAGGGTTCTTCCGGAAAAGATGTACTGGAACTGCAGGGCCGTTTGAAATTGCTGGGCTACTATACGGGCCCGGTGGATGGCGTGTTTGGTAACCGAACCTACCGGGCCGTCCGTCTGTTCCAGTATGCCTTTGGCATGAAAATCGACGGGATCGTCGGCCCCAAAACGAAACTTCGCTTGTGGAAGGCAACCAAGCATTGGACACCGGAGATGACGAAAGAGAAGCCCAAAGGGCCGGTGCTCAAACGCGGGGCGCGCGGCGGGGGAGTCTGGGAACTGCAAGGGCGACTCGGGTTTCTCGGCTTTTATACAGGGAAAATTGACGGTGTTTACGGCAATCGGACTTATCACGCCGTTCGCCTGTTTCAATACCGTTTTGGGATGAAAATCGACGGGATCGCCGGTCCGGAAACGATGGCGAAGCTGCGCAAGGCAACCAGGAACTATGCTCCGAAAAAAGCCAGGAAGGCGTTCACGCTGCCCAAAAGCAGTCACGGATTTAGTAAGAGCGACATCAATCTGTTGGCACGGGCCGTTTACGCCGAAGGCCGGGGCGAGCCTTATGTCGGCCAGGTGGCGATTGCCGCGGTTATTTTAAACCGGGTTGACAGCTCCCAATTTCCCAATACGGTTCCGGGGATTATTTATCAGCCGTTGGCATTTGAGTCAGTGGCTGACGGGCAGATCTGGATGGAACCGGATGAAACCGCACGCAAGGCTGTAATGGATGCGATCAATGGCTGGGATCCCTCGGGCGGAGCTTTGTATTATTTCAACCCTGCTCGTTCCACATCCAAATGGATTTGGAGCCGGCCGATCATCAAGAGAATCGGAAAACATGTCTTCTGCAAATAACCGAATCCTTCCCGCAGGGATTCGGTTTTTCCGTTTGCAGTCGTGCTATAATAGAAAGGGATTTTTTTATTAAAGAGGAGATGTCGGCGTGGAACAATGGACGCTGAATTCGTTGGAATATGATGAAGTAAAAGAGATTGTTAAAAGCCATGCGGCGACGAGCCTCGGCAAGGAAAAAGTCGAGGCGATGGTTCCCTCGGATCAATGGGAAGAAGTGAAGCGCCGTTTGGCGGAGACGCAGGAGGGGATGGATCTTCTCCGTTTAAAAGGGGATATTCCGCTCGGCGGTGTGCGCGACATTCGTGCCAGTTTGCGCCGTGCGGCTCTGGGCGGATTGTTGAATGAAGCGGAGTGCCTGGAGATTGCCAGCACGGTTTCCGCCGGAAGAAAAGTGAAGTCGCTGTTGCGGCAACTGGAAGAGGAAACGGCCGAACTCCCTTTGCTCAGGGAACTGACGGAGAGCATAGAAAGCTTGGATCATTTGGAAAAGGAAATCCTCGCCTGCATTGATGATCAGGGGATGGTGAAGGATCAGGCCAGCCCGGAGTTGCGGAGAATCCGTCAGCAGATGGGGGACGTGCGCGGGCAAATTCAGTCGACGTTAAATAACATGATCCGAAGTGCCCACTATCAGAAAATGATGCAGGAACCGATCATCACTCAGCGCTTTGATCGCTATGTGATTCCGGTGAAGCAGGAGTACCGGGCGCAATTTGGCGGGATTATCCATGATCAATCAGCTTCCGGAGCCACGCTGTTCATTGAGCCGGAAGCGGTGGTGAAATTGAACAACCGCTTGCGTGAACTGGAGTTGTCGGAGCAGAAAGAAGTGGATCGCGTGCTCGGTCTCCTGACAGCCAAGGTGCAGGAAGAGGCTGAGCATCTGCAAGCGAATGTGGCCGCCCTGGCTGAACTTGACTTGATCGCGGCCCGGGCCCGGTTCGGTTATCAGATGAAAGCGGTCTGTCCGCAGCTTTCGACCGATCAGACGTTGCGCCTGAAAAAAGCGCGCCACCCCTTGATTTCGCCGGAAGAGGTCGTTCCGATCGATATTGAGATGGGGAAACGATACCGGTCTGTCATCATTACGGGACCGAACACCGGCGGGAAAACAGTGACGCTGAAAACGGTAGGCTTGTTTGCGCTGATGGTGCAGTCGGGAATTCCGATTCCGGCGGAAGAAGAGAGCACGATGCCCGTCTTCAGCGGAGTATTTGCCGATATCGGAGACGAACAAAGCATTGAGCAAAGCTTGAGCACCTTTTCGGGACACCTGCGGAATATTATCCGCATTTTAAAGCGAATCGATGAGGGAAGTTTGGTCTTATTTGACGAACTGGGAGCAGGGACCGACCCGACCGAAGGGGCTGCACTGGCCATCGCCATTCTGGAGCATGTCATTTCCCGTGGCTCTTTGGTCATTGCCACCACCCATTACAGCGAATTGAAATTGTTTGCCCATACGCATCCGCAAGCAGTCAATGCCAGCGTTGAATTTGATGTGGAGACATTGAGGCCGACTTACCGTCTGCTCGTCGGTGTTCCCGGGCGAAGCAATGCGTTTCTGATCTCAAAACGGCTCGGATTGCCGGAAGAATTGATCCAAGTGGCGAAACAGCATCTTTCCAGCGAGGAAAACCGGCTGGAAGAGATGATCAGCAGCCTCACCGCGGAAAGAAAAGCAGCGGAAGAGGAACGGATCAAAGCCGCGGAGTTGCACCGGGAAGCGGAAGCGCTGTATGAGGATATGCGCCGGCAGCTGGATCAGTGGGAAGAAGAGAAGGCGAAAATCAAGGAGAAAGCGCGCATGGAGGCGCGGGAAATCGTGCGCACGGCCCAGCGCGAAGCAGAAGCGGTGTTGAAAGAGTTGCGCGAATGGGCGAAACAGAAACCGCAAGATATCAAGGAACATCAATTGATTGAAGCGAAAAAAAGGCTGGATCAGGCTGTTCCGGACTGGGAGTTGCCCAAAAAAACGAAGAAGGCAGCCGGAAAATCCCGAAAAATCGAGGTCGGTGACGAGGTGACGGTGCTCTCGATCAATCAGACCGGAACAGTGGTGGAAGTGCTGGATAACGATGAATTTCAGGTGCAGATCGGCTTTTTGAAAATGAAAATTCACCGCGACGGCCTCGAGAAGCGGGCGTCAGCCAAACCCGCTCCCGCTGTCAAAATCAAATCAACCGTGAAACGCTCAAGAACCGATGTAAAACCGGAACTTGATTTGCGCGGGAAAATGGTGGAAGAAGCCATCCTGGAAATTGACAGCTATCTGGATAAAGCCCTCCTCGCAGGATATAAACAGGTTTCGCTGATTCACGGGAAAGGGACCGGCGCACTTCGCACCGGCGTACAGGAGTTTTTGCGGAAACATCGCAGTGTGAAAGGATTCCGCCTCGGAGCCCACGGCGAAGGAGGTTCGGGCGTAACCATCGTGGAATTGCGCTGACTACCGGTGAGCAGTGGAGGTTTTCTATGCAATATCTGCCGCGGATTTTAGGAACGATCGCCGTACTGTTTTTTGTGGTCGGACTTGTCTGGTTTCTGCTTTATGCCAGGTGATTTTCGTTTATCATAAAAAAACCAGCCGCCCGGGTTCAAGCGGGGGCTGGTTTTTTTGCGGGCAATTTTTTGGATTAATAATTTACAGCTTTATAAGCATTGATTCTGCCGTAGGTAAAGTAAGTACCCGTGCCGGAGATCCGGTCGGCGGTGTTTTCAATGGCTGCGCGGATTTGCGAATTGCTTCTGCCTTGGGAGGCGAGCAGACCAGCAAGACCAGCCACATGGGGGGTGGCCATCGAAGTGCCGCTCAGGGTTTGATAAGTGCTGCCGAGATAGGTTGAGAAGATGCTGGAGCCGGGAGCGGCAACATCAACCCAGCTGCCGTAGTTGGAGAAATAAGAGAGTCTGTCGGAGGAATCGGTCGATGCTACGGCGATGGCATTGCTGTAGTAAGCCGGGTAGCTCGGAGCAGAAGTGCTTTCATTACCGGCCGCAGCCACGACAACGGCTCCTTTGCTCCAAGCATAGTTCACCGCATTTTGCAAAGTGGAGGTACCGGCAGAACCGCCAAGGCTCAGGCTGATGACTTTTGCTCCTTGATCGGCAGCATATTGGATTCCGTTGGCGACATTGGCCAATGTGCCGCTGCCGTTAGCATCCAGAACACGAACTGCCAGAATGCTCACATTGGGCGCGATACCGGCAATCCCTCTGCTGTTGTTGGTTACAGCGGCGGCAATCCCGGCGCAGTGGGTTCCGTGCCCGTTTTGGTCATAAGGATCAGAATCGTTATTGACAAAGTCATATCCTTTGATCACCTTGCCGCTCAAATCCGGATGGTCGTATTGCACTCCGGTGTCAACGATAGCGATTTTTACGGAGCTGCTGCCTCTGGTGACATCCCAGGCTTGCGGAGCCTGAATTTTTTGCGGGCCCCATTGCTGGCTGCTGAAATAGGTGTCATTCGGAGTCCATTCTGCATGGAAATAGTAGTTTGGTTCTGCATATTGTACATTGGGGTTTGCTTTATATTTTTTGATCATGTCCTGAATGGAGGTATTTTTGTCGAACTTGACAACTTGCCAGCCGTATTTTGATGATTCGACCACTTTTGCTCCAAGCTGGTCACTGAGCGATTCGACGGAAGCGGTATTAACGCCCGGCTTGAATTTGACGATTAACTCCCCGGGAACATAATTTGTCGGATGGGCAGGGCTTGCGAAAATGGACGAAGGAACAATGAGCAGCGCCAACATCAACAAAGCTGCCACTACACTCAAGATGCGTTTCATACGGCACTCTCCTTTTTGATGAATTCAACGCCAATTCCGATCATTCAGACATATAACAGTAAGATACTTTATTCTTATCCGGCAACCCTCCTTTTGCATGATCTATTTATTCATTCTCTTTTCAAATGAAAATTCCTCCCTTATTTCTTAAATAATATAAATATTTCAAACTAAACAAAAATAATTCATCATTATAAATGTAGAATTTTGATCCGAATCCGTATATCATATGAAGAGTGGATTGCCAGTTTATTGATTATTTTCCATTAAGAAGGGAAATTTTCTTGATGGCTGATCCTGCGACCGTCGGTGTTCGTTTTCTGAAATTACAGGATGAGAATAGAAGTTATTACCGGTGAAATCAGCTGTTTTTCATTTTTCATTAGTGTTGCAGGATTTTATGAAGAGGTTTTTGAAAGCGATTGGAATTTGTTTTCTGTCATGCAAGGCGGGCAAAAGTCCGGTGGCAGGGGGATGAAAAAAAGAAGCCTTTCCGGGAAAAAGGCTTCGGCATGCGCTCGTTACTTCCTATCCTTTTTATGGCTCAGTCATTGCGGATCTATTTTTAATTTTCTCATTTCGTTTTGCAGATGTGTGAGATAAGCCAGTGTATCCCTCTTTCGCTCGGGGGTATACTTCTCAGGATGGGAATTCATTTCATCCAAAAGGCGCTTGGCGCGGTCAAAACTGGCTTCAAGCAAACGATAGTAACTTTTTTTGGCAGGAATGCCGGCCGAAGTGATCGTGCTCATATATATCGCTCCCTGATTCAGACAGTTCTCACATCTAATATCATACCAAACTTGTTAAGTTTAGGGAATCGTGCTGTTAATAAAACATTCACGAATGCCCGCTGCTTTTTCCGGTTTACAAAGCCGGGGGTTGCGTTATAATGGGCAATGATTATTAGAAGAAGAGTGAGGCCCCATGAAGATTGGATATCGTGTGATCAAAACAGTAATCGGGATGCCTTTGGCGATGGGGTTGGCGGAATGGATGGGACTTCAATTTTATGTTTCCGCCGGCATGCTGACCATCCTCTGTATCCAGCCGACCAAGAAGCGTTCGTACCAAACGGCATGGGAACGGCTGGCGGCATGTTTTATCGCCATGGGCTTGTCGTTTGCCATCTTTGAGACCATCGGCTACCATCTGTTCAGTTTGTCTGTTCTCCTGTTTATCCTGATCCCGTTGCTCGTCTTTCTCAACCTGAAGGATGGGATTACCACCAGCATGGTCATCATTTTGCATTTTTTTCTGTTAAAGAATATCGATCTCAAAACAATTTTTAATGAAACCATGCTCCTGATCATCGGGATCGGAACAGCAGTTTTGGTAAATATGCACATGCCCAATGTCGAGAAGGATCTTGAGCGCATCCGCAAAGAGATTGAGCAGAACTTTAAAACGATTTTAAAGGAATTTGCCAGTTATTTGCGTAACGGCAACAGCGACTGGGACGGAAAAGAGATTACCGAAACATCCGATATGCTCAAACAAGCGAAAGAATTGGCCTTGAAGGATATTGAAAATCGCCTGAACGATGCTAACTACAGTTATTACCGTTACTTTGAAATGCGCGGAAAGCAATTTGAGATTTTGGAGCGGATCGCGCCTACGGTTTCTTCCTTAAACACCTGCTGTGTCCAGGGGTATATCATCGCCCATTTCCTCGATAAACTCTCCGATGCAGTGCACCCGGGGAATACGGCGCATCTCTTTTTGGAAGAGCTTGAACAGATGCGCGCGGAATTTAAAAAGTCCCCTTTGCCCGTCACCCGGGAAGAATTTGAAACGCGCGCTGCTTTGTTGCACTTTCTCAATGAGATGCGACGCTATTTGCTTATCAAGCGGGATCTGCACAAGGAAGCATTAAAACCTTCAGGACGGAAAGGGAAGCCTTTTATGCTGCGGAAACTGTTGCCTCGATGGCTCAAGAGCGGATGAACCAAGCAGGAGCGGAAAAATGCTCCTGCTTTTTTATATAAAAACGGTGGACGCATACGGGTCCGAATAATAAAATATTTTTGAATATGATTAAATTGGGGGATGAATGATTGGTTAAATCGAAAAAGCTTCGCTTGTGGGCGATGGTCGCGTTTCTGTCGGTGTTCATGTTGAGCATTCCGCTGGCGATGGCTGAACCCGGGCATCAACCGGAAATGTTAACCGTTTCGGTTGCCAAACAAATTGCTGATCAATATTTAAAAGAACACGCAAGTTCGTATCATCTGAAGTCAGATTTATCCGAATTGAAATATTCAACCACGATTACAACCCCTTTGGCGGATTATGTCAGATACCAACAGGTCATCGGCAACCATCCTGTGTTTACGAACCAGGTGGTCGTGACGGTCAGCCGGGCGGGCAAAGTGCAACTGGTCGTATCCGATTTTAAACCGGCGCGGGAAGTGCAAAAAATCCCGTCCAAGCAAATTTCCCAGGAAGAAAGAACAGACCGGGCGTTTGAACAGATCGGTGCCAAAGATAAAGAAACCTGGGGACCGACGAAACAAGAATTCGGCTATCTCGTGCAAGACGGACAGGCGATTCCGGTTTACCGCGTCGTCGTCCATTCCGTCAACCCGTTTGGAGCATGGGAGACCTATTTGCGAGCCGGCGACGGCAAGCTGTTGGCAAAAAGGGATTTGAACCGGCATGCCACCGGCTCCGGCAAAGTTTTTCTGCCCAACCCGGTAGAGACAGCGCGGTCCGTTTCCGGTCTTTCTGATCGGAACGATGCCGACTCCCCGGCGCTGGATGCACAATTGAAACCCGTGATTCTCCAGGGGCTGGACGGATCCGGCAACTTAAAAGGCCAGTTTGTGAACATTCAATCGCGATCAAAAACATTTTCTCAAACTCTTACCTTTAATTATACCCGGAATCAAAACAGCTTTGAGGATGTGATGGCTTACTACCATCTGGATACGATAATCCGGTATATTCACGGGCTTGGCTTTACCAATGTGATGAACGGAACGATCACGGCCAATGTGGATACCTATAAAGAGGATAATTCCTTTTATTCGCCGACGAAAAAAGATCTTACCTTTGGCACCGGTGGCGTGGATGACGCAGAGGATGCCGGTGTGATCGTTCATGAGTTGGGTCATGCGATCCAGGACAATCAGGTTCCCGGCTTTGGAAACAGCGAAGAAGGAGGAGCGATGGGCGAAGGTTTTGGCGATTACATGGGAGCCACCTACGAGGATGCCCTGACGCAGGATGATTTCGGAAAGGCCTGTGTGGCGGAGTGGGATTCGACCGCGTATTCCTCGGGCAACCCGCCTTGCTTGCGCCGTCTCGATACCAACAAAGTATATCCGGACGATCTGCAGGAAGAGGTTCATGCCGACGGGGAAATTTGGTCCCAGGGGTTGTATGAGATGGCTCAGGCATTTGGGCGGGATGTGGCCACCAAGATCATTTTGCAATCGCATTGGTCATTAACGCCAAACGCGACTTTCCACGATGGTGCAAAAGCGATCAAACAAGCGGATGTGATCTTGTTCGGAGGGATGCACGGGGCGAAAATTGACCAAATCTGGGCGGCGCGGGGAATCTCCACTCAATAGGATGGAAATCTATTTGCGTGAACGAAAATTGATCTGGATTTCCTTTATGGATGACCTGAGGGGAAGGGATGGGACGGGAGAGACGGAAGCATCTGTGTCATTCTCTGCTTCATTCTCCGGTTCTTCATTTTCAAACAGATGGCCCATAAACAGCCATTCCGGATGAATCATTCCCATGGCAACGGGCAAATAGCGGGTCCAATATGTTTTTTCGTCCGGCTTGCTCATGGGAATCCCTCCTTCGGCTCTTACCATAAGATATGCGGTTGAACGCTTGAATTATGAGAAGAGGAAAAAAATGGGCGACCCTTTGGCGGGCCGCCTTTTTAATTGTTTTTGTCGAAGCGAAGCCATTTGGGATAGTGATTTTTTAACAGCCCTCCGGACACTTTTCCCCAACCCAGCGGGAAATGGTCGACTGTGACGAGCGTCCATCCCTTGCTTTGAGCGGAGGGAAGGGTTTCACCTTGAAGGTAGCGCAGCAAGTCGGGGTCATCGACGGTGAAGTTGCATTGCCTTTTCACCATCTGCGGATCCAGCGACAGAGCCAAGGCGTGAGAAGGAACAAAGTGATTCTTTTTGGCCTGTCCCAGGTAGCGCCCAGGGCGTTCCACCCGGAGTCCTTTCAGCGAAGGGATGTCAACAGGAACGTAATATAAGTGTTCACCGTACAGGGTGAAAGTGCCATTTGACAAAAAGTTTGTATCCGTCAACGTTTCACTGGCGAACCGTTCCCACAGCTTTCGGGCTTGTGCATGGACGGGAGGCCATTTGCCGGGGCGTTTTTTACTTCCTTCCGCTGTTGCCTCTTTTTGCAATACAGCGACAAAATGCCCTTCTCCACGAAGGTGATGCGGCCAGAGGCGGGCGGCTTTGACCAGTTTATTGTCTGCCTCCCTGATCCAATCGGGCCTGCCGGAACGATAATATTGCCGCTGTGGAACCGGAATCAGTTTAAAATCAGGATGAAGCTGGAGAAACCGCCAAATCAGCTCTTCATTTTCACGGGGGTTAAATGTGCATGTCGAATAGACAAGACGTCCCCCGGGGCGAAGCATCGGTGCGGCCGCCTCAAGAATTTCCAGTTGCAGGTCGGCGCACTTTTCCGTCGCCCGAATGCTCCAGCGCTCACATGCATCGGCGTCCTTGCGGAACATTCCTTCACCGGAACAGGGGGCATCGACCAAAATCCGGTCGAAATAACCGGAAAATCGCTCCGATAAATGGCCGGGATTCTCATTCAGCACGACCGCATTGGTCACACCGCAGCGCTCCAGATTTTCCACCAGCGCCTTAATTCGTTTTGCGTCTATTTCATTGGCGACGAGGATCCCTTTCCCTTTCATTTTGGCGGCAATCTGTGTTGTCTTGCCTCCTGGAGCGGCACAAAGATCCAAAATGTTTTCCCCGGGCTGGGGTTCAAGGGCTTCTGCCGGTGCCATTGCGCTGGCATCCTGGATATAATAAAGACCTGCAGCATGATAGACGTGTTTGCCCGGCCGGTCAAGCTCGTGATTGTAATAAAATCCTTCCGGGCACCAGGGAACGGATTCAAGATGGAAAGGCACCCGTACTTTCAGTTGCTCCGGAGATGTTTTCAAGATGTTGACACGCAAGCTGCGGGTAGGCGGCTCTTCATAGGTATGGTAAAAAGATGGGTATTCCTCTTGTAACAGTTGTTTCATTTGTTCCAGATAATCAACAGGGAGTGAAACCATTGTTGTCCTCCTTTGGGCAGTACCCAAAAATGGTCGGGAACATTTCGCATTCAAGCTTGTGCCATTATACCACAAATGGATTCCAAACATTAGTGGCGGGAGGGAAGCCGAAATGGATATTCCAAAATTTCCGGAACTGCCTCCTTTGACGCAGGAGCAGATGGAGGAAATCACGAAATTGACATTTCTGCATCGTGACCGCTTTGACTATGAAAAACCGTTTGATTTGCTTTTTGTCTTCGGCGGTTCCTATCCGATGATCTGGGAGACGGCGAAGAAGGCTTACGATCAGGGGTTGGCACCGTTGATTCTAGTGACGGGAGGATATAAGGAGGGAGCGACCAGACACGAAAGCTGGACTTACGGCAAAACTCCCGAATCCCGCGTGATCAGGCAGAAGTTAATGGAGCTCGGGGTACCGGGCGAATGCATTTTCATCGAGGACCGGTCGGCCAATTCCTTGGAAAACGTGCTGTTTGCCAAGGAGATATTCGATTTTACCCGAATCCGGCGGCTTCTGTTTGTGTGCAAGGCTTATGCTGCCGGACGGCAATGGCGGACCCTTCGTCGGCATCTGCCCGGCGATCTGTATTGCGCCCCGTATCCGGCTTATACTTCGATCAATCAGGAGGCTGTGACTGAAACGGGTTGGATGAACCGGCCTGATCACCGGCAGATCGTCTATGGAGAGTATTTGCGGATTTTGTACTATGGCCGAAAAGGGGATATTATCCCGGTTGAGCAATCCATTCCGGGATTGCCTCTTCCCGGTGAGGACGGGAGGGGAGAACAGAAGAAGGATTGGCCTTGACAGTGTCAAGTTTCCAACCCTTCTTGTTCGCGAAGACGGAGTTCGGATTGCAACTCGTCGAGCAGGGCAACATATTTTTCTGTATTCCCCATCTTCTTCCAACATTCTGACAGGTTGAGCAGTGATTTTTCCTTTTGCCGGGAGAAATTATATTGTGTGCTTATTTCCAGAGCCTCTTCATAGGGGGTGATCGCCTTGGCATATTCGTCTGTTTCCAGATAATAATCGCCCAGTGCCATTAACGATTCGCAGAAGCGGTGTGCATCATTATATTTTCTTCCCCTGTTCACCGCCATATTCAAACAGTTGAACGATTGTTCCCATTCTCCCCTTTTTCCGTACAGTTTGCCCAGTTGGGTCAAGGTGGAGACGAGAACATATTTCTTATCCTTCAATTTATTCTCCAACCGGAGCGCCAGTTGATAACAGTTTTCCGCCGTTTGCAGATCACCGGCATTCTGCAGGATATTGCCCCATACTGTCAACAGGCGGACCGCTTGTTCATGCGTTCCGTTTGCCCTGGCGATGTATAAGCCTTCTTTGGCAAAGGTGAGGGCGGTTTGAAATTTTTTCTTCTGGTTTAACAATGTCGCTTTCAGTTCATACATATTGAGTTTGACATCCAGGCGATTTATATTTTGGATCGAGGCCCATAGTTCATCGAGGGTTTGCAAAGCTTCATCCGTGCGGTACAATTTTTCCAGATAGGAAACTTTTCCAATTAATAATTCATATTGCAATTCTTGGCGGTCTCCGCTCTTGATGAACACGTTCAGCCCTTTATTAACAAAATCGAGTGCTTTATTCAGGTTATTATCCCGCAAATAGTAGATTCGCCCCAGTTCGTTGAAACAGGCAGCTTTAATATTATTTTCGTTCATGGTGCCTTTCCCGGAATCAATCAATTCGATTGCTTGGTTTATATATTTTTCTGCTGCTTTTAAGTTATTTTTCTTCATGTAACATAAACCTTTTAAGTAAAGGATGATATCCATAAACTGCCCCTTGCTCTCTTGTTGCAACATGCGCAACCGTTCCAGGGCACCGTCGCAATCGAGATTGATGCAGGTTTCGATCAGAAACAACAGGTTTTCGATCTGGCTTCGGTTTTCCCGTTCTTTATTGATGAGTGAAGGAAGATCCTCAATATCAAACCCGAGTTTTTGGCAGTAGTAAATGCGATTTTGCGGTTTGACTGTTGGAACACCGCGTTCAATGCTGCTGATGGTGGCGAAGGAGATGCGATGATCTTCCAAGTCCTTGAGACGGAACCCTTTTTCCTTTCGGATTCTTCGGAGAGCTTCGCCCAAGGCTTTCAAATCTTGTGCATTCACTTAAAATCACCTCTCCGCTTTTATCATATTGGTTCCTGTTTCGTTTGTCTATATTTTAGACGAAAAAGAGGTTCAAATTTGATGTTTTTAAAAAAAATGAATTTAAAAATCCGTATTTAATCAGATTGCACAGGTATGAACGGTAAGATTTAAAAAAAGAGAGGGAGGTTTAAGACAACGATTCGATTGGAAGAAACAGGAAACGATGAAATTGCAAGAAGAGATTTAATATTTTTCCGCTTGCAGTATCTAAAAAGGAAGGCATTGCAGGGAGAAAATGAAAAGGGGAGGATTATCGCAGATTGACCTTCATTAACGAAAAGGAAGAGGGATAACGGCATCGGCAGTTTCCCATGCTTCCTTTTTACGGCCAAACGCTGATCATCCTCCCGGGGGAAATGTTACGGGGATTGGTTAATAGTTAACCCAGCCCATGCCCAGGCCGGTTGTCCGTTTTACCATGATCCGGTATTTTCCTGCCTTGAGTTTGGGATAAAAGTTGTAGCCGACAAAATCACTCCCGCTTGGATTTGGCGGTTCTGTGGCCAGCTTGTGATGGGTGCGCACCAAGTTTCCGTGCTCATCATAAATGTCAAAAATGACTTCGGCCACTCCCTCTTTGTTGAAAAAGAGTTTTCCGGTGATGTTGTCGTCTTTACCGTCAAAATCGAAATATTTTCCTCCGTTGATCCATCCGCAGGTACCCTCAAACTGAATCTCGTCACTGTGCGGATTTACATACTCTGCCGCAGCATGTGCATCAGAGATTGAACCAAAAGCCAGAGTCAAAGATAAACCGGCGGCTGCCAAACAGAAACCGCAACGTTTCAACCAAGTTGTTTTCACTTCCATTCACTCCTGCCATTGATGAGTGCTTCTCTATTATTATATGAGAGCCCGTTTCAGGAAAAAAGGGAAAAGGACTCTTCCATTTGTCTCCTTTTTCGTGATAGCGGATGTCTGGTCAGAGGAGGCGGATTTCTTCGGTTTCATGTCAAGTCATGATAGGGATGCCCGCTGCCCGATCACCTGCTCCGCGGCGCTTTTTCCGGCGACATATCCCGTGCAGGTGGCAGCTGTGATGTTATAACCGCCGGTATAGCCATGAATGTCCAGAATTTCGCCGCAAAAATATAAGCCTTGCATTTTTTTGGATTGCATCGTTTTGGGATCAATTTCTTTTACATGGACGCCGCCCCCGGTGACAAATGCTTTTTCCAGGGACAATGTTCCGTTGATGGCCAGGGTAAAATGCCGGGCTGTCTGGCAGAGTTTTTCCAGCTGTTCACGGGAGAGATGGGAGCAGGTCAAGTCCCCGGAAATCTCCGCCCGCTCGGTGAGCACAGGGATCATCCGGTCGGGAAGAAAGGGTTTCAGGGCGTTGCGCACGGTTTTTTTGGGCTGTTTTCGGCAAACTTTTCCCCACTCTTGTTCCAGTTGATTAGGTCTGACATCCGGAAAAAGATTGATTGCCAAAGGGATGGAAGGCGTTCCGAATTTCTTCAGTGCTTTCACGACAAACTGGCTGCAGCGAAGCGCGGCGGGACCGGAGAGCCCGAAATGGGTGAAGAGGACATCACCGCGATGTTCGACCAGTTTTTTTCCCTTTGGGTTGTAGACGGTTAACACTACATCGCGAAGGGACAAGCCCTGCAATATTTTGTTTTTAATCAGGGGTTCCGCGGACGTAAGCGGGACTTCAGTGGGAAAAAGTTCGGTAATCGTGTGGCCCGCTTCGGTTGCCCACGCATATCCGTCACCGGTCGAACCGGTATGGGAGGCGGCTTTCCCGCCTGTCGCCACGATGACGGCAGGGGCAAAAAAAGATTGCCCGTTCCGGCATTCAACGCCTTTTACTTTCCCCCCTTCATAAAGGATGCGCTTGACCGGCAGATTGACGCGAATTTCCGTGCCGACGGCTTTCACTTTTTTGATAAAAGCCTGGACTACCGATTTGGCGCTGTCTGTGACCGGAAACATCCGCCCGTTGTCCTCCTCTTTCAGACTGACCCCCAAATCTTCAAAAAAGCGGATGATGTCACGGTTGTTAAAAATGGAAAAGACGCTGTACAAAAAGCGCCCGTTTCCGGGAATATTCCGGATCAGTTCATCAATTTCTTTATTGTTTGTCACATTGCACCGCCCGCCACCGGAAATGGCCAGCTTTTTACCCAGTTTTTCGCCTTTATCCAACAGCAGGACCCTGGCCCCGTGCATTCCAGCCGAGGCGCTTGCCATCAAACCGGCGGGGCCGCCGCCAATGACAATAACATCGTAGTTCATATCATAGCTCCTTTTAATTCAGCTTAAGGTATGGATTAGAAAGTTGGAACGAAGCAGGTGCCCCTGTCAAAAATCGCTTCCTTGGAAGTTGCCATCTGCTGAGTTCATTTCGTTGTTTCGGCTACAGGATTCAGTTTAACACAGAACGAGGCAACGCTATGCGAAACTTCCCGGTTATGAGAGACTTCGGATTCCCGCGCCGGTTTGGCATTTGCCTTGCGATCGTCATTTCAGACGCCTTTGCTCCTGTCGGATGCTTGCCTGGTCAGAACGGAGACAGACGCTTCTGAGGTTGGAATTTGTAAATCTGACCGTATGTGAAGAAAGAGGAGTCCGATCTTTTCGTGCAAGGAATGGAGATCATTTTTTAACTCTTCTGACATCTCATTTGTTTGTGCGGAGGCAGGATCGTGCAGTTTCAGATCAATGGAGTGCAACATCTGCCGGATGTCCAGGACATCTTGGAGGATCTGGTCAGGCAGAAGCCAGAGGTGATCATGAATGAACCGTTCCCATTTCAGGCTGTTCATGAGGATATCTTTTGCATGCCTGTTTTGGTTGGATTCGTTGATGATCCGGGTGTTAAAGTAGAGACCGATGACAAAGGTTAAAGCGGTGACAATCGCGGAAATGACCGAAGCAATCACTTCTCCATCCGGCTTGATTAAAAGTAATGAAATGATTAACAAAGAGATCGTGGCAATTCTTTCGATATGGGAATGGAACTGAGGAAAGCGCTGCCCAAACAGGCTGAAATAGACCAAAGCACAGCCGATCAAGCCCAAAATTAACATATCATAACTCAGTTTTTGCAATACTTCAGGGTCATGACTGACGAGAAATAAGATGGCAGCGATGCATACAGCCATAATCATAATGAGATATCCCAGCCATTTTAAAATTTTGAAATACATCTCTTTCCCCCGTTTTCTTAAAAATTGGTTTCAGATCGGCGCGTGGTGCACTCGCTCCCTGATCAATGCTTAAGTTTTCATTCCGGGATTGAGCCGGCATTCTTGATCGTGTCCCGGCATTTCAAGCATATCATTGGATGGATTGCAAACATATAGTGGTGAAGACGGAATATCGCATGCAAATCCCTTTTTCATTTTCGGCAGAACATAAAATTGAGGTTTAAAAAAGCGGGAAAATTAGATAAAATAATTTTGAGTGATCATAAAATATATTCTAAATAGTTATACCCCATTCTTGAATGACTGTTCAGTCAGCAAAGGAGGGCGTTCTCATGGCTGGGACAGAAAGAATTTGGCTCAAGCATTATCCTCCAGAGGTGCCGGCTAAACTGAATTATCCCGATATCCCCATTACCCGCTTCTTAATTGACGCGGCTAAGGATTTTCCTGATCGCGATGCAGTTATTTTTTTGGGAAAACGCCTCACTTTCAGTCAGCTGCTCGACCAGGTATACCGCTTTGCAAATGCCTTGAAATCATTGGGGGTTAAAAGAGGAGAGCGGGTCGGCATCATGCTTCCCAATTCACCCCAGGCGATTATCGCCTATTATGCGACGCTTTTTTTGGGAGCAGTCGTCGTCCAGATCAACCCGCTCTATATGCGAAAAGAGTTGGAGCATCAATTAAAGGATTCTGGGACCGAAACGATTGTTTGTCTTGATGCCGTCCTGCCGAAGGTCAGGGAAGTAGAACCGGTCACTGAACTGAAAAGAATCATTGTGACCGGGATCAAAGATTATCTTCCGTTCCCGAAAAATTGGCTGTTTGCGTTAAAATCAAAAATAGATGGGACATCGGTCAAGGTGGAATACAACGATCACGTTCATTCTTTTGTCAGGCTGCTAAAGAAAGCGCTTCCCAAGCCGGTTGATGCCGTGTACGAGTCGGGGGACGACCTGGCCCTGTTGCAATATACCGGCGGAACGACGGGCTTGGCCAAAGGCGCCATGCTGACCCATCGCAATTTGGTCGTCAATTGTTTACAGGCGGAAGCATGGCTGTACAAAGCGAAAAGGGGAAAGGACAAGATCCTGGGCGCTTTGCCGTTCTTTCATGTCTATGGCATGACGGTGGTGATGAATTTTGCAATTCGGCTGGCATCCACCATTATTTTGGTGCCCAAGTTTGACAGAGATTTGATTTTGCAATTAATTAACAAATACCGACCTACATATTTTCCCGGGGCACCAACCATGTATGTGGGGCTGATCAATCATCCCTCAATTGATCAGTACGATCTGTCGTCGATCGAGGCATGTCTCAGCGGGTCTGCCCCACTGCCGGTCGAAGTGCAGGAACAGTTTGAAAAGCTGACCGGAGGAAGGCTGCTGGAAGGTTACGGAATGACGGAAACTTCACCTGTGACCCATTCCAATCTCGTCTGGGAACGCGTGAAAAATTCGACGATCGGGTTGCCATGGCCGGATACGGATGCGCGCATTGTAGATCCCGAGACTGGCGAGGTGCTGCGGCCCGGAGAAGTGGGAGAGTTGCAAGTGAAAGGGCCTCAGGTGATGAAAGGATATTGGAACCGGCCGGAAGAGACAAAGCAAGTATTGAAAGACGGCTGGTTAAGCACGGGAGATATCGGGCGCATGGATGAAGACGGCTACTTTTATATTATCGACCGGAAGAAGGATACGATCATTGCCGGCGGCTTCAATATCTATCCGCGCGAAGTGGAGGAAATCCTTTTTGAGCATCCGGCGATTGAAGAGGCGTCGGTTGTCGGTGTGCCCGACCCGTATCGGGGGGAGACGGTGAAAGCTTTCATCGTGCTGAAAAAAGGACAGCAGGTGACGGAAGATGAGCTGAACCAGTTTTGCCGGGCCCGACTTGCCAGTTACAAGGTTCCGCGTTTGTATGAATTCCGCGATGAACTGCCCAAATCTTCCGTTGGCAAAGTATTGCGCCGCGTTTTGGTTGAAGAGGAAAAAGTGAAGTTGCAACAAAAAGCGCAGTAATTCCAGAAAATGCCGGAAGGAAAAGTCAAATAATACGTTTAATTATAACCTGTAAAATGTGTATAAATGCATTGACAATTGGGAAGTATTAACCTAAACTTAAATTGAATGAATAGTCATTCATCGTAAAATACTGAGAGGATTTGAGCCATGGCTAAACGGACCGGAGAAAAGTATGAAGCGATCATTGAGGCTGCCATTCGCGTGATCGCGAAATATGGCTATCACAATGCACAGGTGTCAAAGATCGCCCGTGAAGCCAAGGTGGCAGACGGTACCATTTACTTATACTTTGAAAACAAAGATGATGTACTGATCTCTTTGTTCAGTGAAAAAATGGGTTCTTTCATCACCAAGGTTGAAGAGGAGCTCAAACAGATTAAATCCCCCTCAGATCAGCTCTATAAACTGATTCAACTTCATTTTCAGCATTTGGAGCGGGATCATGAGCTCGCCCTTGTCACCCAGATCGAATTGAGGCAGTCCAATCCTGAAGTGCGCAAGGGGATTGGGGAGATCTTGAAAAGGTATTTGAATGTGATTGACCAGATCATCGAGCGTGGTATCGAAACAGGCATTTTCCGCAGCGATCTCGATGTGCGCATCACAAGGAAAATGATTTTCGGGACGTTGGATGAGACGGTGACATCATGGATTATGAACAACCATAAATACAGTTTGCTCGATCAAGTGGATGAGATTCACCGTTTGTTCATCTCTGGTATGGGGGATTAAAGAAAATCTTCGCGTAAGGTTAGGGGGAGAGTAACCATGAACATCCTTGTTTGCCTCAAACAGACTTTTGACACCGAAGAGCGCATTACCATTGAGAATGGCCGCATCAGCGAAGACGGGGTGGAGTTTGTCATCAACCCTTATGATGAATATGCCGTGGAAGAAGCCATTCGCCTCAAGGAGAAGCACGGCGGCGAGGTGACGGTGATCACGATCGGGCCGGAGCGCGCGGAACAAGCTTTGCGCACGGCGATGGCGATGGGTGCTGACAAAGGGGTGATCGTGGACATCGAAGAATTGGAAGAAGAGCCGGATGAACATACCATTGCAAAAATCCTGGCTGCCACCATCAAGGAAGAGGATCTCGCCTTCGATATTATCCTGTGCGGTTATATGGCCGTGGATGACGGCTCGGCACAAGTGGGGCCGCGTTTGGCAGAGCTTTTGGAAATCCCCCATATTTCCACTATTACCAAGCTGGATATCGATGGGAACAAAGTGTCGGTGGAAAAAGATGTGGAGGGGGATGTCGAGCTGATTGACTCCAGTCTTCCGATCCTGGTCACGGCCCAACAGGGGCTGAACGACCCGCGTTATCCTTCGCTTCCGGGAATTATGAAAGCAAAAAAGAAACCGCTTACGCGCTTGGAATTGGATGATCTCGATCTGGACGAAGAAGAGATCGCTGCCAAAACGGAAACGATCGATGTCTTCCTTCCGCCGAAAAAACAAGCGGGGAAAATCCTGCAAGGGGATATTAAAGACCAAGCAAAAGAACTGGTTCAACTGCTTAGGAACGAAGCGAAAGTGATTTAACAGCGAGGGGGAACGAATTCATGAGCAGAAACGTACTTGTGTTGGCCGATGTCCGCGATGGCAAATTGCGCAACGTGAGTCTGGAATCCCTGGCGGCAGCCCGTAAAGTGGCAGAAGGAGGGAGCGTGACAGCCGCCGTGTTTGGCAGCTTTGCCAAAGACCTGGTTGATCCGCTTGCCGAGCATGGGGCTGACAAAGTACTCGTCGTTACCAATCATGAATTGGATCAGTATACGACCGATGGTTATTTCGCCGCCTTTAAAAAGGTGATTGAACATATAAACCCGGATGTGATCTTCACCGGGCATACCGCCGTCGGCAAAGATCTGTCCCCGCGAATTGCGGCACGCTTGGGATTGGGGCTTGTTTCCGACGTGACCAGAGTTGAGCTTGAAGAAGGACGAATCGTCTTTACCCGGCCGATCTATGCCGGAAAAGCGTTTGTGAAGAAAGTGTTCAAAGAAGGTACGGTTTTTGCCACGCTTCGGCCCAACAATATTGAAAAGGGAGAAGCGGATTCAGGGCGCAAGGCCAACGTTGAGGAATTGCGAGTAGATGTACCGGCTGATCTCTTGCGCACCATTGTAAAAGATGTGGTTAAAAAATCGACTGACGGAGTCGATCTTTCCGAAGCAAGAATCATTGTTTCTGGCGGGCGCGGTGTCAAAAGCGCAGACGGTTTCAAGCCGCTGGAGGAATTGGCCAGCCTTCTCGGAGGTGCTGTCGGGGCTTCGCGCGGTGCCTGCGATTCCGGTTATTGTGATTATGCCCTGCAGATCGGGCAGACCGGGAAAGTGGTTACACCTGATTTGTACATTGCATGCGGAATTTCCGGGGCGATTCAGCATCTGGCGGGCATGTCAAACTCCAAAGTGATCGTGGCCATCAACAAAGATCCGGAAGCACCGATATTCCAGGTGGCTGATTACGGGATCGTCGGCGATTTGTTTGAAGTGGTCCCTCTGTTGACAGAGGAGTTTAAAAAACTGCTCGCCCAGAATTAAAAATCATCAGCAATCATTCGCAAGCTGGAGCACAATATGATTATTGTGCTCTTTGCTGTATTGTCACCGTCTGGAATGGTTGTAACTTTTTTTTTTCAAGTGGTATACTATCTCTGTAGAACAGTCTATATGGCTTGTTCGGTTTGCAGGTTTGCAACAGATTATGAGGAGGATTTTTCAAATGGCTATTGTAGAAATTACAGATCAAACTTTTAATAAAGAAGTCGAATCTGCTGATGCCGGTTCGGTGTTGGTCGATTTTTGGGCACCATGGTGCGGTCCGTGCCGCATGTTGGCTCCGATCCTGGAAGAAGTGGACGGTGAAATGGGCGATCAGGTGAAAATCGTAAAAGTGAATGTGGATAACAGCCCGGAAACAGCCGGCAAGTTCGGGGTAATGAGCATTCCGACCCTGATGCTCTTCAAAAACGGCGAAATGGTTTCCAAAGCCGTCGGGCTGCAACCGAAAGAACAACTGGTTGCCTGGATTAAAGAGCACATCTAAACCGGAACAAAAGCGATTTATAAGAAAAAATGCCACCAGAGCCAAGCTGGTGGCATTTTACTATTCATCGTCTTTGCGCTCGGTTGACGGGGAATCCGGATCAGATTTCTTAATGGAAAAGGAAACATCCGCATCGTCTGTTGCCGGGGCGGCAGGTTCGGCCTCCACATTGACAATCAATGGGCGCAAATATTTATGATATCGATAGGCGATCATCAAAGTGATGATCATCATGATGAACGGAGTGATTGCGATCTGGAGCAGGAACTGAATCAGCTCCATCACAGCGAGCACACCCTGATTTCCCGAATTTCCGAGAAAGACGAAGACAAAGCTGACCAGTAAGTAAACAACCACGATTGCAACAGTCAACAACATGGCGAAGAAGAAACTTCCAAACACCCGGCCGAACGCTTTGGTGAAAAGCCGGAAGGATTTTTTGAGTGATAAGATCACGTCAGTATCTTCGCTGATCAGAATATAGGGAGCATGCATGAAGGCCAGGCCCAAAATGAAGAAACCGATCAGTCCGATCAGAATCAATAATGCGCCGATGACAGGCGAATTCATCCCGGCTGCGATAATTCCGATTAACAGCAGCAAGCCTGGCACGAGATATGCTAAACTAGACAAGAGGTATACGAGAAAGGCTTTCAGCATGTATTTGAAGCCTTTGCTGAAATATGTAGAGATGTCTGATTTGTTTTCCGCGACAGCCTGGACGGCGACGCTGATCGACCCGGCGTTTTGAAATGCTTCGAGAAGCAAGTACAAAATCCCGCCGATGAGCAGAAACAGGAGCAGGATCAATAACGTGCCGGACGAGAAAAAGGAATCGAGCATCGGGATGATCTCGTCACCGGTCATGGTGTCCAGACTGATTCCCGATGGCAGTGATCCGACCAGGAGAGCACCGCCGACAATCATGAGCGCAAAGAAGAAGAGAACAAAAATAAAGGCTCCAACAATGCCGACCGCAAGCGATCCGACCAGGTTGGAGAGCCATACTTTGACTCCGTGCTGACGCAGAATATCGGAAAAACGTAACACGAAGAAAATTCCTCCTTTAGTTAAGATAAGATAAATATACCATGTTTGCATATCTAGATAACCAATAATATTTTAAAGTTTTTTATATGTTGAAAGAGGGGTATCATGGGACTGATTCAGGATAAGCTGGCTCTTTTGCCCGAGCAACCGGGATGCTACCTGATGAAAAATAAAGATGGGGAAATTATTTATGTCGGCAAGGCAAAGAGCTTGAAAAACCGGGTTCGTTCTTACTTTACCGGCAGTCATGACGGAAAAACGCAACGATTGGTCATGGATATCGCCGATTTTGAATATATCGTGACCGGCAGCCCTCTGGAAGCTCTCATCTTGGAGTGCAATCTGATCAAGAAGCACCGGCCGCGTTACAATATCATGCTGAAGGATGACAAGTCTTACCCTTACCTGCGCCTGACCAAGGAGCGTCACCCGCGCCTGGAAGTGACGCGAAATCTGAAGAAAGACGGTTCACGGTATTTTGGCCCTTATCCCCATGCAGGGGCGGCGCAGCACACCAAAAAATTACTTGATCGCTTGTTTCCGCTCAGAAAGTGCAAAACGATTCCCAAACGCGTTTGTTTGTATTACCATATGGGGCAATGCTTGGCTCCCTGTGAATTTGAAGTGAATAAAGAGGAGTATGAAGCGATCACTCAAAAGATTACCCGCTTTTTGAACGGCGGTTATCCGGAACTGAAGCGGGAGCTGAAGAAAAAGATGGAAGAAGCAGCCGAAAGGCTGGAGTTTGAGCGGGCCAAAGAGTACCGGGATCTGCTCCGGGATATTGAGGCGACGATGGAGAAGCAAAACATTGTCTTTCAGGATCAAATTGATCGTGACGTGTTTGGTTATGCGGCCGAAAAGGGGCTTATGTGTGTTCAGGTCTTTTTCGTGCGCCAGGGGAAATTGATCGAGCGCGAAGTTTCCATTTTCCCTCACCATCAAGAGCCGGAAGAGGATTTTTTGACGTTTGTCGCCCAGTTTTACCACGAAATGCCCGGCCTGCCGAAGGAGATTCACCTGCCACAGGGAATCGATCTCGAACTGTTACAGGGTCTTTTGCCCGAGGTTCACGTGCAGATTCCGCAGCGCGGGGTGAAGGCAAATCTGGTGAACATGGCGATGGAAAATGCACGGATCGCTCTCAAGGAGCGGTTCCAACTGATGGAAAGAGACGAAGAGAAAACCGTCCGCGCCCTGGAGAATTTGGCAGAAGTTCTTGGCATCGGATTGCCGCGCCGCATTGAAGCTTTTGACAACTCCAACATTCAGGGAACCGATCCCGTTTCAGCGATGGTGTGCTTCATTGACGGAAAACCGGCGAAAAAGGAGTACCGAAAGTTTAAAATCCGCACAGTCGACCAGCCGGATGATGTGAAAACGATGCGGGAAGTGATCCGGCGGCGCTATACCCGCGTGTTGAAGGAAAATCTTCCGTTGCCGGATCTGATTCTGGTCGATGGCGGAAAGGGACAGATCAACGCGGCGCGTGATGTGCTTGAAAACGAGCTCGGCCTTTATATTCCGTTGGCCGGTATGGTAAAAGACGACAAACACCGGACGGCGGGGCTAATCGCCGGGGATCCGCCGCAAAATGTGAATTTAAAGCGGGGGAGTCAAGAATTTTATCTGATCGGGCGCATTCAGGAAGAGGTTCACCGCTTTGCCATCACCTTCCACCGGCAGACGAGGGGGAAACACCTGCTCGAATCGGCACTGGACAAGATTCCCGGAATTGGGCCCAAGCGGAAGCAGCAACTGTATCGTCATTTTGGCTCCATCGCTAAAATGAGGGAAGCATCCGTCGAGGAGTTTCGCAAAGCGGGAATCGGGGATAAGCTGGCGCATACGATCAAGGAATCACTGCGCAATACAGAGTAACCTGCTCTTTGCATCGCAAGGGGCGGGACTTTTTTATTTCAAACATTTTATGATTATTTTTTTGATAACTTGTATCATTTTTACATTTGCTATATCTTTTTTTTAGGGGATCAATTTCAATTTCTGAAACTTTTTCCTTTTGCCCGCTGGTATAATAGAATTAAACCATTTTGCCGGGAGGTTGCCATGACAGGATCAGATAAGCAGCTACATAAACTGGAGACGATGGATCCGCTTGAATTTTTGGGCCAGTTCACAGGCGGACAGCCTGTTGCCAAACCGCTGGGCCAGTTGGTTTATGATCTGAAAAAAAATTATGCTTTCTCCAACGGTGTGATCAATGCTTTGTTTCAGGTATGCCTGGAGGAAAATGATTATAAAATCGTTCGTTCCCATGTGATGAACATGGCAGAGCGGCTGGGGGCGGCAATGGTGCGAACCGCGCAGGATGTTTTTGCTTATCTGCAGGCAGATTCCAGGCAAAGCAAAACCGGGAACAGACAGAAAACGCGAAATTTCGACAGTTTTAACTCTGAATATGTGGAGACCAATATCGCCCTGATTGCCAGACAACTTCATGAAGTGCGCCAGGAAGTGAATATCCGGTTCCAGCAGATTCAAAAACAGCTGGACCGCATCGAAAGCCAGTTGGGGCAATTGACAGATTTGTTTAAATAACGGAAAGCCAAATCCAACGATCGTTATGTTCAACTTTGCATAGCGGTCTTTTTTGCTTTATGGAGAGGGTTGCCCAGGCGAAGGTTTTTTTTGCTTTTTGCAGAACGCCATAAGAGGATATGATAAATTTTCTATCTTGAACTCATCGACTATGCAGGAAAGGAAGGAAAGAATGATGAGAACGGGAGTGGTGATCGGAGGGGGAGTAGCGGGACTTGTTACGGCCATCCAGTTAGCCGCCCGCGGAGTAAAAGTGACGCTCTTTGAAAAAGAAGCGGCCTTGGGCGGGAGATTTCGCTCTGTGCAGGCGGGGGATTACTTTTTCGATACGGGTTCCTCAACGGTTCTGATGCCCTGGGTTTTTGAACGCTTCATGCGTCAGTCAGGAGAGTCTGAGCCATTGCCCTTTGTTCCGCTTGAGGTCAACAGCCGCCATTTTTTTTATAACAAAACCATTGTTGATTTATCGGCAGACCCTGATATTATGGCTGAACAGCTGGACGGGTTTTCACCGGAGGACCGGCAGGGGTTTCTCGATTATCTCACAGAAACAGGCCGGCTCTATGAGACGGTGGAAGAGTGGATGCTGGAAGAGAGCGGAGGGCAGGGCGGTAAACGGTTTTCGGCGAAGTGGCTCAAAGCGTGGTTTTCCATTCATCCTTTTGTTTCCCTCGACTCGTTTCATCGCCGCTTTTTCTCAGATCCCCGTTTGATTGCCATGATGAATCGCTTGGTGACCGGCGGCCGGGTTTCACCCTATGAAGCCCCTTCGTTTCTTTCCTTTATCGCTTATTTGCATCTGGTGCAAGGAACCTGTTTTGTGGAAGGGGGGAGCGGCCGGTTGATTGAGCTGTTGGAGAAACGGGCCAGATCGCTGGGGGTTGCGATTCATCTGAACTGTCCGGTGGAAAGGATTCTTGTCTCCGGCAGCCATGTGGCAGGGGTCCGGGCAAAAGAAGAGAACTGGAGCGCGCAATTGGTGGTTTCCGCCGTTGACAATATACAGACACAAACGGAATTGCTCGAACGAACGAAGGTCAAGCACTCAGACCAGCCGGGCAGTTCCGCTTTTCTCTGCCTGTGGGGCGTCAAGCAGCCGTTTCCTTTTTTGCACCATCACAATTATTTTTATCCGAGCGATTACTGGCGGCATGATATTGACTTGTTTGATCAGCAAAGATGGACGGAGTCGCCCATTATCTATGTGGGGAATCCATCTGCTTCCGGACAGGGGAGAGTGGCGACGGAAAGCCGTTTGCATGTGAAGGTGAACGTGCCGCTTCGGAAGATGGACAATGAGAAGCCGTCTTACACCGCTTATCGCGATCTTTTGCTTTTTCTGCTGGAAAAGGTGTGGGGGTTGAAAGGATTGGAGGAATCCTTGGAAGTGGAAGAGGTATATGGGCCGGATGAGTTGGATTTACGGATTGGTACGCAGGAGGCGGTATCGCCCGGGAAAATGGTCCGTCGTTTCCGGCCCCGGTTCCACGATCCGATCCGGGACCGGCAGATAAAAGGGCTTTACTATACGAGTTCTGTGGCCGATTTTGCCGAAGATCCTTCCTTTGCCGCATTGGGTGGTATTCGGACGGCAAAGCGGATCGAGGAGGATTGGAAGGGGGAAATGAGAGCCGGAGCAGTTAGGTGAGTGCAGCTTTTATAAGATGATGTGCATGATTATTCATTTTTGCTGAGGATCACTCGTGGACACACATGCTGCCGGAAAAAATCGAGCGCCGGTGATTGGAGGCGGCCCTGAAACCGGAACCGAAAGTTGCTTTCATGGAAAAGCATCTTGCAAAATCGCTTGAGACTTGCCCCGATCCAAACATTCTGCGGTGATATTTGCTGCCGTTTGCACGTGAGCGCCGCTGATGGGATCGACAGGGAAAAGGAAATAAATGAGACCAAAATTCTATTATTGCGTATAAATATTGGATATGTTATCATCTGAACAACAATTGAAATGAAATGACTCGCTGATCATGTGGAATAGAGGTGCGGCTTTTATCAGTACTTGTCTGGAGTTCGGGGACGAGGAAGGACAGGGAAAGGAAAATGCCGCCGAAGTTTGTTTTGGGTTGCCGGCCCGAAGCAGGCTGGTACCGTGCCCGAACAGGGGCGGTATTGTCACAGAAGCCACTGCTTTTGTGGAGCGCTAATCCGCAGGGAACGAGCGAACTGGAGCATTGGTAGGTACAAGGCGACAGCTAGCGACTCTCTGCTGTGGCCTTCTGTTTTTTTTTTCAGGAGAGTAGTGGATGAGCGAGTACCGAGCAGAGAGGAGAGGAACAATGAGCATCGTCGTGCAAAAATTTGGCGGCACCTCAGTCGGCAGCATCGAGCGCATTCGTGCCGTGGCAGAGATCGTTGCGAAAACGGCGGCAAAAGGACACCAGTGCGTAGTCGTGGTTTCGGCCATGGGGAAATCAACAGACCAGCTTGTCGCAATGGCGAAAGAAATCAGTGAAAATCCTTCACCTAGGGAGATGGACATGCTCTTGACGACGGGGGAGCAAGTGAGCATCGCCTTGCTGTCGATGGCACTGCAGGAAAAGGGGCTGAAGGCCCGTTCGATGACGGGATGGCAGGCCGGGATTGAAACCGATCACGTTCACGGGAAAGCGATGGTTCGCCATGTGAACACGGATGCGATTCTGAACTGCCTGAATCGGGGCGAAGTGGTTGTCGTGGCCGGTTTCCAGGGGCTCTCCCCAAACAGCGAGATCACGACGCTCGGGCGCGGAGGTTCCGACACGACCGCGGTGGTCTTGGCGGCGGCCCTGAAAGCAGAGTATTGCGAGATTTATACTGATGTCACCGGCGTCTTTACGGCTGATCCCCGGATTGTTCCCAGCGCGAGAAAGATGGAAGAGATCTCGTATGAAGAGATGCTGGAGCTGGCGCATTTGGGCGCGGGGGTGCTGCATCCCCGTTCCGTCGAGGCAGCGCTCATCAATCAGGTTGATCTGATCGTGCGCTCCAGCTTTGTCGATGAACCGGGAACTTGGGTGAAGGAGGAAAGCACAATGGAACAGGAATTAAATGTGAGAGGGATCGCTCACGATCTCAATGTGGCCAGGATTAAAGTATTGGGATTGCCCAACCATGAACATACATTAACCCGGTTGTTCAGTCTTCTGGCCGACGCGCACATCAATGTGGATATTATCGTGCAAAGTGAACATGATCAGGAAACCATCGATGTCGCCTTCAGCGTCGCCGAAAACGAGGGAGCGGAAGCAGAGCGGGTTCTGCAAAGCGCTAAAGAGGAGCTGAACTTTGTCAAAATTTTGGCGGAGTCCGGTTTGGCCAAGGTATCGGCGGTAGGGGTAGGCATGATGACCAAGCCGGGGGTTGCCGCCAAAATGTTTTCCTGCTTGAGTGAAGCCGGAGTCCGGGTCAAAATGGTTTCCACATCTGAAATCAAAATCTCGTGCGTAATTGACCGTGAACTTGCAAAAACGGCGGTTCAGCGGCTTCACACTGCGTTTGGGCTGGATGGGCACGAGGAAACGGCGTCGGGAAAAAAAGAATTAAACCCTTCCGTTGTGTAAAGATCATTTGACCGGCATTCACCTGGTTGCAGGTGAACCTGCCGGTTTTTTTATGGAATCGGCTTGACTGAAAACAATTGTTTAAGGGATGATTAAAATGATTAAGAAATTGCATTATATATGAAAATATTTTTTTATTCAGATGCCCGTTGCCTTGGAGGTGGAAAGCTTGCTGCGCTACATTTTGGGCCGCATTGTTCAGATGGTGGTTACGCTGTGGGTGATTGCGACCATCACCTTTCTCATGATGAAAGCGATTCCGGGAGACCCTTTTTCAAGCGATAAAAAACTTCCGGAAGAAGTGCTTCACAACCTGCGGGCGTACTATCACCTGGATGAACCCGTTTCGGTTCAATATTTGGTGTATATGAAGGATTTACTCACCTTTGATTTGGGATTTTCGATAAAAGATCAGACCCGGACGGTGAATGACATTATTGCCGACGGTTTTCCGGTTTCCGCGCAACTGGGAGCACAAGCGCTGGTCGTGGCCATCATTGCCGGCGTCATTCTCGGCGCAGTGGCCGCCCTTCGGCAAAATCGCCTGACGGACTATGCGGCAATGGTTATGGCCGTCCTGGGGATTTCGATTCCCAGTTTTGTGTTGGCTCCCCTGCTCCAGAAGTATCTGGGAGTCGAATGGGAATTGCTGCCCGTGGCCAGATGGGAGGGATTCACCTCGACCATCATGCCGACCATCACCCTGGCGGCCTTACCGCTGGCGACCATAACGCGGTTAATGCGCGCGAGCATGGTGGAAGTGCTGACCCAGGATTATATCCGGACCGCCCGGGCCAAAGGGCTGCCACCCGGCCGGGTGATTTTGCGGCATACCCTGCGCAATTCCATCTTGCCGGTGGTGACAATTCTCGGCCCGATTTCCGTAGGGGTATTGACAGGCAGCTTTGTAATTGAAAACATTTTTTCCATGCCGGGAATCGGCCGGTATTTTGTCGACAGCATTTCCAATCGCGATTATCCGATGATCATGGGCATCACCCTGTTTTATTCCGCCTTGCTCATCTTTGTCAACTTTCTGGTGGATCTCGCTTACGGCTGGATTGATCCGCGGATTCAGATCACGAAAAAGGGGGAGAGGTAAAGTGGAACCGGCAACCGATCAAACGCGTTTTCTTCCCTCTGTCCGGTCGCGTACCGAACTGGAAAAGATCAGCCGCCCGCATACAACCTATTGGCAGGATGTTTGGCGGAGGCTGAGAAAAAACATTCTGGCGATGACCGGACTTGTCCTGATATTGCTGATCGCCCTGATGTCCATTTTCGGTCCGATGATCTCCCCTTATGATTACAGTGATCAAAACTTGAAAGACGGCATCAATCTGGAACCTTCCGGCGAGCATTGGTTCGGGACGGACGATTTGGGGCGGGATGTTTTTGTCCGCGTCTGCGAAGGGGGACGAATCTCCCTGACGATCGGGCTGATGGCCGCATTGATCGATCTGCTGATCGGGGTGATCTATGGAGGGATTGCCGGTTATCGGGGAGGGAGAACCGATGAAGTGATGATGCGAATCGTTGATATTTTATGGGGACTGCCTTATTTATTGACGGTCATTTTGCTCATGGTGGTCATGCCGCCGGGGTTGGGAACGATTATTCTCGCGCTGACCGTGACCGGATGGCTGAATATGGCCCGCTTGGTAAGGGGACAGGTTCTTCAGTTGAAAGAACAGGAGTTTGTGCTGGCCGCCCGGACTCTCGGAGCCGGTACAAAACGGATTTTGTTCAAGCATCTGATTCCGAATGCCATGGGCCCGATCATCATCATGCTCACCTTGACCGTCCCGTCGGCCATCTTTGCCGAAGCGTTTTTAAGTTTTTTGGGATTGGGTGTCCAGGCACCGATTGCCAGCTGGGGAACGATGATCAACGATTCACTGATCACGATTCTTTCCGGTGAATGGTGGCGCCTCTTTTTTCCCTCGTTGTTCCTCTGTATCACAATGCTTGCTTTTAACGCCCTCGGTGACGGACTGCGTGACGCGCTTGATCCGAAGATGCGCAAATAGAAAGGAAGAGAAAAATGGGGACGAATCCGCTTTTGGAGGTAAGCGATTTGCACATTTCGTTTCAGGTGGACGGCGGGGAAGTGCAGGCGGTCCGCGGTGTTACTTTTGCCTTGCACAAAGGGGAGATGCTGGCGGTAGTCGGTGAATCGGGCAGCGGCAAAAGCGTCACCGCCTTGTCGCTGATGCGGCTCATCCCTGATCCCCCGGGCCGGATCAAGCAGGGGAAAATCATGTTTGACGGCAAGGATTTGACAAAACTCTCCGAGCGGGAAATGTTTCAAATCCGTGGCTCAAAGATCGCGATGATTTTTCAGGATCCGATGACTTCCTTAAATCCGACCATGACCGTGGGAAGACAGATTATTGAAGGGATCCGCTGGCATCAGCAGACGGGCGTGACCGAAGCGAAAGAAAAAGCGGTGGAAATGCTGAAATTGGTCGGAATTCCCAATCCAGAAAAAAGATTGACGCAATACCCGCACGAATTTAGCGGCGGAATGCGCCAGCGGGTGATGATCGCCATGGCCCTCGCTTGCAATCCGCAAGTCCTGATCGCCGACGAACCGACGACGGCACTGGATGTTACGATTCAGGCCCAGATCCTGGAGCTGATGAAAAAACTTCAGCGGGAAACGGATACGGCGATTATTCTCATCACGCATGATCTGGGGGTTGTCGCGGAAACCGCAGATCGCGTTGCGGTGATGTACGGGGGACGGCTGGTGGAAACCGGCGGGGTGGAAGAAATATTTGCGGATGCGCGCCATCCCTACACCTGGGGATTACTTGATTCCATGCCACGCTTGGATCTGCCGCGTGACCGGCATCTGGAACCGATTCCCGGCTCGCCCCCCGACTTGTTCTCTCCTCCAGCCGGTTGTCCATTTGCCGACCGCTGTCCTCATGCCATGAATATCTGTCATGAAGAAATGCCGCCGGTCACCCAGATTACCTCCACCCATCAGGTTTTTTGCTGGCTGGAAGACCCGGCTGCGCCATCGGTAGAGAGGAAAAAGCGAATCATCGGCTGAGTTTCCCGAAAAGGCAGTGCATTTCTCCGATTGAGAGACAGCAGCTTGACACCCGGGCAGTTTGGCGATATGATCAGAATGATGAATGAAGAAAAATTGAAAATTCTTCTTATCCAGAGTGGCGGAGGGACTGGCCCGATGAAGCCCGGCAACCTCGCTATGATCATTAGCGGTTGGTGCCAATTCCTGCAGAACGCAGAATCGTTCTGAGAGATGAGAAGAGGCTTGAAGATAAATAGCGTGAGCAAAGAAGCCCTCTTCTTTTTGAAGAGGGTTTTCTGTTTTCATGACATAGGTCTTTTACCTAAAATCATTGGAGGAATGAGGATGTTGACACGGGCCATCAGCCGGAAAAATACAGAAAAAATCGGTTCGCTGCAATTGGAGTCCGGTGAAAAACTCGCTGAGGTGGAAGTGGCGTACGAGCTGGCGGGAAAATGGACGCTTGAAAAGGATAACGTGATTGTCGTTTGTCATGCATTGACGGGGGATACTCACACCGTCGGGGATGAACAGTCACCGGGCTGGTGGGACGGCTTGATCGGGCCTGGAGGCTATATCGACACGCAGCGGTATGCAGTGATCACCATGAACACGCTCGGCGGGTGCAACGGGAGCACGGGGCCTTCCTCACCCCATCCAGAGACAGGCACTCCTTATGGAAGCCGTTTTCCCAAGGTGACCATCCGGGATATGGTCAAGGCCCAATACATTTGCCTTGAAAAATTGGGGATCAGACACGTGAAAGCGGTGATCGGGGGATCGATGGGAGGCATGCTGGCCCTCGAATGGGCGGTGATGTACCCCGACTTTATGGACGCCTGCATTCCGATTGCGACCGGGGCAACCTTGTCCTCGCTGTCGATGGCTCATAACGAAATCGGGCGCCGGGCGATCATGCTGGATCCGCAGTGGCAAGGCGGGGATTATTACCCGGGTTCCGGCCCCCTCAACGGGTTATCGACGGCACGCATGGTGGGCATGGTCACTTACCGGACCGAAGATTTATTTGAACGGCGCTTCCGCCGGGAGGGAGAAGAAAATCCTTATTTGCAGGTTGAGAGCTATTTGCGGTACCAAGGTGAAAAACTGGTCAGCCGGTTTGATGCCAATTCCTATCTCCTGTTTCTTTCCGCAATGGACGGGCATGATATCGGGCGGGGACGCGGTGGAATCGAGAAAGCAGTCGAGATGATCCGCGCCAGGATCTTAACGATCGGGATTACGGAAGATATGTATTTTCCGGTCAGGCAGCAGCGTTCCTTTCATCAGCTTTGTTTAAATAAAGGGAAAAACGCAGTTTACCATGAATTTTCATCATATTACGGACATGATGCCTTTTTGGTGGAATTTAACCAATTTGGCCCCAAAATACGGCAATTTTTGGAGGTAAGCGGCTAGTTTCCCCCCCTTGATGGTTCCTTGACGGTACTTCCATTTCGGGAGTAAAATAAATACCGAGTTGAAACCCTTTTCTATTATTGTTATTTTGGAAGAGTTTTCAATTCTCTTTACTGCGATTATGACCTGGATTGGAGGCAAAAGATGAGCACGCAACGCAGTTTTTTCAACCGTCGGATACACTCGTTGCTGGGCGTAATACCGGTGGGCTTTTTTTTACTTGAACACTTGTATACCAACTATTACGCCACCAAAGGGGCAGGCGCTTTTGTAGAGCAGGTTAAGTGGCTTTGGCATATTCCCATCTTAACTGTTCTGGAAATCGTTTTTATTTTCTTGCCTCTTTTGTATCACGGGATTTACGGTTTGTATATCGCTTTTCGGGCGAAAAACAATGTGGGGAACTTTGGTACATTCCGCAACTGGATGTTCCTTCTGCAACGGGTTACCGGCGTGATCACGTTGATTTTCGTCATTTGGCACGTCTGGGAAACGCGGGTTCATGTGGCGCTGGATCATTTGACAGCGGAACAACTGGCGGAACTCATGGCAACGATCCTGCAAAATCCGGTTTTCCTGACCCTGTACCTGATCGGATTGATCTCCGCCGTCTTCCACTTCAGCAATGGAATGTGGGCGTTTCTCGTCAGCTGGGGGGTAACGGTCGGACCGCGCGCACAAAGGGTATCCACCTGGGTCTGGGGCGTTGTTTTCGTGATCGTTTCCTACATGGGTGTGTCTTCGCTGTTAGCATTTGCAAGACCAGAATTCATCCAACAATTGGCACAGCATTAGAAGGGAGCACATGCCAATGAATGAAAAAATCATTGTTGTAGGCGGCGGGCTGGCCGGTTTAATGGCTACGCTCAAGGCGGCTGAAGCAGGCGCCGATGTTCAACTCTTTTCCCTTGTCCCCGTAAAGCGCTCTCACTCCGTGTGTGCACAGGGAGGCATCAATGGTGCTGTGAATACCAAAGGAGAAGGGGACTCCCCGTGGGAACACTTCGATGATACGATCTACGGCGGCGACTTTTTGGCAAACCAACCGCCGGTAAAAGCGATGTGCGAAGCGGCACCGGGAATCATTTATCTGATGGACCGGATGGGTGTGCCATTCAACCGCACACCGGAAGGGTTGATCGATTTCCGTCGCTTTGGCGGAACCAAACACCACCGTACTGCCTACGCGGGTGCAACCACCGGGCAGCAGCTTTTGTATGCGCTTGATGAACAAGTGCGCCGCTACGAAGTGGAAGGACGCGTTACTAAATATGAGTATTGGGAGTTTCTGAGAATTTTGCAGGATGACGCAGGAGTATGTCGGGGGATTGTTGCGCAAAATTTAAGAAGCAGTGAAATTGTGGCATTCCCGGCAGATGCGGTCATTCTGGCGACCGGCGGACCGGGAATTATCTTTGGTAAATCGACCAACTCCATGATCAATACCGGTACGGCGGCGAGCGCTGTTTATCAGCAAGGGGCTTATTATGCCAACGGCGAGTTTATCCAGATTCACCCGACAGCGATTCCGGGAGATGACAAACTTCGCCTGATGTCGGAATCGGCCCGGGGAGAAGGCGGACGCGTCTGGACCTATAAGGACGGAAAACCGTGGTATTTCCTCGAAGAGTGGTATCCGGCCTATGGAAACCTGGTACCGCGTGACATTGCCACACGCGCCATTTTTAAAGTGTGTGTGGATATGAAACTGGGGATCAACGGCGAAAACATGGTCTATCTGGACCTCTCGCACAAAGATCCGAAAGAATTGGATATCAAACTCGGCGGTATTATTGAGATTTATGAGAAATTCATGGGAGAGGACCCGCGCAAAGTCCCGATGAAAATTTTCCCTGCCGTTCACTACTCGATGGGCGGATTGTGGGTTGATTATAACCAAATGACCAACATCCCCGGCCTGTTTGCAGCCGGCGAATGCGATTATCAGTATCACGGGGCGAACCGTCTGGGCGCAAACTCGCTCCTGTCCAGCATTTTCGGCGGAATGGTGGCTGGCCCGAAAGCGATCGAATATGTGCGTGGCCTTGACAAACACATTGATTCAATTGATGCCAGCCAGTTTGAGTCCCAAGTGAAAGCCGAAGAGGAAAAATACGAAAACATCCTCAAAATGGACGGGACCGAGAATGCATATGTTCTGCACAAGGAACTGGGCGAATGGATGACCAACAACGTGACCATCGTGCGTTACAACGACCGCTTGAAGAAAACGGATGAAAAGATCCAGGAACTGATGGAGCGCTATCAGAATATCAGCATGGTTGATACCAGCAAATGGAGCAACAGCGCAGCATCGTTTACTCGCCAGCTGTGGAACATGCTGCAACTGGCCCGCGTCATCACCATTGGTGCCTACAACCGGAATGAAAGCCGCGGGGCTCACTATAAACCTGATTTCCCTGATCGTAACGATGAAGAGTGGCTGAAAACAACCAAGGCGAAATTCACTCCGGAAGGTCCTGAATTTGAGTATGAACCGGTCGACATTTCTCTGATCAAGCCTCGTCCGCGTCGCTATGATGTGGATAAGGGAGGGAACAAAAAACAATGAGCGAACAACAATTTGTACACCTCATCGTCACACGGCAGGACGGTCCGGATGGAAAGCCGTACAAAGAAGAGTTTAAAATCCCTTATCGAAAAAACATGAATCTTATTTCCGCGTTAATGGAAATTCAGCGCAATCCGGTCAATTCCAAAGGCGAAAAAGTGTCTCCGGTACAGTGGGAATCCAACTGTTTGGAAGAAGTTTGCGGTGCGTGCTCCATGGTGATCAACGGCAAACCCCGTCAGGCGTGCACGGCTTTGATCGATAAACTGGAACAGCCGATTCGCGTTGAACCGATGAAAACTTTCCCGGTCGTACGCGATTTGGTTGTCGACCGCAGCCGCATGTTTAACGCGCTGAAACGCGTAAAAGCGTGGATTCCGATCGACGGGACGTATGATCTTGGTCCGGGGCCGCGCATTGCGGAAAACGAGCGGCAATGGCGTTATGAGTTGTCCAAGTGCATGACCTGCGGCGTCTGTCTGGAAGCTTGTCCAAACGTCAATACGAAATCTGATTTTATCGGTCCGTTTGTCGTCGGACAAGTCCAGCTCTTCAACTCCCACCCGACAGGGGCCATGAACAAGGAAGAGCGCCTTGAGGCATTGCTGGGCGAAGGCGGTTTGCAAGAATGCGGAAACTCACAAAACTGCGTTCGTGCCTGTCCCAAAGGCATCCCGCTTACCACTGCGATTGCCAAGTCCAACCGCGATGCAACCAAACACATGTTTAAAAAATGGTTGTCTTTCTAAGAAAGTGGCCGTCAGCGACATGCTGGCGGTTTTTTCTGTATAAAAAAGGAACCACTGATTCGTGGTTCCCGTTCATTTCGATTAATTCTTTTTGTCCGAAGCGTTGGTGAAAAATTCTCCGATCGAGCTGAAGAAATCTCCCAGCCATTCAAAGATCGTATCGATAATTCCCTGTGTCGTATCCGAGTTCAGGATATCCTTAATGTCGCCGCGCAGGCTTTGCAATTGGCTGCTGATTTGATCCCAGTCGATTCCAAGTTTGTTGAAGTTCTGTGCGTATTGAACAAGGTTATTGATGGTTTCCTGGTTCAGGTTAATATTGAAATCGTTCGATACATTAACGATAATGTCACGATAATCCTGCGGGGTTTCCGGTTTTTGATCGGAGACCTCTTCTTTTACTTTATTGATGAACTGCACTGCTTTGTTCGGATCTTTGATCTGGTCAGCCAGCTGGGAGGTGACGACGATTTCTTCGTTGGCCACTTCTTTTTTGTTTTCATCGATTTTTTGCCCGGTTGCCGTTTCAAATGCTTTGATGATCCCGGTCAGACCAGCCGTTCCCGATACGCGGAACGGAGCTGTCACATAAATATCAGCATCTTTGATACCTGCGGTGATCGCGGCATTTGCATACATGCTGGGTGTGATATTGGTGATGTTTTTTGTTTTGACCGAGATGCCTCCGGAGTTGTTTATCGTGATTTTAGCGGAGGAAATCGCTTTGGTTCCGATGACATTATCACTTAAGTATTTCCCTAAATATTGGTGTTCTTCCTGGTTGGTCACATCGACGATCCGCACATTGCCGGAATTTTCATCGACACCCATTTCTGCCAAGATATTGTCACGTTGCGTACCTGTCAAGTCTTTACCCAAAGTGACAACGGTCTGCGCTTCAATGGCATCAGCAGAGGCAAGCGAAGGTAGCAACATCGTCATGGCCGTGATGAAGGAAAGAGTCAAAATACTAAATTTCTTCCAGTGTTTTTTCATGTGAAATGAAATCCCCCTTTTCATAAGAGAAAACGAGAAAAGTAAAAGATGGGTTTCGCCATTTCCGCTGCACACCCGGATGTTTTTTCACGGCGAAAATGGGAAAATCCGGTGAGCAAAAAGCGGCTCAAATCTAATTGTAGCGTGTTCCGCGTCATCTGTGAACAAGAAAAAAGTAGGGAACTTTATATTTATCAATAAAAAAGCTGCTTCCCCAGGGGGAGACAGCAAGGGAGCAGTATTCAGGCAATGAAATCCAAGTGCATTGCGGGCAAGGGGAGCGGTACCCTGCCAACCTTTCTGTGTTTCTGATGGGCGGTCAGTCGGGCTCCACTCCCTTCCCGATTTTGTTTTACGTTGATCTTCGGGTTGTTCAAACAATCAGGATTGTGTTATTTGAAAACCGGTTCTTTCAGTTCCGCCAATTTTTCAAGCGAACTTTTTTCGATGTCGGCGTGAAGGCTGTTGCCATGTGAATCCATTGTCACAATCGCGGCAAATCCTTTTACCTGCAAATGCCACATCGCTTCCGGAATTCCGAACTCCATAAAATCGACTCCATCCACATGGGTGATGCAATCGGCATAGTACTGCGCTGCGCCGCCAATCGCATTGAGGTAAACGGCTCCATGTTCCTGAAGCGCTTTCAACGTCTTTTGTCCCATACCGCCTTTGCCGATGACAGCTCGAACGCCGAATTTTTTGATGATATCCCCTTGATACGGCTCTTCGCGAATGCTGGTGGTGGGACCGGCCGCTTTCACTTCCCAATTGCCGTCTTTGTCTTTAAGCATCACGGGACCGCAGTGGTAGATGACGCCGCCTTGCAAATCGACGGGTGAATCATGGTCAATCAGATATTTATGAAGCGCATCCCGCCCGGTGTGAATGGGACCGTTTAAAATCACGATGTCCCCCACTCTCAGCTGACGGATTTGCTCTTCGGTAATGGGCGCGGACAGTTCCACCTTGCGGCCGCTTGCAACCGGGTTTGTCTTTTCCTCAGCCTGAACGGATGGCTTTTTGCCGGTATCTTTATAAATCCAGTCCTTGATCTCTCCGGTATTGGCATCAAGGTAAACGCCCTGGCGGCGGAAAGCCCAACAGTTATAGGCCACGGATACATAAAAGCTGGCGGGAATACGGTTGATCGCTCCGATTTTGCATCCCAGCAGTGTGGCATTTCCACCGAATCCCATCGTTCCGATGCTGAGGGTGTTGGCTTTTTCCATGATATAGTCTTCCAGTTGGGCCAGCGAGGGATTGGGATTGGTGTCATCCAGCCTGCGGAACAGCTGCTTTTTGGCCAGTTCATAACCGGTGGTCCGGTCTCCGCCGATTCCCACTCCGATAAAACCGGCGCTGCATCCTTGCCCCTGTGCCTGGTAGACGGCATGCAAGATGCATTTGCGGATTCCGTCCAAATCACGGCCGGCGCGTCCAAGCCCCTCCAATTCGCAAGGCAGGCTGTATTGGATGTTTTTGTTTTCGCAGCCGCCTCCCTTCAGGATCAGACGGACTTCGATGTCATCCTTTTCCCACTGTTCATATTGAATCACAGGGGTGCCTTCACCAAGGTTGTCACCGCTGTTTTCGCCTGTTAAAGAATCAACCGAATTGGGGCGTAATTTCCCCAATTTTGTCGCTTCCTTCACCGCTTCGCGTATTTGTTCACTCATTTTCAGTTGATTTACTCCAACCGGAACCTTGATTTTAAAGGTGAGCATCCCGGTGTCCTGGCAAATGGGGGAAACGTTTTCTTCTGCCATTTTGATATTCTGGTCGATGGTGGCCAGCGCGAGTGCGGAGCGGGTGCCGGCGTTCTCTTTTTCGCGCGCGGAGCGGATGGCTTCCCTGACATCCGGTGGCAAATTGGTTGATGTTTCGGTAATCAGTTTCAGAATGGATTCTTTTAAAGCGTGCATGAATAACCCCTCTTTGCTCCCATTTTTTATCCATCCTCTATTATATCGCTCCTTAAAAGATGAAAAAAACCCCTGATCATCAAAACGATGACCGGGGGATGGATAAAAGCAGGTTAATTCAAGCTTCGCAGGGCATTTTTAATAAAAAGTTCCTCCGAATCAATCATTCCGCATACTCCGCATTGCACACGGTATTGTTCACCATGGTAGCGGTATTGAAAGGGATCCTGGTCAGAGACTTGTTCAATGATCTCCCCTGTTTGCGCATCTTTTTTGACAGGGGTGACCACTTGTTCAATCAGGTTAAACCGGCTGCGGTTATTGCCACAATGGGGGCAAAGATAAGGAAACGGCATTGGAAATAACCACCTCCAACATTACGTTTCCCGTCTAGTCATGCTTTCATGCAATTCTGCCCCGATCCATTGCTCAGCCCAGTCTTGGATGGAATCGAGTACGGGGGCAAGTGCTTTCCCTTTTTCAGTCAAATCATATTCGATACGGACAGGCGTTTCTGGATAAACGCGCCGCTCGACTATACCGTGCGCTTCCAGTTCTTTTAATCTCTCTGCCAGCATCCGCTCGCTCATTAAAGGAATTTGTTCACGAATATCACGAAAACGTCTGGTTTTTTCCATTAAAACGCGAATAATCAAACCGGTCCATTTTTTGGAGAGTATTTCAATTGCCGCTTCAAACTTCGGGCATATGCAACGTTCCATTCCTCTCACCTCACTTATTATCTTAGCAGATGTTTGCAGGCTTGGCATCTTTCGCTGTTTGTTTGAAGCGGGTTGTTTGATTCGGCTTGAAGAATTGTTAAATCCAGGGTGTTGGCAATACGCGTTGCATTTCCCGGGGAATAAAACGGAAAGCATTCGTCTCTGGTCAAGATGAAAGTCAGACGGGGCAGTCCGTTTGAACCGAAGGGAGATCAGGACTGCTTGGCCCAATCCGGCACAAAAAAATCCCGCTTGATGCCGGTCAGGTCGCTGCGGAAATACACTCATCCACTCCCGTGGATCTTTGTTACATTATTTTCTCCGTCGGCAGTGGTTCATCTTGAGGATCGTGGGGGCCTTCCTGCTTTTTTGCCTCCTCCAGCAAGGAATCGATGGTGGATTTATACCTTCCGAAATACTCGCGGATCTGTCCGTTGCTCCATCCTTTGTTTTTGAATGTTAATAAATGGTCCAAAAGCAGGGGGGACCACAATAATCCCAAAACCGTTTGCGTAAAGGTGTGGGCCGCGATCTCACGTAAACACTGCAAAGGTTTTTTAATGGCAAAAGGCCCTTTTTGCTTCACCGTCACTTTGGGCAAAACTTTGTCCGTCCGCCCGTATTTCGTTTCTTCCAAATGATGAAACCACTCATGATATAAATGCAGTAACCAAATTTCCTCTTCCGGCACTTCCTCACCGTTTCTTTGAAAAAACTGACGGATCTGTTTGAGGGAATGGCGGTAAATGGCAATGGTGGGCGGCTTTTTTATATACTGGGCCCGGATGGACGGATCAGCAGAATGTTTCTCCAGGAATTTGATTCGCACTTTTTGTTTCAACAGATGGTTGATAAAACTTCCCAGCGGGCGTTTTTTCCCATGGAGTGAGGCGATCCGTTCGCCTGTTGCGATTGCTTGTTCGATGAGAGCAGGAACTTGTTCCTTGGAAAGGTATGGATATAATTCGTCCTGTTCCATTTCCGCAAAAAAAAGATAAAAAGGGGGGAGTTGGGGACAATCGTCCAACGTTACTTCATGGAGGTGTTTCCGCCTGATTGAGGGTGTAGTTTTATTCACATTTTCCCTCCATTCCTGCCGTTTTTATAAAGTTGTATGATTGATATGGCTTGACCCATTCCTCACGGAAAAAACACGGCGGCCAGCTTCTTCCCTCCAGTGCCCCGTCATTATTGTTTTTGGCTTAACATGTCAATGATCCATTTTTTCAGATCAATGATGCGAAAATGGTCCGGCGAAGAGTCGGTTCCGCAAACAATCATCGGTACGATGGAATCCAGATGATGGAGTGAACCGTGGCATGCCCCTTTGTGCGTCGGGGAACTGTCACCGATCAACTCATAGCCTGGAGCAGCCGTAACGACGATAACCCGTTCCCCCGTATCCATCACATTGCAAAGGCGAAACAAGACATCGGGGAAGATGCCGAACTCCAATATTTGATTTTCCTGGATTCGGATGTCCAATATGGACAAATCTCCGCTGATCTCCCAGGCCTGTCCATACGTATCCGTATATCCTCCGCCTGGTTTGAACTGCAATTTTCCCTCGGTACTTCCGCTGACCACGTAAACCCAGTCCTGTTCCCGCCAAGCGATCACATCCAGTCTTGTCTCTTCCTTTAAAACATGAATCACTTGTTCCACCGTCAGCGTTTCATCGATCAAATAAATGTAAGCCATCCGCTCGTTGACGCACAGCACCAGCTGATCCCGGGCACTTGGTTTCTTTCTTTTTGTTGGCATAATCTGAAACGGATGCAGCAGTTTGGTCAAATCGATGTAAGCCTCTTGCTTGTTGGGAAGCATTGCTGTTTGTCCGCTGTCTCCGATCACAATAAAAGTCGCCTTGCGAATCGCTTCTTCCCATGAACCAAAAGCGCTTAGAACCTTCTGCAGTTCGACGTCGGCCTTTGCAATCCCTTTGATCTCCTGGGGGCCTTTTTTGTGAACCGCATCATCGTTGGATGGGAAATAAGCGATGGTAAACAAGGGCAATTGACCATTCTGTATGAGCGAAGCCAATTCAGCGCTGCTGTAGCGGTCATTAAAGCCGTAGCGAAAAAAACCGCTGGCCGGTCTGCTTGTACGGAAGAGGCGGGCCATGGCCCCGAAAGAGAAGAAAGCCGGCGCCTTCGCGGCAATGGTGCGGGGCAGCAAGCCCAACAAAGTCGCGAACCATGGTACGGTCAGGGTTTGCTCATGCGGCCCGCGCATAATGATGGCATTGACCGAAGCTGTCGGTACCGCCAGCTCTTCATGAATCGTTTTGACCTCTTTATTGATAAAATGCTGGTTCAAGTTGAGCAAGCCATCTTTTAACACGTTTTTCAACCCGATCGTGAAGGTTTCTTTCAGACCGGTACCGAAGTTGACGACCCGCCCTTCCTGTTTGTGAAAATAGGTGAGTCCGAATATATGGTGCCGATTCGGAGGCATTCCTGTGAGCAGCGTGGTGTCAATGCACGCCGACATGGTTGGAAAAGAAGAGATCACCCGTGGATAATAATGACCGTGATCCCGCAGGTATTTTAGTGCGGGTGCTTTTCCCGCCTGGATCGTTTCCCTGAGCGGAGCGTCCATCAGAGAATCGATCACGATTAAAATCACCGGGCGGGTTGAAGCGCCCAGGTCCGTTTTTTCTTCCGGGCGATTTCCTGCACCTGCGGGCGGCTTTGCAGCCAACAGCAAGACAATGACAATTAGCGCGAGAATAAGGAAAAACCAGGTTAAGAGCATTTGGATTTCATCCTCTGTTCATAAGATAGTTCTAGTCTTTTCACGGGGACGTGATGTTATACGGTTTTTTGGGTCATCGCTTTTTCCGTTCTCTGTTATACTTAATAGTAGGTTCGATTCCCCGCCAATTCATTTGGAAAGGAATGTTGCCGTCATGCATCCATTGCCCAAAGTACCGGAAACCGAAATCAAAACCAGAGTCCGGCGTTTTCAAAATACTTTGAGTGCCCTTGCGATAGACGGAGCACTGATTACCCAGAATATCGACATTTTTTACTTAACCGGCACCATGCAAAATGGCCTTCTGTATGTCCCACAATCGGGTGAACCGTTATTTTATGCGAAGAAAAGCATTGACCGCGCCAGCTTTGAATCCGTGATCCCTGTTGTCGAAATGGGGCGGCAACGGGAATTGGGACAGAAAATCGCCAGCCGGTTTGGCCAGCCGAAAAAAATAGGACTGGAAATGGATGTGTTGCCGTACGGACTGGCGAAACGCTATCTCAGCCTCTTTCCCGGAGCCGAAGCGGCAGATATCGCCTTTGCTCTGCGCCAGATTCGCGCAGTGAAATCGGAATATGAACTGAAACACATTCGCGAAGCGGGAAAACATTTAAATGAGATCATCGCGTCACTTCCCGGTATCATTGCGCCGGGGATGACCGAATTGGAGCTTTCCGCCAAAATTGAATATGCCTTGCGCCTGAAAGGAAATATCGGGATTTTTCGGATGCGCGGATATAACCAGGAGCTTTGCCTGGGCATGGTTTCGTCCGGATCGGCTGCGGCAACGCCTACCTATTTTGACGGCCCGGCCGGCGGTTTGGGGCTGTCAATCGCCAGTCCGCAAAGCGCCAGCCGCAAAAAGCTCCAGGCTGGTGAACCGATTCTGGTAGATATCAGTAACGTGGTTGAAGGATATCTGATCGACCAAACCCGCATGGCCGTAATCGGTGACCTCGATCCCGAATTGGAACGTGCCTATCAGATCGCAGTTGGCATCATTCGCGAAGCCGAGCGGATGGGCGTACCCGGGACTCCCTGGCAAGCGCTCTACCAGCGTGCACTGGAAATGGCCGCAGAAGCGGGACTGAGTGAAAACTTCATGGGCTACGGCAGAGACCAGGTCAAATTTTTGGGCCACGGCGTCGGGCTGGAAATGGACGAACTGCCAATTCTGGCACGCGGATTTGATCAACCGCTTGAAGAAGGCATGGTCATCGCCATCGAACCCAAATTCACCTTCCCCGGCCGCGGCGTCATCGGCATTGAAAATACCTACGTCGTCACCGCAGAAGGATTGAAAGCGCTCACCATCGCTCCGGAAGAGATCATCCGCATTCCTGAAAAATAAGAACATGGTAAAGAGCATGGGGGGGAGGGAGAACCTCCTCCATGCTTTTTTGCGGATCACGTCGTTACCCGCTTGTCATCCCCGTAACATCCCCCCCTCCCGGGGCATAAGATAAGGAGAAATTAACAGCAGTACTGAGAATAACAAAGGGATTTAGCCTAAATTTTCAGTAACGCTTCACGACAACAAATACACGCTCATAATATAACTTGACTGGTCCCTGACCCTTGTATTCCAAGTGCTCGAGCAAGGAAGGGTGGCATCATTTGACTAACCAAAAAGGCAAACCCTTATTAACAAACCGGGAGAGGGAAGTTTTTGAGCTGCTGGTACAAGACAAGACCACCAAAGAAATAGCCCAACAACTCTTCATCAGCGAAAAAACAGTACGTAACCATATCAGCAACGTCATGCAAAAGTTAAATGTGAAAGGACGATCCCAAGCCGTAGTGGAGTTGGTAAGATTGGGCGAATTAAAGATATAGTCTGCATGTGAC
>NZ_JAECVY010000039.1:0-5584 GCF_016055075.1 Thermoactinomyces sp. CICC 10522 | reverse complement strand
GCCACACTCTGCGTTGGGGTACCTGTCTCCAAAGGAGTTCCGTCAACGTTTTACCTCAAATGCGGCTTAAAATGTCTGGACTTTTGGGGTTCATTAAGGTTTTTCTTTTTTTTATCGCTTTCTTGTTTACAAGGATGGTTTCTTTATCGATGATCTCCAAAATGTCGAGAGATGAGGAAAGTCATCAATCAAAAAGCTCCCTTTATGAATTCTTTATTCCTTTTGCCTTATTAATTACAGGAATTATGGGAGGATGGATCATCCAACTTTCCGGTTGGCCCGTTTATAAAACAATCGCCATTTTTTTATTTTACCTCTTTTCTCCTGTCATCGATGTTGTTGGATTTATTCTCGAGCAATTAATCCCTGACGACTTGCCTTTCAGGCCTCGATTTTATGATGCGTCTGTTAATCAAATAAACGGACTCACCCACGTCCAATCTTCTCTCAACCAAAATAGCTTTAGTGGTCAGTGGGTACAATCGGCTTTTATGATTTTCATTTCGGTCATCGTCGTTTATTTTATTTATAAATCCTTCGAATCCAACACCAAATCAATCAAATCTGCAGCTAAACATGAAGAAGAAATCGAAGAGCGGGAATTTCTTTTTAAAATAAACCCTATTAAAAAAACAGACTTAAAAATGAATGATAATTCACTTACACCAATCAGAAGAACCTATCGTACATTTCTCAAGTTCGCAGGTAAATCATTTACCAAAAGACGTCCCAACGAAACGGCGACGGAATATATCCGGAAGATCGCCCCATTTATACCGGACAAAAAAGTATTTATGGAAGAACTGACTGATCTTTATCTAAAAGAACGATATGGAAATAAAAATGTTGCGAGCGAACAAGATAGAGCCAAAAAACTCTTAAACACATTAATCAAAAAATAGTACACTCAAATACTCATATAAAAGGAAGAGGAATATGATGAAACACATTGCCTCTTTTTTCATTCTGGCAGTCAGCATTCTCGTCTTGGCCGGTTTGCCGGGGTTGCTGGATGCACTCTTTTTCAAGCCGCCCCACGCTCCCGGTTCTTTATCCCGCCACAATCCTCCCGTCTGGAAAGTTTTGCAGACGCAAGCCCGAGATGTTTATGATTATTTAGCCGGGGTCCCAAGCGGAAAAAGTTTTATCTATAAAAAGAAAATCAGTGAAACAATGAATAGCCAGGTGGTGGAGCCGAAAAATTTCTTTCAGGAAATTCTTCCATCATTCATCGACTCCGCCCTGTATCTCACAATTGCCGGCGTTTTTTCCTTATTGTTCGGGGTCTGGGCGGGAATGAGGCTGGCAACGGCAGGGGAATCGGTAAAAAATTTTTTCAGCTTTTTCAACACTGTTCCTGATTTTATCCTGGCTTTGCTGTTGCAGTTAGCGGTCGTTGCCATCTATAAAGCAACCGGAATTTTAATTGCAGAAGTGGCATCGACTTCGCTGGATACGGCGATTGTTTTACCCCTGCTGACTCTGTTCCACCTTCCTTTTCTCTATATTGTGCAAATGGTGTCTCATCAAACGAACCGGGTACTGAGGGAAGATTATATTTTGACGGCTAAGTCCAAGGGGTTAAAGAAAGGGTATATCTATGCGCAACATGTATTGCGCAATGTTCTTCCCTTTATCAAAGGAGATCTGTTTAAAATATACTCCATGATGATCGGCAATCTGTTTATTGTTGAGCGTTTGTTCAATTTACAGGGGATCACCGATTTTCTCATCGATCATGTAATCGAAGATTATAACACAGTGGTGAACTGTTTCTGGTGCCTGGTTTTGCTCTTTTTGCTCATTTATGGATTCATGCTTCTCGTTATGAAAGGGCTGGAAAGAGGGTTTGCGCATGAGTAAAGGAAGAAAATCGTTTACGATCGGGCTTGTTTTACTTGTTCTGTTCGTTGCCATTGCCATCTTGGGCCCTTGGGTTGCCCCCTATTCTCCAAAAGAGGAAAAACCGGTCAATGTTAATGCCAATCAGGTGATTACTGCACCCGAACCTCCTACTTCCGCTCATTGGTTGGGGAAGGACCAATTGGGGCGGGATATCTTAACTCTGATGTTATACGGATTGAGATATACAATGGGAATCACACTGGTCGTTGCTTTTTTTCGCCTGGCGATCGGCGGGGTATTGGGGATTTGTTTCGGGATGAACCAGCCCAAAATGGATAACAAAGAAAAAAACAAGTACATCTCAGTCTTCGGTTACTTAAGCGGGATTCCCGTGATTCTGGTTCTGTATTCCGTATTATATCCGATCAGTTTCTTTTCTTCTTTTTCGCCGTTACAATTGGCCTTGCTGCAAACCCTGCTCATGATTTTACTGGGCATCGCACCGGTCTTGTCCACCGTTCAGCATCAAACAATTGAGCTAAAAAACCGGCTTTCCGTTCAAGTGTCGATCACCTTGGTTGCATCAAAAGGTTGGATCATCCGCAAACATCTTTTTCCCTTTCTTAAAGAAAGTTTTATTATTTTGTTTTTCCAGGAAATGATTCAGGTTCTTAATCTCATCGGACAATTGAGTTTGTTTGATCTCTTCTTGGGCGGAACCGACGTGAGAGGAGGTTATGACGAATTTTTCTCCATCACCTTTGAGTGGATCGGTTTGATCGGGCAGAATAGAAATTATTTGACGACAGATACCTGGCTGGAAATCATCCCATTGGTCAGTTACTTTTTGCTGCTGTTTTCTGTTTATCTCATTTTACAGGGTTTCAAAAAGAGAGTTGAAACTACGTACCAGCGTATCCGGCATATTTAAGAATCACCTTCATTTTCAATCTTCTCTTAAAGATCTCCGCATCACTGTATGGAGTCCCTTTCATCATCTGACAATCAGGGAACCGGAGCAAAGTGTTTTCATCACCGAATTCGCTCCTCCAGAGTGAACGAGTTATCCTTAAATTTCCCGTATAAACACGAATGACTTGAGTTACCTTTATGGTTTCTCAAGTCATTTTATTGGCGGCAAAATTAGCGTTTAATACCTCCGAACCTAAAAGAAATACTCGTCACCCCTGATAAAATAAAATGACGGCTCTGCCATAAACGGAGCGTTCAGAGTCGAGAACGGTATTTCAACGATGGATTTTCAATTTATCACAACAGAGAGGGTAATGAAAAGAAATTTCTCCTTTTTCCATAGGTTTCACAATTCCCGCAAGTGCTCTGAAGAGCGATAGCGAAGTCGCTCTTTTTTATTTGTTATCTTAGCTGCTGTTTTTTGAAGGAAACAGTTTCGTTTATGGACAGAATTATTGCAATATTCATAAGTCCCCATCCTTAATGAGACCCTCTTCTTCAATACCGCTCTCAATCTCTGATACCAGCCAAGAGCTGAAATCTACGTTTTAGCCAGAACCATCTATCCATTCTTCTCTTCTGAGGTGTATTTATTGATCCAGCGTTCACTGTCCCCCTTGATTTTATTGAGTTTATCCGTGATTTTCCGGGCATCTCCTCGATTTGGCCAAGTTTCGGGATTTATTGATTGAATAACCTTCATCCAAAAAGCCTGACTTCCCTTTATTTTTGCGGACTTTGGCGTTTCCGAACAACCCTTTCAATACTATTTTTATCGTGGGTTCTTCCCAATATGGATACAACTAAACATTGAACTTTTGCAAATGCCTGACCATGTTCCAGTGTTTCAATTCCAATATGGGATGCAACTAAACCCGTGTGTGAACATCAGTAATATCAATTATTTTCATTATAACTAAAGTGGTTGAAGTCTGTGAACTTCCTCCCCAAGAGGTTCACAGTGATCTACAAAATGTGCTCGAATCTTGATGATGTTCTCCAATCTTCTCGTAGATCTTCGCGAATTCCTCCTGCAAAAACTTGATCATATGATCCATCCGAATACCTCCTTATTGTGATTATATCATGGAAAAATGATGAAATCGTTAATCTTGTTTAATTCAGCCTCACTTTTTTCTGATCTTTCAACTTTCTCTCTATTGTTTACTGCACCTTATCTTATGACCTTGCATCTGCTAAAGTAGAGGAAAGTCCAAAAGTAGGGATGAAGCATGACGTATTCACTTTTTCGCGAAGGCCGAAAGCCGGCTTATCTATGTTCCATCCACGATGAGTTTCAGATTCGTACATTGAAGGAAGAAGGATTTCCCCATACGCCGATTCATGACGATCAGATCTTGTTTTTTTGCGAATGACCGCACCAAACAGTATTTTTTGGAACAGTTCCGGAATCTGGAATCGGATCAACCGGAATTTCATCAACTGATGGGTGTCATCCTGGGCTATCCCCCGATGGCTGCCAAGTTCTTTGCAGATTGCATGAGAAACCCTGACTTGCAAAGGAAATGCGCAGGCTTTCATTATGCCGGAATGAATTTTGTCGGGAATTTTGATGATCGGGATGAGATTGCCAAGTGGTGCTGGAACCGGATTCCGATTGGACCGGAAAAAGTCGAGGTCACCTATCAAGGGGAAACGTTTCAAATCTTTCCTCCCAAAGGATAAGGCTTTTGGAATGAGGACAGGTTCTGTTTTAAAATGAGATTACACTTGAGGACAGATCGAATCATACAAAAAACAGCAGGAGTGAACAACATGGGAATCGATGAAAACATCATGAAGTACCTGTATGAATAAGACCGTCCTGCCGAACTTCCATATAAAGCGGGAGATCGCATCACCGTAAGGATCACCAAATTAGTGGATTACGGTGCGTTCTGCGTCACCAAGGATGATCACCTTACATCCGGATTGATTCATATCTCCCAAATCCTTGACGACCTCCATTTGCATACTATGCAGGTAATCGAAGCGGAGGTGATCGGGATCAAGGAAGAAAACAAATTGGAACTCAGCCTTCGATTTCATGATCAAAAAGACAACCCCTTTCAGGTTCTCTCCAAGATCAAAGAGTTGCCTGAAAAAGGAGTTCCTTCGGATGAAGTAGAGCAGATCATCCAGTACCTCTCCAAAGAATTCGGGTTAGTTTCAGAAGAATCGAAAAAGGAAGTGGAGGAAATGGTGAAGGAAATGGGGGTTTTCCGGTTTACGATGCTTCTAGTCAAGATCCTGCCGGATTTTAAACGGGACTTAGTGTATCACTTCCTACAAGAGATGAAACAAAGGAGGGATGGTCTTTAACCCGGTTCGGTTCCACTTCACCCATCATCTCCGGAAACGCTTGGCTGAGCGGCTGCAAAAGAAACTGGATGGCCATGATATTGAAAAACTGATTCGAGAAAGCCAAGTCCTTTTGAAGACGGACGATCACCTTTATCTCTATCATCCGAAAGAAGACATTCGTTTTCCGTGTGTGAGGAATGAGGATCAGTGGGTGATCAAGTCGGCCCTGCTCAAAGACATGTGAATGGAAGCAAGATAGAAACGATAGCCAAGACAGCGGTAGGTTTGCCGCTGTTTCTATTTGAATGAAAAGAAGCCCAACCGTGATCGGTCAGGCTTTGTGTCGAAAGGGGGTCATGAACCACTTAATGAACCCCAAAAGTCCAGACATTTTAAGCCGCATTTGAGGTAAAACGTTGACGGAACTCCTTTGGAGACAGGTACCCCAACGCAGAGTGTGGCC
>NZ_JAECVY010000038.1:0-5599 GCF_016055075.1 Thermoactinomyces sp. CICC 10522 | reverse complement strand
AGCAGTCCATTTTCGCCGCCCCATAAAAAACGACCCCTTTCTTGCTTCCTTCCATTATACTTTATCTTTCGTCTGGAAGCGTATGGGGTCATTATAAAATGTCCGCTTGGAGCCATCCGAAAGGTTTTTGGTTGTACAACAATCATATCGGATCTACATTTACTGCACCTACAGATTCCACTCAAATCATTCCATAGTGTAATATTCCCTTTCTGTTTATTCCCTTCTTTCGGATTGGCTTTTTTTCAGATTGCCCGAGAGACAATCGGCATATGATGATTTTTAAATACCAGCCATTTTTCTCTGGGGTTGCGGATTTGTTTCTTACGCCCACCGATCTTTTATTGTCCTTTGCATACCAGTCGAAGATCTGCCGTACGACCTAAGCTATCTCTTCATTGATCTTCAAAAATCCGTCCACCCGGTCAAACGTTGTACTGAAATCTTTAATCCAGTCGGCCTTTTTCCCCACATAAAAACCCCTGCCTTCTTGCAAATGCGGCAGGGTCACATGCAGACTATATCTTTAATTCGCCCAATCTTACCAACTCCACTACGGCTTGGGATCGTCCTTTCACATTTAACTTTTGCATGACGTTGCTGATGCGTACCTTTTGCAAACTTTGGGACATTTTTATGTAGATATACTGGTCAAAATATGAACTTAAATTAATCCAGAATGACGAGACATCTTATCCTATTATGGACAGGTTTGGCCGATCATTCATTGCTTTTTGTTCGTCGATTTGCTCCAAATTAATCCACATCTTATTTTTACTGTGGATTTTAATTCAATTAAATCTTATTCATTATTTCGGATCGATCTATTTTTATAGGTGAATAATTATCATTTAATCTAATTTTCTACATTCCAGCCAGCATTCCCATTCTGATTAGTTTATGAACTTATCTCCGGCCATCTCATCTTAGGCGGCGAACAGTCAAACATCAATCCGAACCAGGGTGTCCTCCTTCAATTTCTTTACAAAAAATACCATTAAATAAATTTCGCAAAACAAAAGGAAAAGGTCATCAGACAAAGAATCATATTCCTTTTTTTACAAAATAATGCCACATCTCAATCCAGATATTCGAAAAACAAAGATAAAAAACAAACCAAACATAATAAATCAGGACCATTATTATTCCTAAACGGGTTTTTAAAGAACCGACAAAATATAAAATAATGATTACTGTCAAAACAATAATCCCTATCAAATATAGCAAGCTTACAAAAATGTCATCCATCATCCACGCTCACCTTACCTTGAAATGTTAGTAAGACACAGCCTGTTTCGGGCTGTGTCTAATTATTCGACTAAAATGACTATATTTTAAAACCAACTTAACCATGCATATCGAATAGCTATCCTTATATCTCTTGCTGCCTGATAAAAATTACGGATTGCCATATACGTATGGAATGGGGCGTAATAAGCATAGGCTATAATTGATCCAATTGTAACTGCTGCTAGCTCCAATTGACCTGTTTCTATTTCAAATGGTAATACACGCATTGCCAGTCTAAAATCCTCGATAGTACCCGAGCAATTATTTTTTTAAGGTAGCTATAATAATATGATTGAGGCCTGTTTTCAAGCCACGCTAAACCAGCGTAAAGTTCTACTACCCCTGCGAAAACATGGCGTATAGCGGCTGCCAGGTAACGGCCAACCATCGAATGTCATTTGGATCAATATTGTTCACAGGATTGTTTTGACAATATATATACTTATGCTGGCTTAATGGATCACTTGGAATACCCTCAAACGTATCCCTCGTCAAGAATCTTCCCGTATCCGGATTGTAGTACCGGCTTTGCAAGTAATACAATCCCGTTTCCTTGTCATATCTATAACCCGCGTACGTATAGGGGTTGACGACGGTACCCGTTTGGCTGACGAGGTTGCCGAAGGCATCGTAGGTATACGTCCACGGCACCGGTGCTATCGGTGAGTGCCACGACATCCCCACGGTCAATTAATTGGTAGTTTCCCACCCCGGGTCATGCTGACAGGCAGATTGTCGTCATCATAGGTGTAGCTGGCGACGACGGCTCCGCTTTGATCCGTCTCATAAGACACGTTCTTGTTCTGGTCATAGTGGAACGTGATCGTGCCAGAAGCGGTGGTCATGGTTTTGCGCATGCCATCGGCCCGGTAGGTGAACGAGGCGATGGTGTTGCCGCTGCTGTCTTTCACCTGAATCAGGTGGTTGGCCGCGTCGTAGACATAGGTTTTGCTGCCATCGCTGGTCAGGTTGCCATTGGCGTCGTAGGTATAGTTCGTGCCGTTGACCGAAGTGAGTTGGTCAGCATCGTCGTACGTATACGTTGTGGTGGTGCTGTTTCCCCCCTGGGTGACTTTCTGGGTGAGGCGGTTACCCACTTCGTCATAGGTGTATTCGATCACCGTTCCGTCTGGCCGGGTTTCCTTGGTCAATTGGTCCAGTGCGTCATACTCGTAAGACGTCATTTGTGGCGGGTTGGTTCCGTCTGTTTCGGTAACGGAGGTGATCCGCCCTTTATTGTCATACGCATAGAGATAGCTGTAGAGCAAGTTGCCGTTTTTGTCGAAGATGTCCCGTTCGACCAGATCCCCGGCGCCGTTGTAGCCAATAGGGTCTCAAATATCTATCTTTTGCCGCCCAATAAAAATAACCCCTTTCTTACTTCCTACTATTATCATTTTGTCTGGAAGCGTATGGGGTCATTATACCGATATATTTTTATGACTATTAAATGAATCCTGATTTAATAGGTTTTACGAGAAGAATTAGAATGGCAATTATGATAAACATGATAGCAACTATAAAAAATGATTTTTTATCTTTTTCTTTTTCCTCCATAAAGGAATCTATTCCATATCTAATAGCTGCTAACATGAAGGCACTTCCTAAAAAGTAGTCAAACCAAGGGGGGGTAGTATCAGTAAACATAAAATAAATAAGAGCTATGGAAAAAGAGAAAGTTAACAAATTTATTATTGTTTTTATCTTTTTAATTATCGATAAATCCATGTATTATCTTCCCGCCTATAAAATAAGTTTTTCGTTTCATTAAATTCCAAAATTACGCTGGTCAATAGTTACTCAAATTTATTTCGAGTCGTAGTAATTCCATTGTACTGAAATAAGAGAGAATGTTAATTACTAACGATTTTTGAATTTCTATTCCTGTGAGAATAACCCGCTCATGAAAATTTGGTTCACTTGAAACCTGCAACCGTAGTATTTATAGATATTTGCCGGATTATCTAATCAAATGATAGATTGAATACAAACCTAGCAAGAAAAAAAAGATTGTTACTGGAATACGAAGGAAATCAATAACAGATGAAATCCAGTTTTCTTCCGTATGATTATCCAATTCCATCTGCTCTCCGTTAAGATGAACTTTCTGAAACAACACCATCACCTTTTGACCATCTTCATTTTCACATAAAAAATTAAATTGTCCACCATCAATATAAAGATCATCTAGACTACGTCTTAATTTTTTCACTTGGTTTACATCTAGCTCTATTAGAACCTCAATTTCCTCTACCCGATTGCAAATTCTAATATTAGGCTCTACCATACTTGACAATGCCTTTCACCCACTTATAAGTAACTGGATTAGATAGTAAATACTAGATACAAATCCAATTACACTCCCTAATAGTACAAAAAGGCTTATAAAATAATAAAAGAATTTCCTTATATGGCTTTGATCTTTTACGGTTCTATTAAAAACAATACGTACTGTTTTTTGCTCACAAGTTTGAGAGGAAAAAACACATGAATCTTCTATTCTATATTCTAACTCAGTGATACATTGTGTTAAATGAAGTAAATCTTTATCTGATAATTGAATGAGTATAATTGGACCTATACTGCTTTCTTTGAATTGAACCAAGTGACTATTCTGAGACAATAATAGACATCTCCTCTTACCAAAGTATTTAGGTTTCTAGCAAGCAAGGTTTTATAGCAACACTTGCTTGCTAGTACTTTTATAGAAATTCTCTTACAGCCACCTTCTGAGTCTTCCTAAAACATGCCACTTCCAAAATTTTACAACAACTCTTCTCATGGCCCTTAATCCTGACCAAAAACCACGCGCTTTTGAAGAGACCCAAGCCACATAGATGGAATAACGAATGCCTGATATCGCTGATAAGGAAAGTAACTTCAGCCAACGAGTAAACGGTAACGAAGCCAAAAAATATCGTAGAAACTTAGGCCAGATAACACTCCATCTCCAATGGCTCCAATTGAAGCCATAAGTCCAAAGCATATCAAAAGCAGTCGAAACCAAAGCGGCAATCAATGCATCTAGAATTATTTCTCCTATAATAACTAAGAGAGGATTCTGTCCCGTAGGATCAGATTGCATAACAGGATTATTTTCAACATAAGCATACTTATTCAAACTCAACGGCTTTTGCTCAAACCCTTCAAACTTATCCCTTGTCAAAAATCTTCCCGTATCCGGGTTGTAGTACCGACTTTGCAAGTAATACAAGCCTGTTTCCTTGTCATATCTATAACCCGCATACAAGTATGGATTTTCCACCGTTCCGGTTTGGCTGACGAGGTTGCCGAAGGCATCGTAGGTGTACGTATTGACCACGGCACCGGTGCTATCCGTGAGTGCCACGACATCCCCATGGCCGTTCAATTGGTAGAAATACGTTTTTCCACCCCGGGTCATGCTGACTGGCAAATTGTTGTCATCGTAGATATAGCTGGCGACGACGGCTCCGCTTTGATCCGTCTCATAAGACACGTTGTTGTTCTGGTCATAGTGGAACGTGATCGTGCCTGAGGCGGTGGTCATCGTTTTGCGCATGCCATCGGCCCGGTAGGTGAATGAGGCGATGGTGTTGCCGTTGCTGTCCTTGACGGCGGTTAAGCGGTTGGCCGCGTCATAGACATAGGTTTTGTTGCCATCGCTGGTCAGGTTGCCGTTGGCGTCGTAGGTATAGTTCGTGCCGTTGACCGAAGTGAGTTGATCGGCGTCGTCGTAGGTGTATGTCGTAGTCGTGCTGTTTCCGCCCTGGGTAACTTTCTTGGTGAGGCGGTTGCCCGTTTCGTCATAGGTGTATTCGATCACCGTTCCGTCCGGCCGGGTTTCTTTGGTCAATTGGTCCAGTGCGTCATACTGGTAAGACGTCGTTTTCGGCGGGTTGGTTCCGTCTGTTTCGGTAACGGAGGTGATCCGCCCTTTGTTGTCATATGCGTAGAGATAGCTGTAGAGCAAGTTGCCGTTTTTGTCGAAGATGTCCCGTTCGACCAGATCTCCGGCGCCGTTATAGCGGTTAAAGGTCATGTTGCCGTCGGCCGTTTTGCGGCGGGCCACCTGGTCTTGCTCGTTGTAGTTGAACCACGCTTGATTCGCGCCGTTAGAGGTGATTTTCACCAGTTGGTTATTGCTGTTGTAGGCATACCCTTGCGTGATCACCGTGCTGCCGGCGGTCAGTTTTTGCTGGGTGACGTTGCCGTTCGCATCATAGGTGTAGTCGGTCTGGTTGCTGTTCGGCTCCTGAACGGAAGTCAGGCGATTGTCGGCGTCATAGCTGTAGTTGGTCGATGTGCCCGTCGTTTCGTCCGTTTCCTT
>NZ_JAECVY010000037.1:0-6246 GCF_016055075.1 Thermoactinomyces sp. CICC 10522 | reverse complement strand
GGAGTTTACGGGGAACCTTCAAAGGCTAAATGAGGCACCGGGGTGGGTCAATTTTAAACCGGCTGAAGTGGGTCAATTTAATCCCGGCGTTGACAAAAATGCTGTTGGCCTTTTTTGTCAACAACCTCAGACTAGTAAAATACTAGGCTTTTCATTCATTGATCATCTTGACTAATGTCTGATCATCGTTTTAGTAATGATAATTTTATCTTGGTTATAAGTAATCAACGCTTGTTCCCCTTGTTTCAAATTTTTTAATCTCCGATACTCCTTGTTCGCAACGGGAAAAGGAGATCCCATTCCCCTTTCCACAAATAATCTATACAACAAAAACCCCTGCCTTTTTTGCAAATGCGACAGGGTCACATGCAGACTAAATCTTTCATTCGCCCAATCTTTCCAACTATACCACGGCTTGGAAGCGTTCTTTTTAACTAAAAGCCATTGGAACCAGCCTTTTTTGTATTATTAAATCAAACGAATCATCTCTTCTCTCTTGATCTTCTTGTCACTGCCTGCTGGATAGTTTGCAAGGAGATATTCTTTTAACCGTTCTGCCCATTCTTCTTGGTATCCGTCCACTTTTTTTATTTTTTTAATGAGCTTGTCAATCGTTTCATCACTTTCACTTTCAAGAGATTGGGGAAGATATTTTTCGTTTTCATATTGATAGGCCTGCCAAGCAATATAACATACCGCATCCAATATACAAGCCCAAATTAATTTTGCTTGAGTACCATATGCATTATCACCTACATAAGATACGCCTTCAATAAAAATTAACCCCTCTTCATCTTCATTCTCTATATTCTCATATAGTTCATCACCACTATGTTTTTTCTCTTCAACCCATTCCCAACACATTCCGATCGATTTTCTTACTATATGATACCACTCGTAACTTTCTATTTTACCCATTACTTTTTCTGTCAATGTCAATAAATATGCAACTTTGGCATCTTCATTTACATTCTCATACCACTTCACAATCACTGCATCCTTATTCCTCAACATATTTATATTGCTTACCATTCTTTAATACAAAGAAATGGCTCATTGTAACTTTTTCTCCTCTTGAGTTTCACTAAATACAATTATCTCAAGATTTTGGTATCTCTTACTGGTTTGTAGCAATACACCATCAACTTTTGCTTTTCCGAGCCCAGATTCACCGGTAGCCATAAGTCGGATACTTTTCACATTGGGATCGAACGTGTTTCCAAATTTCCCCTTGACAGAATTTACCGATCGTTGCATTCTGCTGTTTTCACTTGCAATGGTTCACACTCTTTGTCAGGAGACGTTTTTCCTGCCATCCCTTCCAATCCACGTTAAAGAAAGACAGGGATAGAGAGCAAGCTTCAATACCTCATAGGTAGTTCCTAAACCCGGTCCCGTCCGGCAAGTGGTACAGCTATTACGATGGTGGTTTCAATTCCTTATAGGTAATACCTAAACAAAGAGAAGGAAAGTCAAATCCGCGAGGGATGGTTTTAGTTTCAATTCCTTATAGGTAGTTCCTAAACCCCGAAAACCCGCATAAAATTTTCCTTTATTTTAGCACATTCTTTTTCTCTTATTCACTCAAGAAACAAATGAATTAAAAAATAAAAGAAAAAATGTCGTAGATCCACGGGGTTTTTTGCACCACTTCCGATCGACGACGAAAGTGTCATAAGAAGTTGTCCAATGGACTCTTTTCCAACCCTAACACTTCCCGTTTGGAATAGGTTAAGGTCCTAAATGTGTAAATTATAACGGAATCTTCACTCTTATCGATCAATCGGTTAAGTTCGTGTTTCAGCTTATAAAGATTGCTTGGAGTAATTTCCCCCTCAAACACGGAATTTTGTACCCAATGGAGATAGACACGACATTTTTTCAACACCTTGGCAACCCTCTTCTGATTCACGTCATTAGACCAATATGACGAACAAGCCATTGTTCCTCCTACCATAACGATTTATAAGGCTCGTACTCTTCTTCCCCAATCAAATGTTTTTGGATTTTGTAAAGTTCCATGCGGATTAATGACCGATAGGAAACATTTCCCCGTAATTTTCGATGTTTGATAGTGGCTTGAAGCCTTTCATCGAATTTTCTCAAAAACAATGAACAGGCTTCGTCCTTCAGAACCACTCCTTGAAATTCCTTGCTGAAATCTTTTGCTCGAAGTTCCTTTTTCAATAAAGACAGGAGGTTTCTTCAACTTGGGACATAAAAAAGTCCCCTTCACGTCGGGAACTATCAAGTGGGGATATTTTTGAGGATGAATGGATTGGGTTTGGATCTCAACCAAACTTTTTCCTGATTTTTGAATACTTCTTCTCCCTAACTTAGCAATTGCTTGAATCAACAAGTTCACCTCCTTCAATCATTTACAGTGATAAATCCCATACCTATGCCATTCTTCCCCCCAAGTCCCATGTCATAGGCGATTTTCTGCAGTCTGGCATCCCCTTCCATGCCAAAAACCCCCATCCACCCTTTGATAATCAAGGACTTGTAACGGATCGTGTGTTGCCGCAATCCATCCTTTTCTCCACCTACTGGCCATATTGAAAAAGGAGCATCGCTCAGATTCAAGTTGTGAAAAGCCAGCGCTTTTTTTACCAGATTCCGGCGCAACAACTCCGAAAATTGCGGATCCCTCGCATCATAATAATGGGTCACTTTTCTTCCGTCTGGCGCGGTTAAAGTGGAATACATCGTGATCGGCGAAAGTGTCCGAATGAAGGTTTGTTTTTCAAAGACAGGATCTGGCAACATCTCTACATCTGAGATGGAAACTTGAGTCTTGCCCAACTGAATACCATCCCGTTTAAACAAATTTTCCAAGAGCAACCGAATTAACCGCTCCCAAGGAGAGCTAAGATATAAAGCAACTGGAGAGTAAAAAACGATTTGTGTCCGGTTAACCTCATACCGTCCTTGCAGCCATGAGAAGGAAAGGGGCTTGAATGACCGTTTTTCCCACAGAAACCCCTGGTTGTGAAGGAACTCCTTCACAGTTGGATCCCCAATCAGCTCATAAATGACCGCTTGGAGGATATGTTGGTAATATTTTGGAAGCGGTATGGATTTATCCGAATTCATGATGATTTTTAGCCTCATCCTTTTTCATCCTTATCATTGCTTGGTTGTAATACAACGTTCAATCATGTTTCAACACGCGTATCGTTCTTTACTGAAGAGAGAGAACGACTTGGCTTTTCGGACCGGCGCTGGAATAGAATGATTAGAACCATTTTCTGCCCCTTGCCGAATCGCTCTCTTTTGTCGTCAAATTAAACAGACAACTAAAAAGGAGCAATCTCAGCTCTAAATTAGTACAAACATGTATCATCACAAAACATTGTTATCTTATAGGTACTTCATAACCACTTCCATTGCGTTATGTCCCGATTATCAGATCAATGTTTCAATACCTTATAGGTACTTCATAACCCCCAAAAATCCGCATAAAACCTTTCATTATTTTAGCACATTCTTGTTACTCATACATCATTAAACAAAGACAAATGTCATCAATCCCCAGTTTTTTGACTACTCCTGATCGACGATATAAAATTCGCGCTAATCATTCACGTCTAACCCGCCCGAAAGGCTCGTGAAAGTGCCCTCATATCCTAGAAGAGATGGTCATTCATCGTCTTCGCCCCTATTCATCCCAAAAATGAGCTTCTGCCCGACAATTTTTATTGAACATCTCTTGAATAAATTTAACGACTAACTTTCCAAATCCAAACCTCAATAAACTGAAATCCAACCAACCCCGATCAGGTTGCCTTTTTTGTCGAAGATGTCCCGTTCCACCAAGTCTCCGGTACTGTTGTAGCCATTATAATTTTCATTTTAACTCAGCGGTCCATTTACGCCACCCCATAAAAATAACCCCTCTTAAGCCTCCTTCGTCTAGACTTTATCTCTCGTCTGGAAGCGTATTGATTATCCAGTGCTGTAATTTCATAGGATTGACCAATTCTGTTCAAACTGGCAGTAGTCGGTTAGTTTGCTCATATTTCTCTACTAATCGTTTTCATTTAGACCAAACCACTCTATATCTAAGGATTTTTCCACAATAATAATATCTTCAATAATACTGATTCCAGACTCTATACGATCACCAAAGTATTTATCTACGTCCTGGTAAAAAGGCCGTTTTGGATGGGAAGTCCGATTCCATTCCTCCACAAAGACCCTTTGAATTTTTTCTTTATCTTGTTTTTTGCCACGAATAATAAGATAGTCATAAACAGGTGTCGCAAAAGAAATATGATACAATAAGAATATATTTTTATCATCTGGATGCGTTATCAATATATCTGTATATTCTTCTTCCGACTCCCAAGCCTCTTCAAACTTTTTTACGACTGCTTCACGATTGTATGGAATACCTAAAACGGAAAGGATATGATCCAACTGATTTTCTAATGCAACTATCTCATAAATCGCCCAATTCTGTTCAAACTGGCAGTAGTCGGTTAGTTTACTCATATCATTTACCTCCAGTTAGTTTTTATATAAATCGGAATATTTTTCCCTACTAACTCTGGATACTTTAAACACCAACTCTGGAAAATCGTCAATCCCTCTACGAATGAGCTTCCCGCCTTTGCTGTCATACATTTCAATCGTTACATTCGGGTGTTTTATAGCAAATCGCTCAATGACACCCATATATGGCTTTTTATTCCCATCTTTATCATGTTCATATCGAGTCACTCCACTCGAAACTGGGGCAAACATTGTATTCAAAGAAAGCTACGATCTTGTCTGTTTCTTTTCCTGGATATTTTTCACCCAACAGCTCTGATGAAGTAGCCCAGCATTTGATTGTACGCGAAGCAATTTTCCAAATTATTGACGATCGGAATCTTGGCCAACATCGGTTTGATTGATGCTGTGGCTTTATCGATCACTGGTTGGGCAAAACTGACAACCCCTACCGTTCCTGCTTCGAATAAACTGGCCTCTTACTACCCACATTACTTTCTCTTAACTCTTCCTTCAGCACTGTTATACTAACTGTAAAAAAAACCCCACCAAGTACACAAAAATGCCTAGTGAGGTATACAAAATCTAGTCTAACGAATTTCGTATATTTGCACATGCTCTTTTCACTAACTCGTGGATCTGGTCAATGTGCCAAATGCAGTCAGAAAGTTTAAGGTGGAGATGGATTAATTTTTCAACAATAAGATCAATATTTTTAACATCTAATTCTTTTATATCATGTATCAATTCACTAATTTGTGGCTGTAACTGAGTAAAATCGTTGAGATTTTCATATTCCTCCTTAAATTCATTTCGAGAAATAATAGGCGTTTTGCATCTAGCATTTAACTCCTCTAGTAATTCTAAAATACTTCGTAAACTGTCAACCAATATTTTCAACTCCTTTTACCATTTGACTCTCCTACCCTGTTTTAATGCCGTATCGAAATAAAATCCATCAACTTTTTTGAGATGCGGTATGTCCGCTTGGAGCCATCTGAAAGCTTTTTGATCGTTCGTACAACGACCATATTGGACCTGCATTCACTGCACTTGCAGATTCCCAGCAAATCATTCCATGGGGTAATGTTGACCTTCTCACCATTCCTTTCTTTTGGATTGGCTTTTTCCCAGATTTCCCGGGAGACGATCGGCACATGATGATTTTTAAATACCAGCCATTTCTCCTGGGGGTTGAGGATTTGTTTCTTACGCCCACCGATCTTGATTTTGATATATTGATTTAAGATAAAATCTCCGCAATAAATGGGATTTTGGATCAAGCGCTGGACCAAGGTGCTTGAAACCCCATCCGTCCCTTGGGTATCAATCGAAGATCTGTCGGACGACCTGAGCTTTCTCTATGTTGATTTGCAAAAAGCCCCCCTCCCCCCTAAACACAAAAACCCCTGCCTTCTTTGCAAATGCGGCAGGGTCACATGCAGACTAGATCTTTAATTCGCCCAATCTTACCAACTCCACCACGGCTTGGGATCGTCCTTTCACGTTTAACTTTTGCATGACGTTACTGATGCGTACCTTTTGCAAACTTTAGGACGGGTTTATCTCAGACAAAAGGTGCAGAATGCCCCGATTCGTTCCAGAAGGGGCTGTTCACAGTCGGATAGACTGTTCCGAAGTTGGTATTTACTAGGGCGTGTCTGGTGAATCACTAATTGAGCCAAATCATCAGGGAAATCAAGGTAATGGCAGCACAAAAATAAACCGCCCGTTTTTCATAGCGCGTGG
>NZ_JAECVY010000036.1:0-8138 GCF_016055075.1 Thermoactinomyces sp. CICC 10522 | reverse complement strand
CTGGATGCGTTGGTTCTGAACATAGGAAACCTTCCTTCGGAATGTTTTTTATTCCAATTCGACAAAAAAGGCTGTTGACCTTCTTTTGTCAACAGCCTCAGAGGACCCGCAAAGGTCCTCTTTTATTTTGCGGCTGCAGGATAGCCGATAATGCAAATATCGTCCCCAAAGCGTTGGACGGTAACGTTTTCAAGTTCAACGGCCAACGCCATGCGCTCGAATCCCTGGCCTGAAATCGGAGTAATACTTTCTTTGCCGCCGAGCAGTTTAGGAGCGATGAAGGTGACCACTTGTTGGACAAGAGAGGCTTCAATCATGGACCAGTTCAGCTGACCGCCGCCCTCAAGCAAAACAGAAGTGATTCCGTTTTCACCCAAATGTTTCAGTGCTTTTACGAGGTCCACATGCGGACCATTACCTGTGCGGATCACTTTCACACCGCGCTCTACGAGTTGTTTCTCTTTTTCTTTGTCTGCTTCATCGGTGCAAAAGACCCAGGTTGGAGCTTCGTTTGTGGTGGTCACTAGTGGAGTATCAAGCGGTATTCTGAGCAGGCTGTCAGCAACGATGCGGGTTGGATTTTTACCCCCGCCTTCAGGTAAACGTGTAGTGAGTTTTGGGCGATCTTTTAACACAGTTCCGATCCCAACCATAATGCCATCCATCCAATGGCGCATTCGGTGGACGTTTTCTCTCGAAAGTTCGTTAGTGACCCATTTGCTGTCTCCCGTTGAGGTGGCAATTTTCCCATCGAGCGTCATTGCTGTTTTCATTGTTACAAACGGCATCCCCGTCCGTTTGTAATATTCCAAAGCCATCTGTTTTGCTTGTTCATGTTCCATAGTGAAACCTCCTATTGTTTGTTCACAAAGTAAACTTATACACAAATTGATAGAGGTCTGTTCTGCTTGTAAGCACACAATATTCTACGAGCTTGCTAGACGCATCAAATGTCTTTCGCACAATCCTTGCAACGGGAACATGGTCAGGCATTTGCAAAAGTTCAATCTCTTCATCAGATGGAGAATCTACGATCAAAGTCTCTTCGCACGAAATTGGTTTTCTTCCAAAAGACTCTAGGGTTTTGTACAAGCTGAGTGTGGGATTCTGCTTGACTTCTTTAAGGATCTCTTCCAGTTCCTCAAGAGGCAGGGAGTTGGGGAGAAATGATTTCGATATTGTGATTGGAATATCATCTTTCAACTGCAATACGTGATAAAACAACACTGGCGGTTGCAACTCTCCGTGCACAGACTCTGGCAAATCCTCTAACAGACGAAGATCAATGTACTTTTTTGTAGCTCTGCTATGGTCCCGCCCGAATCCTCGACGGGTTGATTGAATTCGGCCCAGAAGCGAATCAATCGATACCCCGAAAAAATCTGCCAGTTTTTTAAGATTCTCGATATTGGGCTCGTAGATTCCCTTTTCCCACTTGGATACAGTTGTGTTATCTATCCCTAGGTAATCCGCCAAATCAGACTGGGTTACTTTTTTCTTTTTCCTGAGCTCCTTAAGTCGTGTGGCAAAGTTCATACAACCCCCTCCTATCTTTACTTTCCTGTATCATAATACAAAGTTGAATAAATAGCAAATAAAATTGTTGACATTCGAGCAATTATCAAATATTCTTTAATAAAGAAATTGAGCAAATATCAAGCAATCGAGCTATAACCTTCATGGAATCTGGATAAACGACTTTTTCGGATTGAGCAAAACTCCAATCGCGGAAGGTTTTACAGCACTAAGGCATGTAAGACTGGTTGGGGGTGAGACAAGTGCAATCCATGTATGTCGGCTTTTTCATCAGCTTTGATGATGCAAAGAAGGAGAAAGAAGACAAAGAAATTGCAAAAAGCATTATCAAACTGGGTTACGGTCTAATGTCGCGACAAGAATTCGAAGAAAAGCACCCAGAAAATGTACAGAAAAATGAAAAAAGCTCCTGGTGGTAAACCAGAAGCCCAAAAAACAAATGAACCTATCGACATTTTACCACGAAAGGAGGTGGTCGACCTGTACAAAACCTTATCTCTTTTGATCTTCTTATGTATTTATGTCGCACCACCTGTGGTTTTTGCCAGTTTTCTATGGGATTTCTTTAAGAAAAAGCTGAATCGGAAGGGGGAGGCCAAGTGAATGCTCCTGACCTCAAGGGGACGATTGCGTTTATATCGAGCTTCACTGACTTGTTTATGCTGTTTGCGGCTTTTGCAATCGTGATGTTAACCTTTATCGCCATTTGGCAGATTGGCTTTAAAGGGAAGAAGCCCGTTAAAGTTTTCACTCAATATTTCGTACGTGTGCTTTCACTGTGGCTCATTTCTTCGTGCCTGATCGTAGTGGTTGCCGCCCATCTGATGTCTTCTCTGTGGGATGGAATTCTGCTGGTAATTGACATGGTTGGGGACAAACTCGCCGAGGCCGCGAAAGGAGCGTTGTGATGGAATTCATCCAAGGATTGATGTTCCTTAGTGGTCAGTTCGCAGCGGCGGTGTTTTCAGCAGTAGCCGTACCACTCGCTATCCTAATCGGTTTTAGGGCCAAGTGGAATATATCAAGGATGTTGAAAGAAATTGGCGCAGTGCTTTTAGCCTTTGTTATCGTGTCCGGTTTCTTCATCTCAGTTGGAAGCTACGGCCATAAAGAAGAAGCGAACCAATGGGTGAAAGAAATGGAGGCGATGAAAAAATGATCTGGTATTTAATTTTCACTATTTTTGTGGCGGCGCTCGGAGCTTTCACTTTTTGGCTGAGGAAAAAGGAGAAAGTGAAAGACCAAGCGCCAATCCACAAACCAACCACAGAAGAAGATGAAATAGAGGACTAGCGGGCAGGCTAGTCCTTTCTACTGAAAGGAGTGATCCTGATGAAAAACCACTCTGCTTGGTTTCCTTCGATCCGCAGTCAAAAAATCCCTACCTGGGTGAAAAAAGCCGGGGAAATTTGGAAAACCGAAGTTTGGCCAGAAGTGCTGGATGCGCTATTTGAACCAAAAGAACGGAGGAAAATCGAGGAGTGGCTCAAACCTCGGGAAGTACAAGACGCGCAAAAGGAGGAGAAGAAGGAGCAACCGAAGCATGGACGGATTGCCAAGAAAATGGTGACGGATTCCCCGCAACATATCGCATTCGCTCGCCATCGAACAGGAAAAATCCTCTCGCTGATCCGCTCCGAAAATGTCGAGGATAAAGACAGTCTTTCCACTCCGATGATGGTAGTTGGGAAGCCAGGTGCCGGTAAGTCCACCGATTTCGTCAACATGGCCCTGGAGTTTTTCGGGGTCAGGGCAAAGAACCGCAAAGAATGGGAAAAAATCGCCCGTTCTGTTTTTCTCTTTGACGTAGCCAACGGAGCTATGTTATCGGACATTATGGCTCATGTCCCCAACTGGCTTGGAGATCGGGTAAAGATTCTAAACCATTCGGACATGGAACGAGTGATACCAATCGTCTGGCATGACCTGATGCGCGTATATCGAGACGATGACTCGATTGCGGCTGAGATCGCGGAAATCGAAACCGAGCTGCTGCGGAAGTTCCTAAAAGATGATGGTCAGACCATCTCGATTGAGCGCTATTTCAAAAGCGCTTTGCAGGCATCTTATCGAGTCGGTGAAGGGAATTTGCTCGATGCAATGCGGATCCTAAAAGATGATAGCTACCGAAATGAAATCAAGGGACGATTGTCTGAAAGAGACTTCGAGCTAGAGATCGCACTTGATCAGCTGGAAGATGAAATAGAAAAGGAAAATAGTCGGACACTTGATACGATCGAAAACCGAATTGCACAGCTTCGCTCAAATAAGCGTCTTTTTTATTCGCTTAGTCAAACACGAGACGAAAACATAGATTTCTGGAAATGGATGAATGAGCCGCACCTTGTTTTGATTCATATCTCAAACAGTAAAGAAACATTCCAGGATTTCGCCTTTACGCATTATCTCGTCAAGCTCTGGAACCTCATGATGGCCAGGGAGATGATCCCTGAAGAAGATCTTCGGGAATGTGTCGTGATTGTCGATGAAATCGACTTGATCATTAAGAACAAACCGGTTCAAGACATTTTTCTTCAGATTACCAAAAAGCCTAGGAAGTACCGAACCAAGTATATCTTCTCTTTTCATGATTGGTCATCGTTCACGAAGGCTGGCAACCGGAAAAATGACATCATCCGCTCATTTAAAACGGGTATGGACATGGTCCTGCTGAAAGGGAGCGATGAAGTTTTTGAAGACTTCGAAGAAGAGCTAGAACCATTCACTGTTGAGGATTTTCACAATCTGGAAAAATATACGGGCATCTTTCGGATCACCTGCAACAAGAAAGAATATGTCTTCAAAGCTAAACTACTTGAGCCAGCTTCGAATCGTCTGCCCTCTTTCCCGGTGCCAGATTTGGGGAACCAAATGGGCATGACCAATGCAGAGATCACAAAGCGAGCAAGAGAAATTCTGTTGCCGTTGTATGCTCGAAAAGAAGAGAAAACCGAAAGCGAAAACGCGACAGCAAGAGACAAAGTCGTTGAGCTTCTGCGCGAGTCACCGGAGGGGCTGACGACGAAGGAGATTTGTGAATCGCTCGGGATCTCTAGGATGACATTCCAACGTATAAAAAAAGAGTTAAAAATCCAAGAGCGAAAAGACGGAAAAAAGCTAGTTTATTTCGTCTGACTGTAACATGTAACATGGGTTTCCTTTTCCGGGATTTTGCTAGGGAGAAATGACGGAGTTATGCGGGTTTTGAGCTTTCAGGTGTAACATTTTTTTGGTTGATGTTACACGTCATGTTACAGAAAGGAGACGGGGAAAAATGGTGGAAAGTGCATCAAAAATCATGGAGTGGATTTTGATAATTTCAAACTCAATATTAATATTCTGGCTGACATACAAACTCAATCAGTGGATTCAAACCTTATTCGGCATAGAGGTAAAAAAGAATCCAAACATCGATCGTTGGGCTTGGAAAATCATTCTAATCGGATATGGACTATCCATCGTTCTTGTGATGATCCTTTTCCTGTTTTACTACTGGGTGTTTTTGATTCTGTTTTTTATCTTTGGGTTTGCTGGTCGTAAAATCATTGGACCCTTTATTAAACCTTTCGTTTGGATTACTAAATATCCGCTTCGAGCAGTAGGTGGCATGTTCCGTAAAAGATGACCAGGGGAAAATCACCCTGGTTTTTTTAGCAATGTGTATCATTGCGCATAATAAACAAACATATGTTTTGTTGAAAGACAGATCCGTCGTCACAATATTTTAATCAGTCGCATAATATAGCATATATGTTATAATATAGATATGTGGGAGACAATAGAATATGTAAAAGCCAATGGAAGAAGGCCAACCAGTGAGTTTTTAGACTCTTTACCAATTAAACAAAGGGAAAAAGTGATTAGAAATATGCTCCTTCTGGAGAGATTCGGCTTACGTTGGGGGATGCCATTCACGGAACATTTAGGTGATGGTATCTGGGAACTCAGAACGAAGATCAGCAGTAATATTTATCGGGTGCTTCTTTTCCATTGGAAGGACAATTATTTGGTTTTTACTCATGGATTTACGAAGAAAACGCAAAAAACGCCAAAAAGGGAAATAGAAAAAGCCAAGAGGTATCGTGCGGATTTTTTGAATAATCCAGAGCGATCCTTTTGGTAACAGGAGGTGTTCTGATGAGCTTTGTTCGATCTTACTTGGCCGAACAGCTGAAAGATCCGGAGTTTAAGAAAGTATGGGAAGCTGGAGAAAAAGAATTCCAACTTAGAGCCCGACTGATCGAATTAAGGAAAAAACGAGGGTTAACTCAAAGAGATCTTGCCCGTAAATTAAACACCAAACAGAGTGTTATTTCACGGATAGAGAACGGGGAGCAAAACATAAGTTTGGCTTATTTAAATAAAATTGCGGATGCTTTAAATGCCGAGGTTGAAATTAGATTTAAACCGAAAGCCAAAAGAGCCATCCGGCGTTATAAGTTGGTAAAACATGATGAAGTGCATACATGAAGAGGGTACTAAAAAAACCGTTAGGATCATTCCTAATGGTTTAACGGTTTGTTCGTGATGATAAAGGATGAACTGGAAAGGAAATGCCACCGATCGCGTTGAATCAATCGGTGTGCGTTCAATCTATTTTTCTTCTTCCTCCGGCCCCATTATTGGGGGCCTTTTTTAGCAGCAGATGGGGTCCGATTCCGCCATGTTATAGGTAGCATATGAAGAGTCTGAGAGCGGATTCACCCAATTCACGACGATTGCTGCTACTAAACACGCGATAATGATTCCTACCTTTTTCACCATTACTTACCTCTCCTTCAATTCCATGGTCACTTCATGTAACAGTTCCAAGTGATTGAAATATGCTTGCCGATCGATCACTTTGAAGCACTGACTCAGGTACACAAGCACATCAAATTCTTTTTGCTTTTCGTTCCACATCCTGGCCAGCTTCAGAGCTTCTTTCAAGGGTTCGACTGCTTCTCTGAATTTTTTCTTCTTGAGAAGCACTTTCCCTTTACCAATGAGTGTATCGCAGCGTACACGATCATCAGCTTCGATCGTGGTCGCATGTTCGAAGACATTCTCAGCCTTTTCAATTTGTTCACGTCTTACGTAAAGTTCCCCTAATCTGTTATAGGCTTTGGCAGGGAGCGACTTATTGACAACCTGGTTGGCAAAAGACAGTGAATGCTGATATGCTCCTTCGGCATTATCATGCTTATCCTGGTCTTCATAAATGCCGCCAATTTCTAAAAGTATAATTGTAGCTCGGTCATACAACTTTGCTTTGGCGGAGATTTGAAGCCCTTCTAGTGCGTATTGAAGCGCCTGATGATATTGGCGGCTTCGATGCTTTTGTTTGGCCAGCAATTCATATACTGTTGCACCTGTCGCCGGCCAGCGGATCTGAACGCTTTCGGGTAGGATGGAAGCGATCACTCTTTCGGCCTCTCCATACAGCCCTAAGTTGTCCAAGAAAACTGCATAGTTTGTCATTGTCATGAAATACTCTTGCTTCCGCTCCCCTTCACGATCAAAGGCTTTTACTGCCCGTTCGATATAGTCGAGAGCTGGCTTCAATCCTTCCTCCCAATAAGCGATGTTGCTCAGGATGTTATATGAACAAGCTTCAATATTTAGATATCGAAAATTGTTTTGATATTTCTGAGCTAAATCGATGGCAGCATGAAGCTCATTCTTTGACCGATCATACTTTTTCTGATAGAAGAATGCTTTCCCACGGATATAGTGTACAATTTGTCGGTATGGATGATTGTCTGGGAGTGCGATTTTGTCCAAATCATTCAAAGCATCATTCATAAGTTTGATTTCAGTTTGTGTACGTTGATTCTGGGCAACGTTGCAAAACTCCACTAGGTTCTCGATCAGCTCTATTTGTTGACGGACTTCTTTCCAGTCCTCAACGTTGATCGTTGTGTATTCAAGGTCATCTAAAATGAGCCCGAGTTTGCTGGTATAGTGATTCAATTTATCTCTTGGGACGGTTGGATCTCCTTTTTCAATCCGGGAGATGATCGATCTGGAAAGGATATCATCCACCAACTCAATTTGTTTTTTACCGATTTTTTTCCGTTGTTTTTTAAGAAGTTCTCCAATTTGTTTTCGACTCATGGGGATCCCCTGCCTTCATGATATATCATCCTTTGGGTAATTTGGATATCCCGACAAAAAAGTTCGGATTTTCCAAATGCTTAATTTTTCTTGAGAAAAACTAAATTGTGAACATCCCTTCTACAGTATTATTCGATAGTTTGCTACTTTTTACGGACGAATTTCTTAAGAAATTGTAAGAAAAGGCGAATTTCACAAACCAAACAATTCCAAAATTTAACTATTGGTATTTGAAAAAGAAATAATCTCTAAGCTAAAATTATTTCAGACACGAAGTAAAGGAATACTCATTATTTTCCCAATTTAAAATAACGGAAACACATGTTCTGTTTTGTGATAAAATAAGAGGGCCAATGAGGGGGTAAGTCCGAGATACGTGTAAAATATACAGTTGCAAATGGGGTAAGACTGAGTAATGACAGCCGTAAGAACCGACTATACAAAGCGTTTCGAGAGTTGGGGCGGGTAGTGCGAACCGTGTTTTTACTGGAATATATTTCAGACTT
>NZ_JAECVY010000035.1:0-8729 GCF_016055075.1 Thermoactinomyces sp. CICC 10522 | reverse complement strand
TGGATGCGTTGGTTCTGAACATAGGAAACCTTCCTTCGGAATGTTTTTTATTCCAATTCGACAAAAAAGGCTGTTGACCTTCTTTTGTCAACAGCCTCCCCATCTCGATTGAGATGGGTTTTTTTATTTATTAATAACGAAATGGAGACTTTCCATTTTAATAGATGTGAGACACTTTAAACTTCAGATACAAAGACACTTTAGACCTGAAGATATTATTTTATTTTAATAAATAAATATAATATATGGGATAAAACAGAGAGAACGGATACGAGAATAATGGAAATCGCTTGGTTGGAGGGACGATGACAATCATGGCGAGTTCCATTTTAATTCTGGATTTCCTGTCGAAATGAGCAGCTATTTCTACTTGAATAGTTCTGGAGAACCATTCATATTTTCCCTTTTTTTACTGAATGTAATCACGTTTATAGTATAATAACAATAATATTGAAAGTTAATATTGTACTACAAAATAAAAAAGAAATGGAGGAGAAAACAATCATGTATGATTTTACGTATTGGAATAAGCAATATATTGGTGGGGAATGGATTGATGGTTCAAGCCCGACCCGCTATGAAAATGTAAATCCCTATAATGGTGAAACATTATCCACCCTTCAGTTGGCGAATCGCGATGATATTGCCCGAGCTTATGAGAAAGCGAAACAGTCCCAGAAAGCCTGGGAACAATTGAACCCCTACAATCGGGCAATGGTAATGGAAAAAGCTGCGGCACTGATGGTAGAACGGGCCGACGAACTCATCGAGATCTTGATTGCCGAATCGGGCAGTACCCGGATCAAAGCCAGCATTGAAGCAAAATCGGCTTTCTCCATGTTGAAGGAGGCAGCCAAATACCCTTTTCAGATGAACACAACGGTTCACCCTTCATTTGTCGTCGGAAAAGAGAACCGGGTTTATTGTAAACCGCATGGAGTCGTTGGGATCATCAGCCCGTCCAACTTCCCGTTTATTTTATCCTTACGTGCGGTCGCTCCTGCTTTGGCAACAGGTAATGGCGTTGTTTTGAAACCGGATTCGCAGACATACATATCGGGTGGTCTTTTTCTCGCCAAACTGTTTGAAGATGCCGGTCTGCCAAAAGGGGTGTTTAATGTTGTTGTCGGGGAAATCGAGGAAATTGGTGATACCTTTATTGAACATCCCGTTCCACGGCTGATTTCTTTCACGGGTTCAACTGAAACAGGCCGGCATATCGCCCAAATTTGCGGAAAACATCTCAAAAGACTGCATCTGGAGCTGGGAGGCAATAACCCCTTTATCGTGCTGGAAGATGCAAATATTGAAAAGGCGGTGCAGGCTGCGGTTTTCGGTGCTTTCTTGCATCAGGGGCAAATCTGTATGTCGATTAACCGCATCATCGTACATAAAAGTCGATATGAAGAATTTATCCGTTTGTTTGCGGAAAAAGTGAAGAAGCTGAAAGTCGGAAATCCGGCGGAACCGGATACCTTTATTGGACCGTTAATCAATAAAAATGCCATTCCCCGCGTTCTTTCTTTGATCGAGGATGCTGTACAACAGGGATGCAGGCTGATTCTCGAAGGAAAAGCATATGATCAATTTCTTGAGCCTTATATTCTTGCAGATGTGCGTAATGACATGAAAATTGCCCAAACGGAGCTTTTTGCCCCTGTCGCCTGTATCCTTCCCGTTGAAAGTGAAGAAGAAGCAATAGAGATTGCCAATGATAATTCATACGGGTTGAGCAGCGCGGTTTTCTCCGGATCGATTGAGCACGGAGTTCGTGTCGCCCAGCGAATCCAGGCCGGGATGGTTCATGTCAATGACCAAACGGTCAATGATGAACCCAATATTCCTTTCGGTGGTGAAAAAGCTTCGGGTTACGGACGTTTTGGCGGAAATTGGGGGCTTGGAGAATTTACCACAACCAAATGGGTGTCAGTGCAAAATGAACCACGGACTTTTCCCTTCTGACCCATGGCCGCAGGTTGAATCGACGGGTTGAAATGGCGAAATCGCTCGAAAAACCATGCCCGATTGAGGAGGATTGGCGTTAATGTGCAAAATCGCACTTCAACTTTGGACGTTAAATAACATGGCTGAGAAGGATTTTTTGGGGACACTCCGCCGGGTAGCCGACTTGGGATATGAGGGAGTTGAATTCGCCGGTTTTTTCGAAGCACCTGCCATGGCGGTAAAAAAAATGATGGAAGAGAAAAAATTGACTGCAGCGGGCAGCCATGTTCCCTTGTCTGAGTTTGCACCGGATCGGATTGAGTCCGTGTTTCGGTATCATGAGCAGATCGGCAACCGCTTGTTGGTTGTTCCTTGGCTGCCGCAAGGGATGAGGACGACAGCTGATGATTTTAAACGATTGGCAGAAACGTTTAATCAACTGGGACAACAGTGCAAAGAGGCCGGTTTCATGTTCGCCTATCACAATCATGATTTCGAATTTCAAAAATTTGGCGGATTAACAGGATTTGATATCCTGTTTACGGAAACGGACCCACAATTGGTCAAAATGGAATTGGATATATATTGGGCTGAATATTCCGGATTCAATGCCGTTCAATTGATGAAAAAATACAGAGATTCATTGATTGCACTCCATCTGAAGGATATGAAACGGGTAAACGGCAAAGCAGTCAGTACGGAAGTAGGAGCCGGTTCTCTTGACATCCCTGCAATTGTCGCCCTGGCCAACGAGTGGAACCTTTCCTGGCTGATTGTGGAACAGGAGGAATTTGATTATGACCCGATGCGCTCCGTCCATCAAAGCTTGGCATATTTGCAAGGGAAGTTGAAATAAATTTTTCAGGCTGGAACCATGGGAAAATGGGGCGGATGAACCGGTTCAAATATGGATAGACGATCATAGGATAGCAACGTGCATCTTTAATCCAAAGGAGTGGATTTTGTTGGAACGCATTAAGCCTCCCATGCATCCCATGCCTCCGGTGGCTCCCATGCCCCCGATGGTTCCTGCGCCTCCCAAGTATCCGATGTTTCACTATCCCAAACATCATTACAAAAAGATGGATCACCATTCCTTGTACAAAGCGTACCGGCACAGCAAAAAAGCCACCAAGATATTGAAACATATGCTGCATCATTGTCATGATTGGGGGTATTGGGACAGTTCTTCCAGCAGTCACTGGCGGGACAGCAGTTCGTGTAGCTCTTCCAGCAGTTCCTGATCACAAGCGAAGATGGAAGACGGGTTCCGTACATCCCTTCAACCTGTCGCGACGTGTGGAGAAAAGCAGAGCAAGAAGAATCTCCTCACGACACAATGGGAATCGCGGACGAAAACGGAAGCAGAGTCCAAGTTTGGCTCTGCTTCTTTTATTTGGTGCGAAACGTTCTTCATCATGGGAAATTTCAACTGGGGAGGGCTCAAACTCACGGTGGAGAGAAGAATGCGAAAAATTTTTTTATCCCTCCCGGGCAGTGTTGGCACTTGTCCCGAAACTGCGCACAGCTGGGCGGAAGATTTGCTTGGTTCAACGGTCGGGCATACTAGACCGCGCCCGGCCTCTGAAGGAGAAGATCGAGAAAATGGTCGTAGTTGAGCACCTCTTGGCCTTGTCCCAAACATCGCGGATGTGTCTCAATGAGTTCTCCCTTGTGGCAGAACTCCACTCGCTCAGCAAAGACCTTTCACCTCAGCTCTGAGGAGGCATAGTCAAAGCTGTTTTCTCCAAGGTGACCATGGAAAGCGAATTGCTGTTCCCATACCGGGTTGGATCGCAAGCTCACGGACGTGGAGGCAGCGGTAGCATGTGCGCTTTGTCTTCCTCATAGGCTTGCCTCCCTGACGGTAAGTGAAGTACGGGGAACAGTGGTCGCCTCGTAAGCGATGCACTTTTCAACCTGCCATTGGTTAAGTTCATCCAAGCTGGATACAGAGAGCATCGGGATGAAGTATTGACTCTTGGCCACCTTTACAAAGTTCTCGACCTGTCCCATGCACAGAAAGTCCAGAAGCCATAATCCAAGTCGAGAGGAATCTGGCAGAATTATCACGTAATTTCCAAAATATCCCTGTTCTTTCTCTGGATCTACTATTATATCCCCACAGTCGATTAACACTTTTATTGAAAAAATCCATATAAGTGAGATTAATAATTTAAAAAGAGGTGATGAAGATGTCCCTCTCGTTTCGTAACCTTACTCCCAATACCGTATTCATTTGCATTAATCATCTGGTAGTTCCTGGGACTTGTCCTGAGGGATATGTGAAGACAGTGTGGTTTAGAGTGGAGCCTGGTGCGACTGAACGTGTTTATGTTGGAAGCACCAGAAGAGTGCGTTCATACTACGCCGAGGATAATTTCGGAAATGTATGGACTGGAAATAGCCCCCCAACACCCAAATCCCTAATACACGTTTTAGGTGGTGCCTGAACAGAAGGTGCAATTCCTTCCAAATAGTAGAAGGACTCTGCAGAAGCGTTGGGTTTAGACAAATAACTTCGCTTGCGGAAGAGCTAATACTCGAATTGACTTTGACAAGTAACCGAAGAGCACCCAGATCAGGTAATGTTCGTTTAGAATTGCCAACAACGCGAAAACTCAAATATCGAAAATATCCACACGGCATTATCAATAAAACGGGTTCTGGTGCATAAAAGACGAAAGATGACACGAATGGAGAGCCCGTTCCTCAATCCTTCAAACGGCTCAGAAGTGAAAACGAAAAATATGGGTGATGGGATGCGTGTCCAAGCCGGGGGATTTTCCGTCTATGCTGAATCGCTTTGTCAGTGATCAATTCTCCTCATCGATAAGATTCTCCACCATGAAACAGATTTAGAAATCAAAAAACATGATACGGATGCCGCGGGCTATACTGATCAAGTTTTTGGATTAAGCCATATATTTGGATTTCGATTTGCGCCCGGGATTTGAAATACAGGGGATGCGCACTTTTTTTCCCCTCGATCTGCCTAATGGTTTCCCAAGATTTCAGATTTGCTTAAAAAGATTAATCCTCAAGTGATCTTGCAAAATTGCGATCAGGTATTGCGTATCTCCCATTCAATCTTAGATGGGAAAGTGTTTCTGCGTCGCTTGTTATGAACAAATTCCGTTCATATAACCGGGAAAATCATGTAGTGAAAGCTTTACGTTTTATAAGTCAAGGGGAACTGCGAGAACGTTCATTGATTGACCAATACCAAAGAGGAACAGCGCTAAATATGATCTTCCATATTTTCACCGCTCAATTGGGAACATATCAATACACCGATTAAATATACAATCAGACAACAAAACCCGATCACAACCCTTAACGTGGTTGAAAATCGGGTTTTTCACTTCTCTGAGTTCTTAGCGTGGCAAAATCGCGTTTTTCTGTCGGTACCCCTGGTGAGAAAAAAGTAATTTTTTATGGTAATGATTGGTTATTAAAGAAAAAAAGCAAAAAAGTGGTTTAAGAAATGACATTTACGGTTAGTAGGTTAAGAGAGAGGGGTGTTTTTTTGGAAACAATAAAGATAAAAGTAGAAAATTTATCCAAAATTTATGGTCGTTCGTCGAAGAAAGCACTGAAAATGTTAAAGGAGGGAAAGGATAAAAAGACGATATTGAAAGAAACCGGTGCTTCGGTCGGAGTCAATCAGGCCGATTTTGTTGTGTACACCGGCGAGATTTTTGTGATTATGGGTTTATCGGGAAGCGGTAAATCAACATTGATTCGAATGCTAAACCGCCTGATTGAACCGACTGATGGACAAGTATTGATTGACGGGGAAAATATCGTCAAAATGTCCCAGGAAAAATTGCGTGAAGTCCGGCGCAAAAAGATCGGAATGGTGTTTCAGAAGTTTGCCCTATTTCCTCATCGCACAGTGTTGTCGAATGTGGAGTTCGGCTTGGAAATTCAGGGTACTCCCGAACAGGAACGAAAACAGAAGGCAATGGAAAGTTTGCGATTGGTGGGGCTTGAAGCCTGGGCGGAAAGTTACCCGAACCAATTGAGCGGCGGAATGCAACAAAGGGTGGGGCTGGCCAGGGCACTGACCAATGATCCCGATATCCTGTTGATGGACGAGGCCTTTAGTGCTTTGGACCCGCTCATTCGCAAGGATATGCAGGATGAGTTGCTCGAATTGCAACGATCCATGCATAAAACTATTGTTTTCATTACCCATGATTTGGACGAGGCCCTGAGAATCGGGGATCGGATCGCCCTTATGCGCGATGGGGAAATTGTGCAAATCGGAACGCCTGAGGATATTTTGACCAATCCCAACAACGAATATGTCGAGCGATTTGTGCAAGATGTCAACCTGGCCAAAGTGTTGACCGCTGAGTCGATTATGCGAAAAGCGGAATCAATCATTCTCGGCAAGGATGGGTTGCGAGTTGCCTTAAAGCTGATGCGGGATAAAGGTGTTCCGGCAATGCTCGTCGTGGATCGCGATCGTAAGCTTCATGGAATGCTCACGGCTGAGCAGGCAAAACAGGCGTTACGTGAAGGAAAAGAGATGCGGGATGTTGTGATCCGGGATCTTGTCCGCGTCCAGAAAGATACACCGTTAAGGGAGATTCTTCAGCTTATGGCCCAGTCCGATTCTTCTTATCCGGCCGCTGTGGTGGATGAGGAAGGACGGCTGGCCGGAGCGGTCGGAAGAGGAGCCATTTTTGCTGCTCTGGCTGGACAGGCAGGTGATTCCGAATGAGTTTGCCGCGTATTCCTTTAGACAAATGGGTAGATGCGTTTATCCAGTGGCTGCAAATTCATTTTAAGCCGCTGTTCGATTTGATCAACGGGGCGATTGGGCCGACTGTTGATTTCTTTCAACATTTGTTGTCCGCTGTGCCACCGATCTGGATGATCCTGCTGCTGACCCTGCTGGTGTGGTTGGTTAGTCGCTTGAGGATTGCCATTTTTGCATTCATCGGTTTAATGCTGATTTATGATTTGCAATTATGGTCAGACAGCGTATTGACGATTGCGTTGGTTCTCACTGCGACCTTGATTTCCATTGTGATCGGGATTCCTCTGGGGATATTGGCCGGTCGCAGCGACAAAATGAAAGGTTTTTTATTTCCTGTCCTTGATTTTATGCAAACTATGCCATCTTTCATCTATCTGATTCCGGCTGTCTTTTTCTTTGCGCTGGGGAATGTGCCTGCGGAAATCGCTTCAATCATTTTTGCGATGCCGCCCACCATTCGCATGACAAGTTTGGGATTGCGTCAAGTATCCGGAGAACTGAAAGAGGCTGCCGATGCCTTTGGGACAACCTCCTGGCAGAAATTGATCAAGGTGGAATTACCGTTGGCTCGTTCGACCATTCTGGCCGGGATCAACCAAACGATCATGCTCTCTTTGTCAATGGTTGTGGTTGGTTCCATGATTGGCGCAGACGGATTGGGCAAGATTGTGCTCCAATCGATTTCCCGTCTGCAGGTCGGAAAGGGATTTGAAGCCGGATTGGCGATTGCCATCATTGCCATTATCCTTGACCGTGTCACCCAGAATCTCGGAAATGCGAAAACAGCCGCCGTCAATAAAAAAACGCCGATGGTGATCGTCCGCAAATGGTTGACGATTGCCACGATCATTGCCCTGCTGGGGATGACGGTTTATTCCTATGTCGGAGACGGATCCGGCAAGAAAAAAATCGTGCTGACTTATGTCGCCTGGGATTCGGAAATTGCCAGCACCAATGTGGTTAAACAAGTATTGGAAAAAGCCGGTTACGATGTTGAAATTCAAGAGACGGAAGCTGCCCCCATGTGGGAAGGCGTCGTCAGCGGAGCGGCGGATGCTCACGTCTGTGCCTGGTTGCCGTCATCAAGCAAAATTTTTGTCGAAAAATACAAGGGACAATTTGACGATTTGGGTCCTAACCTGACGGGAGCAAAAATTGGGCTGGTTGTTCCGCAATATGTACCGATCAATTCCGTTGATCAGCTGAATCAGTACCGCGATAAATTCAACGGGCAAATCATCGGTATCGACCCAGGATCCGGCGAAATGCAACTGACGGAGAAACTAATGAAACAATATCAACTGAATGGCTATCAGTTGATCTCGGGCACGGATGCTTCGATGGTAGCTTCCCTGGACAAGGCGTATAAACAGAAGAAATGGATTGTGATAACCGGTTGGGAACCGCATTGGAAGTTTTTAAAATATAAATTGAAATTCCTGGATGATCCGGACGGAGTTTATGGTGGTCCACAATCGATCCATACCATTGTGCGTAAAGGCCTGAAGAAGGACATGCCGGAAGCGTATGCGATTTTGGATCGGTTTCATTGGAGCAAAGAGGATATGGAAGAAGTCATGCTGAAGATCCACGATGGAATGTCTCCGGATCAAGCTGCTGCTGAATGGGTTAAAAGCCATCCGAAACAAGTAAATGAATGGCTTGGTAAACAGTAAGATTGAAAACATGCCGCCAAAGGCGGCATGTTTTTTACTTTTTGTTGAGTTTCATGATTTTGGATTATTCTGTTGAGGCTCAGGTATTTAATTAAGATTGTTTCTAAAGGGGGAAACTGCTTCGAGGAAAAATGATGAGAGAAAAACTCCATTTTTTTTAAAAAAAAACTGTTGCATAAGCTTAAAGATCGTGCTATATTATTTCTTGTCGCCGCAATGATCGGCGCAATTGAGAGAATGCACCTTGAAAATAAGATATGGAATAAGGCAAATGACGAAATGGTCATTCGTCAAGTTGCATCACCGGGAGAGAAACCGTAGCAGGTTAAGCTACTAAG
>NZ_JAECVY010000034.1:0-8768 GCF_016055075.1 Thermoactinomyces sp. CICC 10522 | reverse complement strand
GGCACCGTCTTCCTTATTACTTGCTCGCTCTGTCCGCCAAGACCCGGGAGGCGCTGGAAGCGAAGATCAGCGACATGATCGCTTTTCTGGAGAAGGAGTCCCCGACGAATGAAGACATGGCCCGGATCAGCTTCACTCTCCAGGAAGGAAGACAGCACTTTGCCTGTCGTTGCGCTGCGGTTGTCAGAGATCGCGAGGATGCGCTGTACCTCCTCAGGCAGTTCGGAGGGGAGGAGAAGTTGCCCAATCTGTTTACGGGCACTGTACCGGAAAGTTTCGTCAGCCAAAAAGTGATGGAGATGTTTGCCCAGGAGCTCATGCGGAAAAGCCATGCGGTTCAAAAGGAGGAGGAATACCGGGAAATCCTTCAGGGGCTGGCCGACCTTTACTGTCAGGGATACGACTTGCCTTGGGAGCAACTGTGGAGGGAAAAACCGGATCGGATGCATCTGCCCACATACCCGTTTGCGCGGAATACCTACTGGGTCGATGTGCCGGAAACGGCGACGACAGACTGCGTGCCGGCGGTTCAGCTTTCATCCCGGCAGCCCGAACCAACACCGGAAGTGTCATCCCCGTTCACGGCCGGTGAGCAGGAAGAAGAAATCCTTCCGCCGGACTCCGCCATCGGGACGGCACCACCGAATCCGCTGCCCGGTGTCAGTCATAATCCGCTTTCAGAGCAAGAGCTGGAGCAATTGCAGGAAGAATTGGCTGCCAGCCTGGCGGAAGCCCTGTATGTCGAACGGGATTTGATTCTGCCGGATAAAAAGTTTATTGAGCTCGGTTTGGATTCCATCGTCGGGGTGGAGTGGATCAAGACCTTAAATAAAACCTATGGCACTTCGATCAAGGCGACCAGGGTCTACGATTATCCGACCATCCGCGATTTTGCGCGATTTTTGCAAAGGGAATTGAAAAAAACGGAGACCCATGCGGGAAAGACGGAGCAAGTGCCGCAGCCTGCGAAACAAGCAGAACCAGCCAATTCATCCGCCCTTCCGGCAGTAACCGTTTTAAAAAAGGGACCTGTGCCGCCGGTTCCCGCAGATGAAGAGAATTCCGGAAAGAAGTGGGAGACCGGGGACAGCGTCAAGGACGGCTCCCAGACTTTAAGCCCGGAGAACCTGGGCCATCCCTTGTTTCAAACCCGGTACGGCTGCAAATGGAACTACGTCGCCGGTTCGATGGCGCAGGGAGTGGCTTCGGAAGCATTGGTCATTGCCATGGCCAAAGCGAGGTTGCTCAGCTTTTTTGGCAGCGCCGGAATTGGCGCTAAAGAGCTTGAATCCCGCATCCGGAAAATCCAATCGGCCCTGAACCCCGATGAACCGTACGGCATGTGCCTGATTGCCAACTTTGACGACCCGCAGGAAGAATGGGAGCACGCTGCTCTGTTCATCAAGTACGGAATTCCGTACATTGAAGCGTCCGCCTATTCCTCCATTACCGCCCCGCTGGTCTATTGCAGAATCAAGGGGATTCAAAAAAAAGGAGGGCGCATTGTATTTCCGAGAAGGATCATCGGGAAATGCTCCCGGCTGGAAATCGCCCGGCAGTTCATGTCCCCTCCTCCAAAGGATCTGGTGCAGCAGTTGCTGGAAGCCGGTTTGATTACAGAGGAAGAAGCGGAGTTATCCCGGTCGGTGCCGATGGTTGACGATATTGCGCTGGAAGCCGATTCCGGCGGTCATACTGATCAAGGGGTTTCATCCGCGTTAGTTCCTTCCGTCATCGCCCTCAGAAATAAAATGCAGCAAGAGCATGCCTATCCGGAACCGATCATGATCGGCTGCGGCGGGGGAATCGGAACGCCCGAAGCCGTGGCATCGGTCTTTATGCTGGGTGCCGATTTTATTTTTACCGGGTCGATTAACCAGTGTACGGTGGAAAGCGGCGCTCATGAAGTTGTGAAAGAGTTGCTCGGTACCGTCACCATCCATGACACGGCAGTGACCGTCGCCGGGGATATGTTTGAAATCGGGGCAAAAGCGCAGGTCGTCAGGAAACATACACAATTCCATAACCGCGCCAACCGGTTATACCAATTGTTCATGCAATACAATTCGATCGATGAGATTCCGGAGGAAATCAGGCACGAGATTGAAACACAGTATTTTAAGAGAACTTTTTCCGAAGTCTGGGATTTGGTTTGTGAGTATAAGAAAAAGAAAAATCCGCAGCATCTGGTCGAAGCGGAGGAAAATCCGCGATTTAAAATGGCGCTCATTTTTAAATGGTATTTTGCCTATTGCAACCGGGCCACCCTCAACGGGGATGAAACCGAGAGAGATAATTTCCAAATATTCTGCGGACCGGCCATGGGGGCTTTTAACGAGTGGGTGAAAGGAACGCCTTATGAGCATTGGAAAAACCGCCGCGTGGCCGAAATTGCCGCATTGCTGATGAACCGTGCCTGCGAACACATTCAGTCCCGCTTTGACCGTCCGGTTACGGCAAAAGGAAACGTGACCGCTCTTCCCGGGCCTGTGGAGAAACAGGACGCGGAAGAGACGGCCATTGCCATTATTGGCATGTCGGGGCAGTTTCCAAAAGCCAAAAATCTGGAGCAATTTTGGGACAACCTGGTGAATGGCCGGGATTGTATCTCGGAAATCCCCGAATCGCGGTGGCCGGCTGCCCGATATTACGACACGGATCCGGAAGCTCCCGGAAAAAGCATAAGCAAGTGGATGGGCGTGTTGGAGGATGTGGACAAATTTGACCCTGCCTTTTTCCACATTCCACCGGTTGAAGCGATCGCCATGGACCCGCAGCAACGCCTCTTTCTGGAGAGTTGCTGGAGCTGTATCGAGGATGCCGGATTACGCCCGTCTGATCTGTCCGGAAGCCGTTGCGGCGTATTTGTCGGATGTGCGCCGAGCGATTACGGTCGGTTGTTCAAGGAAGAGGAGTTAAATGCCCGGGTGCTGATGGGCGGAACCACCTCCATTCTGGCCGCACGGATCTCTTATCTGCTGAATCTGCGGGGACCTTCGATGGCGATTGAAACAGCCTGTTCCTCTTCCCTGGTCGCCGTGGCCGAGGCATGCAACAGCCTGATCCTGGGCAACAGCGATCTTGCCCTGGCCGGAGGAGTCTGTATCATGGCCGGCCCGTCTCTCCATATCATGACCAGCAAGGCAGGCATGCTGTCCGGAAACGGCCGTTGTTCCACTTTTGACAATGATGCCGACGGATTTGTGCCCGGCGAGGGAGTGGGCGTAGTCTTGCTGAAACGCCTGAGCGATGCGATCCGGGATAAAGATCCGATTTATGGCGTCATCCGCGGCTGGGGTGTCAATCAGGACGGCAAGACCAACGGCATCACTGCACCGAGTCTTCATGCGCAGGTTGAACTGGAGCGGGAGGTGTATGATCGTTTCGGCATCAATCCCGAACGAATCTCACTCGTCGAGGCGCACGGAACCGGCACCAAGCTCGGCGATCCGATCGAAGTCGAAGCGCTTACCGAGGCATTCCGGTCTTTTACCGGCAAAAAACACTACTGCGCGCTCGGGTCGGTCAAAAGCAACATCGGGCATCTTTTGACGGCTGCGGGAATCGCCGGATTGATTAAAGTGCTGCTTGCCCTGAAACATAAGACGCTGCCCCCGACTATTCATTATCACCGTTTGAACGAACATATTTCCCTGGATGACAGTCCGTTTTATATCAATAAAAGCAAACGCCCCTGGACGGAGCGCGACGGGGTACCGCGCCTGGCGGCTGTCAGTTCTTTCGGGTTCAGCGGGACAAATGCCCATATCGTGGTGGAAGAGTACCTTCCGGAGCCGGAGACAATGGCTCCCACGGACCCGATGGATGGCGGGCATCCGCTCTTGTTTGTCCTGTCAGCCAGAAACGAAGCGCAATTGAAGACGTATGCGAGCCGGATGATGCACTTTATCTGGAAACATCAAAACCTCAATCTCCGGGATTTGGCTTATACCCTGCAAGTGGGCAGAGAGCCGATGGATTGCCGGATGGCTTTTGTCGCCGGATCGCGGGAGTCAATCCTGCAGACATTGAAGCTGTTTACAGAAGGGAATCCGCCGCCGCACCTGTTCACCGCTTCTTTGAAAAGGGAGAAAAACGGGAGCAAGGATTTGCCAATGGGTGAATTCCGTTCAGTTTCATCGCCGGACGGATCATGGGAAGGGAACTGGGAGGAAATCGCCCGGCTGTGGGTGAACGGCAGTCCGGTGGATTGGGATAAACTGTACGGCGGGAGCAGGCCGCGCCGGATCCATCTGCCTTCCTATCCGTTCGAGAGGAAGAGATTTTGGCCTGAGGAAAGGAAAAGCAAGGATTTAATTTCGACCGGAGCGGAACCGGCTGACCATTTGCCCCGTTCCTCAAAATGGTCCGGTGGAGAAGCGGCAGCGTCCGCCGCAAAGCCTGCCGGCATTTCATTAAAGCCTTTGGTGGCGGAAATCCAGCAGTTCCCGGATAAGCGGGAAGCCAAGCAGCGGGCTCCGATCAGGTTGTCTCTGCCTGATCCGTCGCCACGCGAGGCTGTGCCGCTCTCTTTTTCCAATCCCTCCGAGGAGGCTTTGCAGGAGGCGCTCGCTGACAGTCTGGCAGAGATCATGTACATGGAGCGCGGGGAGATCGACCCGGACCGGAACTTTCATGATCTCGGGCTGGACTCGATTTTGGGTGTGGAATGGATTCGCGTGATTAATAAACAGCACGGGACTTCGCTGGAAGCCACCACTTTGTATGATTACCCCACGATTCGCGAATTAGGGAAGCTGATTCTCGCCCAGCAGTCGGTTCAAGGCGCCGGGCCCGGTCTGTTGCAAACGGAAAATCAGGCAGCGGGCGGAACGGATCCCGGGGAAGCCGGGGCCTTGATGGACGAGCTGGCGGACAGTCTCGCGGAAATCATGTACCTTGATCGCAGTGAGATCGATCAGGACCAGAATTTTACCGATCTGGGATTGGATTCGATTTTGGGCGTGGAGTGGACACGGGCGCTCAATAAACGATACGGAACTGCGATAGAGGCGACCGCGTTGTATGATTATCCGAACTTGCGTGAATTTGCCGCCTGGATGCTCAGGGAAAGGACGGGCCGGGACAAATCTGGTTCTGAACCGTCTGCATCGGTTCCTCCCCTGACCCTGGAAGAGGTGCTGGAGCAAGTGGAGCGGGGGACATTGGAGGTCGAAAAGGCCAATGAATGGTTGCAGAGGCATGATTTGATTTAGGGGGAGGGCAATGATGAACTCGCAAGAGATCCTGCGCGCACTGCAAGCCGGAGAATTCACCCTGGAAGAGGCGAAAGCCCGATTGACGAACATCAGAGAGAAAAATAATCGAAGCCCTCAGCGGGATGAGCGGGAAGCGATTGCCGTGATCGGCATGTCGGGAAGGTATCCCGGGGCAGACAACCTTGAAACCTATTGGGCCAATTTGGCTCAGGGGCGTAACTCGATCCGGGAAATTCCGAAATCCCGCTGGGATGTGCATTCTTATTTTGAACCGTATCCCCCGAAAGACGGAAAAATCTATTGCAAATGGCTGGGCTTGCTGGATGATGTCGACTGTTTTGATCCGTTGTTTTTTCATATTTCGCCGTCGGAAGCGGAAATGATGGATCCGCAACAGCGCATTTTCCTGCAGGAAGCCTACCGGGCCTTTGAGGATGCCGGATACACCCCTGCCGAATTGAACGGAAAGCAGTGCGGGGTTTATCTGGGGATCATGGGCAATGAATACTACCGGATGTTGTGCGACCGGAAGGTTGGGCTTACCGATCTCACGGGAAACAATGCTTCCATCGCTGCGGCCCGCATCGCTTATTTTCTCAATCTCAAGGGCCCGGCCATATCGGTTGATACCGCCTGTTCTTCCTCTCTGGTCGCCATTACGCTGGCGTGCCAGGCCCTGCTTCACCGGGAAATCGATATGGCTCTGGCCGGCGGTGTTTCTTTATACCTGACGCCGGAGCCTTACATCGGAATGTGTTCGGCCGGAATGTTATCTCCGGATGGTCAATGCAAGGCTTTTGATCAGTCAGGCAACGGCATGGTCCCCGGTGAGGGAGCCGGGGCCCTGGTTTTAAAAAGGCTGAAGGATGCCGAGGCGGATCGTGACCACATCTATGGCCTCATTATCGGGTTCGGCATGAATCAGGACGGGAAAACGAACGGAATTACCGCACCCAGCATCAAAAGCCAATTTGAACTGGAAAGATCCGTTTATCAAAAATTCAACATCGATCCGGCCGGCATCAGTTATGCGGAAATGCACGGCACCGGAACCAAGCTGGGAGATCCGATTGAGCTAAAGGCTTTGTCAGCCGCATTTCGGGAGAGGACAGAGAAGAAGAATTATTGTGCGATCGGCTCCGTGAAATCGAATATCGGGCATACGTCGGCCGCCGCCGGTGTGGCGGGTGTCCACAAGGTTCTTCTCTGCATGCGGCATAAGCTCTTGGTGCCCACCCTTAACTTTACGGAGCCGAATGAACATTTCGATTTTGCGGATTCCCCCTTTTACATCAATACGGAAACGATTCCCTGGGAGGCGCCGGCACCGAGGCGGGCTTGTGTCAGCTCGTTCGGGTTCAGCGGAACCAATGCCCATCTGGTGATAGAGGAATACCTTCCGCGGCAGCAGAGAGCGGGAGCACCGGTTGTGAACGCCGATCACCCGGTATTGGTCGTGTTGTCGGCAAAAACGGAAGAGCGATTGAAGGTTTATGCCGGAATCATGAAAGAGTGGGTTCAGGCGCAGGAACGACTGAACCTGGGTGACCTGGCTTACACTTTGCAGACGGGCAGGGAGGCCATGGAGTGTCGTCTGGCTTTTTGGGCCGGATCAAAAGACGAAGTGATCGGGACATTGGATGCTTTTGTCAACGGCAATCATCCGGAGGGGCTGTTGACCAATCAGGTGAAAAAAGGAGCGGGTGCATCTCCCGCCTCTCCCGGACATCCCCCGGGGAAGGCGAGGAGGGACCAGATCGCTGCATGGTGGATCGTCGGCGGCGCGATCGACTGGAACGGTTTGTATGAGGGCAGCCTGCCGCAACGCATTCCTTTGCCGGGATATCCATTTGCCAAGGAACGTTATTGGCTCCCTGGCCGGAATCCTGTGCCTGTGAACGGGAACCGGCTCCATCCCTTATTGCATCGGAACACTTCCGACCTCTCCGTGCAGCGGTTCAGTTCGACATTGACCGGAAAGGAACCGTTTCTGACGGATCACGTGATCCACGGCCGCCGCATTTTGCCCGGATCAGCCTGTCTGGAAATGGCCCGGGCGGCGCTGGAGCTGGCACTGCATCCGAAGGCGGCGAAGGCCTTGCGGGATGGCCGCACACGCATCCGCCTGGTCAATCATGTTTGGGCGGCTCCGCTGGCCGTGGGGGAAGATCCGGTGGAAGTCCATATTTGCCTGACCCCTGAGGAAGATGGAGCGATTGATTATGAAATCTACAGCGGTTCCCTTGATCCTGAGGATGAAACCAACGAGGTCCACAGCCAGGGCAGCCTGGTTTTGACCGATCCGGTGACCGTTTCCCCGCTGGATGTCGCAGCGTTGCAGGCGCAATCTCCTCGGAAGATTCTCACGCCGGAGCAGATCTACCCGGCTTTTCGGGCGGCAGGGATTGCATACGGGCCGTCACACCGCCTGATTGAGCGCCTTTATCTGTATGAAGACCAGATTCTTGCGAAGTTGTCATTACCGTCCGGTGTAAACGGTGCGCAAGGGTCTTTTTTTCTGCACCCCGGCCTGATCGATTCGGCGTTACAGGCTGCGGCGGGCTTTGCCATCGCGGCGAACGCGCCTTTAACTTCACTGCCGTATTCCCTTGAAACATTGGATATACTGGCCCCCTGCTCCGCCGGTATGTGGGCTTATATCCGCCGGCGTGATGGGAATGGGGCAGCATCTCCGGGCGCCGGGCTGCTGGATCTCGATCTGTGTAATGAAGACGGGGGGATCTGTGTGCAGATCCGGGGATTTTCGACCCGGCCGGTAAATTCGTTGCAACGTGAGGGAGCGGAAGATGCGTTTTATCTCGATCTGTCGGAGCGGATTTGGAAGGGCGAATTATCTGAAGAGGAAGTCGAACGGATTTTAACGGCTTCAAGATAAGGGGTACCGGAAAAATGGATAGACAGTTGAAAGAGTTATACAGACAGCTGAAAGAAAAGAAAATCACACCGGAGGAAGCCGCCGTCCGATTCAAGAGTTTGCATGTGCGACGGCAGCAAAACGAGCAGCGGAACAGAATACTGGCTTTTTTGCAAAAGGCGGCAGCCTCTGTGCTTCAGGTTCCTTCCGCGGAGATTATGAGTGATGTGAAACTGGGTGAATACGGCTTTGATCCGCTGAAGTTGACGGAACTGGCTGATCTCCTTCAGACGGAATACGGAGCAGACCTCACCGCCCGGGAAATTGCGGAACACGAAACCCTCAACAGTCTGGCGACATTTTTGCTGGAATCCTTCGGCCCTCTCTTTAACGCCGAAATCAATCGTCTTTCGGAAGCTGTGGAACAACAGAGTGAAGGCCTGACAGCGGAAGAAGGGCGACTGGTACGGAAGGCGGCTGATTATTTAAAGCGGCTGCTTGCATCCGTCCTGAAGGTACGTGCGGAAGAGATCGCTCCGGACCGGGATTTGGAGAAATACGGCATCAGCTCGATTATGGTGATGAAGCTGACGAACGAGTTGGAAAAAACATTTGGCCCGTTGCCCAAAACGCTGTTTTTTGAGTACAAAACGGTAGACGAACTGACAGGCTAT
>NZ_JAECVY010000033.1:0-8837 GCF_016055075.1 Thermoactinomyces sp. CICC 10522 | reverse complement strand
TGGGTCCGATCCCGAAGGATCTTCCCCCGCACGACTTGCATGTATTAGGCACGCCGCCAGCGTTCATCCTGAGCCAGGATCAAACTCTCCGATAAAGATTTAAGCTCAAAAAGAATCAACAGGTCATGCTTCACTCTTTAGTTTTCAAGGAACACATCAAAATTCTTTTTTCTCAACCGCGTTTCGCAGCGACGAAAATCATCTTATCAAATTTAATTTTAGATGTCAATGGTTTTAATAAAATTTATAAGTAAAACCATCAAGAACAGAATACGCTTTTTTTCTGCAAATAAGCGAGCGGCCTGGACAAGGCTTCTTGATGGAACCAACAGGCCCAAATCCCTTCGGCTTTCAGGAAAGTAATGTCCAGGCCGGCTCTAACCGCCTCCTTGTTGAGTCAGGCTCAGCCGAAATTCAAACTCAGCGAAATAAAATACAGGCGCGCAAACGTTTTGTCAGCTGTTTTCCTCTTTTCGCTCCGCCCGTTTCATTCTTATTTTTTCTCCCGGTTCAATATGGAACCGGAGTGACGGATCCGAGCACGACCCTTCTTTCCGCCCCGGTTGCGCCGGTCACATTTCCCGGCAAACCGTGCAGCATTTCATTGGCCAAAACGGCGAAAGCAACCGCTTCCTTGGCCGCGGAGGAAAACCCCAAATCTTCCTGGGTTAACACGCGATGATGGGGCAGGCATTCCTTCAACATTCGCAAAAGGGTAGGATTATAACTTCCCCCGCCGCTGATAATGATTTCAGCTTCCGGATACATCGGAAAAATAAATCGCTTATAATTTTCTGCGATGGAGCGGGCGGTAAACAGGGTAACCGTCGCCAGCCAATCTTCTGCCTGCAACCCTTTCCACTCTTTGAGCAGCTCCTCTGCATAAGGGGCGCCAAACACCTCCCTCCCTGTCGATTTGGGCGGGGGAGCAGAGATGAAGGGATGATTCATGAGCCTTTCCAGCAAAGGCTTGTGGATCTTTCCCCTGGCCGCCCACTCTCCGTTACGGTCACAGGGCAAACCGGTCAACCGTTGGCAAATCTCATCAATGATCATGTTGCCCGGCCCGGTGTCAAAAGCAAACACCTCATCCAGCGTGGTCTCTTTGGGAATGACGGTGGCATTTCCGATCCCGCCGATATTCTGCAAAATTCGGTCACGCCCGGACCGGTACAACAGAAATTCGGTATAGGGTACAAGCGGCGCCCCTTCCCCGCCTGCCGCCATATCCATTACCCGGAAATTGGCTACAACCTTGGTTTTTGTCTCATAGGCGATCACAGCGGGTTCCCCGATTTGCAAGGTGGAGCGGACAAAAGAACCATCGGATTTGGGGATGTGATAAACAGTCTGTCCATGCGAACCAATAAATGCAAGTTCCTCCAAGTCCACCCCGGCTTCACGGCAAACCTGTTTCACTGCCTCCGCAAACAGAGCCCCCAACTTAAAATTCAAACTACAAACCAGCTTAACAGAAGAGCGGTCCACTTCACAGCAGGCGCGAATTTCCCGTTTCAGCCCATCGGGAATGGGCAGGGTGAGAAAATGGATCAGTTTTACTTTCGTTGCAAGTCCGCTTCCCTCAATTTCCACCAATGCGGCATCGACCCCGTCCAGTGAGGTTCCCGACATCAAACCAACTGCCAGCGCCACCTGATCATCCTCTCTCCCCAAGTCTTCTCATGGCCAGATAATATCCCCCTTTGGCAGCTGATTCCCCTGCGATTGCGACGCGGGCATTCACAATGGATTGCCTGATTTCGCGCAGAAACGTTTCCCTGACATGGGAAATCCGGCAAAGAATGCTGCCGGCGACGGCAATGGAAGCATCGTCACCAAACCCCAGCTTTTCCCGCAAGCGCAGCGTCATCTGCACCAACTTCCTCCCGGCGCGGCGCAAAATCGCGGCAGAAGCCTCATCACCCGAATCGGCCTGTCTCGCGACGATTGGTGCCAGACCGGCAATCTCCGCCTTCGTCACTCCATAAACAAATGATTTTAACCCCTCCGCCTCTTTCACCCCGATTTCATCCAACAAACATCGGCTGAGCGGGCTGTGCGGCAGGTTCCGTTCCGCTTCAGCGATAATGCGGCGCAACGCCTGAATCGCAATCCAGTAACCGCTTCCCTCATCTCCCAGCAAATTTCCCCATCCTCCTGTCACCGCCTGAACGCCTTCCTTCACCCCAAAGCAGATGGAACCCGTGCCGGCAACGGTTAAAATGCCGTCCCCTCCCCTCAAGGCTCCTGCATGGGCGATCTGCGCATCATTGACGATGGAAAAAGGGATGGCAAAACGCTCGCGAAGCATCTTTTCCAGTTCCGCACGGCAAGTGCCGCTCTCAATTCCCGCCAGCCCGAGATAAAGATAAAGGCACCGATCCTTTACTTGATGGATGCACCCCTCAATCGCCTCGCGTATATGCTTGATCGCCCGTTCCGGATCAACCAGAACATTGGCAAATCCGCTGCGTGACCGTGCCAGTTCCCTCCCGCTCAAATCAAAAGCCACCGCTTCGGTTTTCGTTCCGCCTCCGTCGACCCCAATCACAAACGGCATCCGGATCACCTACTTTTTATGTTCAAACCGAAAGGGACTCCACGGTTTCAACATATCCAGCAAAATCAGCTCTTCCTCGGCTATTCGCCCGACAACGTTGGTTTTTCCTTCATTTTTCATCGGCTTCAGGGCAATCTGCAATTCGCCTTTATACTGTCCGTACAGATCGTTGTCAATCAGCACATCGCCGCGCTTGATTTCGACAGTGAGATGCGGGGGAATGGGGACATCTTTGTATTTTACCCGGCTTTGGGTTGAGCGGATGAGGTAGTCGGAAACATCCCCGCGATAAAAATGAGGCTCTTCCAGGACGATTTTCCGCTCCAACTCCGTGATCCCTTCGTTCAGCTGAACAGTAAACGTCAGCCGGTCCGGATCAATTTGACTGAGCGCTCGCAGTTCTTCCTCAGACGCATAAGCATTTCCGACGATGACATCGTCAATGACTCCGGTGGCAAAAAGATGTTTGGCCTGCACGTCGACCGGCAGGGTTCGATGCATTTCCAGCGTGCACAGGCCCTCGGTTACCGGCCAGGGACCGAACGAAGCCGCTTGCGAGGACACAAAGGCAGCGGTGCGAATCCCCTTCTCTTTAAACTGCCAGCTGCAATGGAGAAAGTGATCATACGCCAGGCCGGTATAACGGTGAGGATAAAAATTATGACAGCCGAGCAAATTTTCCCGTTTCGGCTGATAACTGAGAATCTGCTCAAGATAACGGGTGCCGTTGCTCATATTGAGTTCAATTTTTAAACCGTAGGGATTGTACGTCATCGCCGCCTCTTCCCGGCCGGTGAAGCCGAGATCCAACCGGATTCCGCTCGCGCCGAGCTCGTTAAAAAATGACAGATCTTCGTAAGAGATTTTCAAGGCCTGAAACACGCGGGGAGCAATATCGACAACCACTTGCATTCCCAACCGATTCGCATACGCAACGGTTTCTTTAAAATCGGCGAGAATTTTTTCCCGGTTTCCCTGAACGGACAGCAGGCAGGAAAACACCCTGCTGAATCCGTACTCATGCGCCAGCTTCAAATACGCCTGATCCCGGTCAGGGGTGGAATGTTCCGGATAAATCGACACACCCAACCGTTTCATTGTTTTTCCCCTCTTTCTGCAAAACCGCTTTGAATGGTTGCCAAGTTACCGGCTCTCCTTCAATTTTTTGATTACCCGGATCATCCGCTCAATCAGCTTTTGCTCGCTTACCGCCGTCATCAAATGGTCTTGTGCGTGTATCAACAGCAATGATTTTTCAAACGTGGTCCCGTTCATCTCCGCCTGAATCAATTTCGTCTGCGTCTCATGGGCTTTCTCCAATTCTTCTTCGGCCTGTTTCAGCAACTGATCAGCTCTGTCAAAATCAAACGTTTCTGTTGCCTCCAGCGCTTCATAAGCAAGCCCGCGCGCATTTCCGGCATGCAGAATAATATTGAAGATTTCTTGTTCCAGATTCATCATCTTTCTCCTTCAACTAAGAGATCAGGACATTTATTTACTTTCGGCATAACTCTTGATCAGTTCAAGTACTTTCGGGGCGCCGATCGGCGTATAACCTGTAGGTGGAATCAAAACAACCGGTACATTCAACTGCTTGCCGATCTCGGCAAAAGTGGAAAAACGATGCTTTACTTGCGGAGCCACCAGCCCCAGATCATACCCGGGCAATTCATTTTCAAATTCGTGGGTGCCGACCGCTTTGATCTCCAGAGCAAATCCTTGTTTATCCGCCTCCTGTTTAATGGCTTTGACCACGATGGCGCTCGACATTCCGCCTGCACAAACCATCAGCACTCGCACAAACATCCCTCCATCATGATAAAAGAAATCGGCTGTCCGCCGTATGGATTGCTGATCTTTATTTTCAGTTTTTATTCACCGCTGCCAGTGCTTTTTTTAAGACTCCGTCATGTAATTCCAAAAGCCGGACCGCCTCATCGGGGGAGAGATCCGTTAAAAGTTGCAAAATGGCCGCTTTGGTATTCCCGTTCTGCTCTGATAGCGCTTTCTCCGCTTCCGCTCTGGTACAACCGGTCGCCTCAATCACAATGTTTTTCGATCGCTCAATCAGCTTATGGTTGAGCGGTTCCACATCCACCATCAAATTCTGATAAACTTTACCCAGGCGAATCATGGTTGCCGTGCTCAGCATATTAAGGACCATTTTTTGCGCAGTACCCGCTTTCATGCGTGTAGAACCGGTCACCACCTCCGGGCCGGTCACAACGCAAATCGTATGCTTAGCCACCTGTTCCATTTTTGTGCCGGGGTTGCAAACAAGGGCGACACTGGTTGCTCCCACCTCATTTGCATATTGAAGGGCACCGATCACATACGGTGTGCGCCCGCTTGCAGCGATTCCGACCACGATATCCCTGTCCGTCAGACGTATTTCCTGCAGATCGTTTTTTCCAAGATCATACTGGTCTTCTGCAGTTTCCCAGGATGTATCAACGGCACCCGCTCCCCCGGCGATAATCCCCTGAACCAATTGCGGCGGCGTACCAAACGTGGGCGGACATTCCAAAGCATCGAGAATCCCGATTCTCCCGCTCGTTCCGGCACCGATATAGATCAGACGCCCCCTTTTTTTAATCGCCTCCACAATCTGATCCACCGCCCGTGCAATCTGCGGCAACGCAGCGGCAACCGCCCCGGGGACCAGCGCATCTTCTTCGTTGATCCGTTTGACAACTTCAAAACTGTCCAACTCATCAATATCCATTGTACGTGGATTTCGTTTTTCCGTCTCCAGTCTGTCCAATTCCGACATCGCCTGTTTTCTCTCCCATCTGACGTCATTTAAGGGGCATTTTTTTCCTTGCAAAAAATATCTGAACAATTTTTATTATAACAAAAAAATTGGTATAGACAACTACTGCCCGATAAGTTATATTCAAATTGTAAACGGTTATATTTCAGACTAGTGTCACATTTATAACACCAGGAGGTTTTTTATGGAAACATTTTTGCAATGGATTGATTCTAAGTTGATGCCTCCTCTTGCACGCCTTTCGGAAGTGCGGCATTTGCGGGCCATTCGGGACGGAATCATCTCTGCTCTTCCCCTTATTCTCGTCGGTGCTTTTTTCTTGATTATCGCCAATCCTCCCATTCCCGGTCTGGCGAAGATGGTGGAGCCGTACACCAATGACATTTTAATCCCGTTCCGTCTTACACTCGGATTAATGGCCCTCTATGCTTCCTTCGGCATGGGATACAGCTTGGCCCGCTCCTACAAACTGGACGGCATTTCCGGCGGCATGCTGACGATGGCGACCTTTATCATGGCAACAATTCCGGTCAATCTGGATGACAAATTGCCGAAAGACCAGCCGCTCGGTTGGCTGTTGCCCATGGAAAACCTAGGCGGTTCGGGACTGTTTATGTCAATCTTGGCAATGCTGATCGCAGTTGAAAGCCTGCGATTTTTCAAGAAACATCGCATCACGCTCAAAATGCCCGATTCCGTGCCCAGTTCGGTTTCACGCTCGTTTGAGGCACTGATTCCCGCTGCATTTATTATCGTTGTCATGTGGGTGATCCGCGTCTGGCTTGGAATTGATTTAAATGAGGTATTGCACGCAATCTTCAAACCGCTGGCCGCCTTTGCCGGAAACAGCTATCTCGGCGCCTTGGTTCCGGTCATTTTCATCATGCTGCTCTGGTCGGCCGGTATTCACGGCGATGCGGTGGTCGGAACCGTTTTTCAACCGATCTGGTTTGCCCTGCTGGATCAAAATGCCGCTGCTGCCGCTGCCGGCAAAGCGCTGCCCAATCTGATTGTCGAACCGTTTTTTCAATGGTTCGTCTGGATCGGAGGATCGGGAACGAGCATCGGCCTTGCAATCCTCATGTGTTTTTCCAAATCTTCATACTTAAAGAAAGTCGGCCGTTTTTCGATTGTACCCGGCATTTTCAATATTAATGAACCGATCGTTTTCGGTGTGCCGATGGTGATGAACCCGCTGATGTTCATCCCTTTTGTCTTGGTTCCCATCGTTTGCACGACAACCACATATATCGCTTTTTCTCTCGATCTGATTAACCGCGTGGCCACCATTCCACCCTGGACATTACCTGCCCCAATCGGAGCGTATCTGGCAACCGGCGGAGATTGGCGGGCGATCGTTTTGTGCCTGGTTAATATCTGCCTTTCCGTTCTCATCTACTATCCCTTTTTTAAGGTATTCGAAAAAAGAATGCTCAAAGAAGAAAAAGGGGAGCTTGCCCAGTCAGCTTCATAAAATGCCCGCTGATCCGGCTCTGAGGGCATCAAAACTGCTGCAACCGAAACAAAACCGGGTGCGCATTGATTTTGCCGGATTGAATCAACACGTGCCCGGGATGTTCAGGAGGTGGAACGGGAGCTGTTCAAAATTCATTGAGGATGGAAATCCGGAAACCAAACCAAAACAATCCCTGGATAAAATGCCGAGGCGCACCGCATCCATTTACCGCAGTTTTTCGGCTGCCCTCGTCCCTTTGCGCCTGATGAGGATGAAGTAAGAAAAGCCGGCGATAAGCACAAATCCGACACTGATCAGCATACTCATCAAATGCTTGTAATCAAAAACACTCCCGACCAGCGCAATTGTCAAAATCAGGATGGCAAGCCAAAAACGCCAGGGAATTCCCCAGACTTTGCCCTGTTCATTGGCTGACTCTTGTTGAAAACGGCGAAAACGCAGGTATGTGTACAGAATCATGCCCCACAAAAACAAATAGACCACACCTGCAGAGGTCGTCAGAATTTCATAAATGGAACCAGGCAAAAAGTAAGAAGCGACAATGAACAGAAATACAAAGATCGTCGTCACGATCAGCGAGGGAAAAGGAACGCCTCGCTTATTTATTTTAGCCAATAAGGAAGGAGCTTCTTCCCGTTTGCTGAGGCTGACCAAAATATGAGAGACGCCAAACATGGCGGCAATAGCCGTTGAAAAGGCTGCCAAGATCATGATGAGATTCAGGACAGCATCAGCAAACGGGATGCGTAACAAGGTTAAAATCGTTATCATCGGACTTTGGTTTTCCACGATTTTGGTCAGCGGGATGGCATAGAGGATGGCAAAAAGAGACAACAGATATAAAACAGCCAGAAGAAGGACAATTTTACGAAAAGCTGACGGAATCACCCTCGGATTTTCGACCTCGGCCGAAGCCATTCCCGTGGCCACAATCCCTCCAAAGGTAAAAAACATCATGCTCAAGCTTGTTAAAAATCCGGGCAGGCCATGGGCAAACCATTGATCCGTCCGGGTAAAATGCGCATGCGCGGCAACCCGTCCACCAAGGATGAAATAAAAGACAACACCGATAAAGATGACCAAAGCTGCCGTTTTTACCACAGCAAAAAACGATTCGATTCGCCCGTAATTATTCATGCCAATCAAATTAATCCCCAGCGCCAACAGAGTGTATATCGTTGAGAGCATCCAGATCGGAACAGAAGGCAGCCATTTTTGTGTAAAGATACTGATCCCCGTAATCTCGCTGGACATTGCCAAAACTCCTGCCGCCCAATAAATCCAACCGCCAATAAAACCAAATAAAGTTCCAAGATACTTTTCAACGTAATAAATAAATGAGCCCTGAGAGCCGGATTCCGTCACAATCATGGCACCCAAAGAGTCAAAAATGGCCCAAACAGCAAAAACTCCAACCAAATAAGACAATAAAATGGAGATCCCTGTTTCACGGATCGTCGTGGCTGTCGTCAAAAAAAATCCCGCTCCCAAGATGGAAGCAACCCCGATAAAGACCAGTTGCCCTTCGGACATTCCTTTTTTCTGCTTTTGTTCCGCAATCTTTTTTTGGTGAAATACCTGCGGTTTTTGCACTGATAACGGCTGTTTTCCTTCTTTCATCTCATTTCCTCCCTCCTTTTTAGAATTGCAATCATGTCAAAACCTTATGTATTTCCCTGTGAAAAGATATGCAACTTTGCTGGTGTTGCCCTTTGACGGCACTTTCGGGCGGAAACAAAAAAACACCTGTTTAATCGTATTAAACGAATAAACAGGTGTTTTCCATTTAGCCGTATTCCCTGAAAACTAAAGAGTGAGTAAGGCATGACCCGAGAAGTAACCGGTTCATTTGCTCTGTGAAGAGCTCCTTAGAAAGGAGGTGATCCATCCCCACCTTCCGGTAGGGATACCTTGTTACGACTTCACCCCAATCATCTGCCCCACCTTCGGCGGCTGGCTCCCGAAAGGGTTGCCTCACCGACTTCGGGTGTTGCAAACTCTCGTGGTGTGACGGGCGGTGTGTACAA
>NZ_JAECVY010000032.1:0-10865 GCF_016055075.1 Thermoactinomyces sp. CICC 10522 | reverse complement strand
GTGGACAGAGTTACCGATTGCGTGAGAAGCTGACGAGTGGAGTTTACGGGGAACCTTCAAAGGCTAAATGAGGCACCGGGGTGGGTCAATTTTAAACCGACTGAAGTGGGTCAATTTAATCCCGGCGTTGACACTATGGTATCTTGCTCTTTGTCGCAAAAGGAAACGTTGTGGTAATTGTATTCTATTCACTTGGTTTGTTCTTCATGATCGGACCGTGGTCCGCTATGATGTCTTACATTAGCGAATCTTTCCCAACGCGCATGCGTGGTACTGCAGCATCCGTAGTTAATGCAATGGGGCCGGTGGGTGGAATCTTGGGTTCCGCATTGTTTGCTACCTTTGCAAAGACGTCGGAGGTGGTCGTAGGCGCATTTGTAGCTGGTGCTATTCCACTCTTTCTGTCTGGTATTTTGATGTTCGGTACTCGAGCAATTCGTCCGGGGCAAGATCTCGAATCCATCTCCACGTAAGACCAGACTCAGGAAGAAGACTATTTCCGTTCAAGACATCTCAAACTTCCATTGACTACAAGAACAGAGGTGGGCATCGTGGCGAAGACGCAAATTATCGCTACAGGAGGCACAATTGCCTCCTTACCCCAGGAGAACGGAGACGTGATCGCCACACTTGCGGGAAACCAATTTTTAGATCGGTATGAAACGATGGAAAACGTGACAATCCGAACTTCGGTAACCAAAGGTAGCTTTGCTTTTGATTATGAAACTTTGTATACCATTGGGAACGACGTTTTAGAGACTGTCCATTCTTCGGATGTATCTGGAGTCGTTGTCACACACGGAACGGACACGATGGAGGAGACTGCGTTCTTTCTGTCACTCATTGCAGCGGGCACGCAGAAGCCCATTGTGTTGACCGGAGCACAATTAAACGCGTCACATCCATCGACAGACGGGTTGCGAAATCTTATGGATGCCATTCGGGTCGCTCAAACACCCGTAGCAGGGAAGCTCAACGTCGTCGTTGTATTTGCGGGATTCATTCACACAGCACGGGATGTACAAAAAATTGACACGAATGCACTCGAGGCGTTCGATTCCCCAGGATGGGGACCCGTTGGCAGGGTGGATGAAGATCAAGTCATAATTGCGCGCAGTGTTCGCAAGTATCCCCCTCTACAGCTCAACGTACCTAAGCCCGTTGCGCTGATTCGATTAGGGGTGGGTATGACAGGAACTGAATTTCGTCGGATGGTAGATGGTTATGGCGCTGTCGTTCTAGAAACGTTTGGACGAGGTAACGCCCATCCTAGTTTTACAGCAGAAGTGAAATCACTTGTGCATCAAGGCGTTCCAGTTGTGGTAACGAGTCGATGTATCCGAGGCTCCGTTCTTCCTGTGTATGGGAACGGTGGTGGTAGGGATCTCGAAAGGTCCGGAGCATGGTTTGCAGGTGACCTGAAAGGGGAAAAGGTACGAATCCTGTTGGGCCTATTGTTAGCAAACAATGCGACATTTGATGAAATGGCAAACGTGATAGCTCAGTATAGCCAACCTTAATTGTGTTACTTGTAAACAATTACTTCTAATTCATAAATCTAGGAGGCGTTTTAAATGGCTTCGAAAGAAATCTTTGTCGCTTACGGTGTGGATGTTGATGCTGTAGCAGGTTGGTTGGGTTCATACTCAGGTGAGGATTCTCCGGATGACATCTCACGTGGACTTTTCGCTGGTGAAGTTGGAGCCCCGCGCCTACTTAAACTGTTCGACAAGTATAACATCAAGACAACTTGGTTTATTCCTGGTCACTCCATTGAAACTTTTCCAGAACAGATGAAGATGGTCGTCGATGCAGGCCATGAGATTGGCGCTCACGGTTACTCACATGAAAATCCGCTTGCCATGACTTCTCAACAGGAAGAAGATGTTCTCTTGAAGTCGATTGAACTCATCGAAAAATTGTCGGGGAAAAGGCCCTGTGGGTATGTGGCTCCATGGTGGGAGTTCTCTAACATCACTAACGAGCTATTACTCAAACACGGTTTTAAGTATGACCACAGCTTGATGCACAATGATTTCACACCGTATTACGTGCGTGTCGGAGACAAGTGGACCAAAATCGACTATTCGAAGCAAGCAAAAGAGTGGATGAAGCCACTTCAGAGAGGTAAAGAGACCGATTTGGTCGAGATTCCGGCCAACTGGTATCTCGACGATCTTCCACCTATGATGTTTATCAAAAAATCTCCGAACAGTCACGGTTTTGTAAATCCCAGGGACATTGAGCAAATGTGGCGTGATCAGTTCGACTGGGTCTATCGGGAATACGACTATGCAGTATTTACCATGACTATTCACCCGGATGTCAGTGGTCGTCCACAGGTGTTGCTCATGCACGAGCGGTTGATCGAATACATCAATTCACATGATGGCGTTCGATGGGCTACATTTGAAGAGATTGCTGATGATTTTACACGGCGGTTCCCACAGAAACAAGTGAGCCAAAATTCAACTATTTGAAGAAAACAAATGAATGGATGAAGCCAATGAGGGAGGTTGTGCTGGAAGAGCGTGACCCCCTCACCGTTTTTCCGAAAATACGATGAGGAGGTATGAACATGAAACTCGAGGGACGTGTTGCGGTCATTACTGGGGCTGGGAGTGGAATCGGACGTGGGATTGCTGAGCGATTTGCGTCTGAAGGTGCATCCCTAGTCGTTAATTATTACGGTCAATCGGCCGATGACATCCAGTTATGGTTGAAGTCTCTTGGCGGAACTAATTGTGTCATTGCAATAGAAGGAGATGTTTCACGGCAACAGACAGCACGAAATCTTATTGATACGGCAGTATCCAAGTTTGGAAGAGTCGATATTCTCGTGAATAACGCCGGGATATTGACACAAAGCAATATTGTTGACATGGAAGTGTCTATGTGGGACCGCATGATTGAGGTCGACTTGCGTAGCGTATTCCTTACCACGCGATTTTCAGTTCCACACATGATCAAACAACGATATGGCAGGATTATCAACATAGCATCACAGTTAGGCCAAAAAGGTGGAGTAGGACTGAGTCATTATGCAGCAGCGAAAGCAGGTGTCATCGGATTCACTAAATCCATCGCTTTGGAACTAGGAGTTTATGGTATTAATGCTAACTGTATCGCGCCCGGGCCGATTGAAACCAATTTAATTTCAGGATTGGACGAAGAATGGAAGAAAAAAAAGCAAAACGAGTTGGCAATTCCTCGCTTTGGAAGGGTCGAAGAAATTGTTCCTACCGCGTTGTTCCTAGCAAGCCAACCGGACGGAGACCTATATACCGGGCAAACGCTTGGCCCGAATTCAGGCGACGTCATGCTGTGATCGCTCAGTCTCGCCCTGAAAGGAGTAATGATCGTGTGTATTCTTTGCGGTAACCTCATGACCCAAGTTCATTGGACTGACCAGAAACGGCGTTACGGTGAAAGTGCCGAAGTTGAGGTTGGTGGTCAGGTCCAGCGCGATTATGTTCGTGAACGTTGGAAGCGAATCAGGATATTAAATGTCATTTTGTCTCATTATGCTCTCGAGGTTCGCGACTGGAACAATACGCAGTATATTGTTGCGGACAAAAAAGGCAACACCCTCATGGGGGTGAATTTAGAAGACATATGGTCCTCCGCAGGAAGATTAGCTGGAAGAAGGATTGACCCGTTGGATCCAAGTTTGATCCGTTACATTAAACAGAAGCGAGAGTTCGATTGAACGTCGAAGGGGGGTCACTTGCAAATGGATCGTAGCAAACTACCCGTTTACATCGTAACAGGGTTTCTTGGTAGCGGTAAGACAACCCTTTTACGGAATGCGCTTGCGAATCCTAGTGCAAAGAATACGGCATTAATTGTAAATGAATTTGGTGAAGTTGCCTTGGACCATCACTTGCTCAGAACAGCTTCTGAACAAATATCGCTTCTCGGAGGCGGATGTGTCTGCTGTCAGGTTCGAGACGATCTCGTGCAAGAAATGAAACTTCTGTTGAGTGCTCATGAATCTGGAGAGATAATTTTGTCGTCCGTGGTTATTGAAACGACGGGTTTAGCTGATCCTGCACCGATTATCTTTACAATCCTGACAGACCCTATGTTGCAACACCACTTTGAAATTGCTGGTACCATTGCAACAGTGGATGCTGTAAATGGACTAGAGCAATTAGAGAGGAATCCTGAGTCTATAAAACAAGTTATTACAAGCGACAAACTCATATTGACAAAAACAGATATTGCCAGTTCTAAGGATATTGACTATCTCATTCGAAAGTTGAAGGGTATAAACCCTGTAGCGGAAATAGTTACTGCCATTAACGGGCTTCTGATAAACGATGATTTATTTCAAATATCTCGGTCGTCTATCACGCTTGCGACACCGAATTTGGAGTCATTACAAAACCATACTGGGGAAACGAGCTCTTTTAACATTCGCTTTCAAGGAGCTATAGACTGGGCACCGTTTGTGGTATGGCTAAGTCTTCTGTTACATGCGCATGGGGAAGAAGTACTTCGTGTCAAGGGGATGCTGGATGTCGGTGAGGGTGGGCCTATTGTACTCCAAGGTGTGCAGCACGTCATTCACCCACCAGAGCATCTTTCGGAATGGCAATACGAAAAAAATGATTCCACACTGACTTTCATTTTAAGACGTATTTCCTCTGATGAAGTCATTTCCTCTTTGCGCGCCTTTAGTGGCTTCTTCGGGGGAGAAGTTCTTGTAAAGTAATTTGTATCCATAGAAACGTTACCATAAAGCATTTTTACTTTTTATATCTAGTGTATAAATCTGTTGGAGGTTGAAATGATGAGTGAATAAATACCAGAAAGTGGCTTCAAAGTAGCAATTATTCAGATAGATCCGAAGTAGGTCTTGAGAACAAAGCAAAAAAGTCCAAATGACGCTTGACTACATCAATCAAGCGGCTTTAAATCGAGCGTTTTTCTTTTATCGCCTCCCGATTGGGTCTATAACGTTATCCTTCGCTTCATTCAGCCTCGCTTCAAGGATTTGCTGAGGTTGGAAGAGGCAGAAGAATGTGCAATATACTTGTCCACTAAAAGCCTCCTATAAAACTCAATTCCTATGCTATTCTTTAAGTTTTCTTAGAGAATGTATATGGCAAAACAAAAGTGCAGAGTTCGGCAACCATTTATGCAGACTGTTTCCGTGACATAAATTCCCTATTTTCAGCAAAAATTTATTAGCACTTTACATGGAGAGACGGGCATGATAGGCTGATGTGCCATTGCGAACCCTTTGCGGTGTCTTCTTCGCAAAAAAATCATGCCCGTAGAGGCTCCATGTCAAGTACGGGTGAATTCATCAATATCGGGAAAATTCCTATCTTTTTTACCCTGGCAAGGCCTATGCACAAAACGGTTGCCGTTTTCTGTACTTTTTACTTGCCGAACACATAGGGCAATATATTGATGCATACACCAAACATCAAATCCTTTTTGAAAACGCAAAATTGATATCAGACATCTTGGTACTGATGATGAATAGTCGTACATTAGTAGCGATCTCAAAATTATCTTTTACCTATTAAAAGCGATTCATAGGTTGGCGTGATAATAAATCGTGTTTCCCAGTATCCGAATTTCTGAACAATCTCCGGAACAAGCGAAATAAACAAGGTTTTAAGCGTTCCCATCTGATGGCTAATCGCTTGAACCGCCGGGCTGGTTCCATCCCCCGGCAACGTTCGTTTCAGCATGGTGAACATCTCTTGTGCTTCGGTGATATCCCGAAACAAGATACTGAGACCCTCCTTTATTTTTTTTACGGGTTCGATCCCTCTACTTTTTATTATGTTCCGCCCCGTTTTTACCAGTTCCTCCAGAAGCAATCGCAATCGTAGTGCGAGCGGGTTTTTTTGGAACTTAGAACGTTCCATCGTTTTGTCGATGATCCGAATCGCTTGCCTGGTAATTTTTACAATCGTAGCGAGAAGTGAAACCATGTCATTCCCCTTTAGGAACGGAAGGATATGAGCCCTGGCGGGAGTACAAACAAGGTCGCTTAAAAATGATTTCTCATCACAGAATGACGGGAAGCCCGTTGCTTTCTCCACTTTACAAGCCGCGTTTTTGAATAAAGGTTGTTTGGAGACCGGATCCCAGACATCGAGCGTCAATTCATTTGCGGCTTGGTTTTCCTCAAGTGAACCATAGTGGAACGGAACAAACACAGACCCTTCGAGAACCGTATCCGTGATGCGGGCTGGAACGACTATTGAGCCGCGCCGGGTTTCCACTCTGACAGGGTCAGCCGGTCTAATCTCCAAGGCTTTGGCGTCCTTTGGATGAATTTCCACATACGCTTCCGGCGCAGCCATGTGCAAAAGGGGAGCACGTCCCGTTTTCGTCCTTGTATGCCAGTGATAAACAATCCGGCCCGTATTTAAATAGAAAGGATAATCGCGATCGGGCATTTCCGGTGGAGGAGCCCAATCCGCCGCATAGAGAATTGCTCGGCCGTTGGCGTTTAACTTTATAAATTCCTCTCTTGTTCTGCTGCGCCCGGTCAAGAGATCGTGCCCGTAGGATTCGGCATCATCTACCTCTGTATGAAAGTGAAAATCCGAGTACAACCGGATCGTCCCATTTGGATGCTCCTCATTGCAGGGCCACTGGATTCCTCCAAGTTTTTCCATTTTGTCATAAGTCATCCCTGACATATCACAAGGGCGTCCTTTAGAAACGATGCGCCATTCGTTAAAGCATTCCTCTGGCGTACGATATTGGATAAGAGGGTTTCCGTCCTTATCCCGAAAATCCATGCGTCGGGCAAAATCAAGCCAAATTTCAAAATCGGAGGGAAGGCCAAACGGAGGATCAACCGCTTTGCGAAGAACATTCACACGGCGCTCCAAGTTGGTCATGGTTCCTTCTTTTTCTCCCCACATCGCGGTAGGAAGCACCACGTCTGCCAGCTGAGCTGTCTCACTTAGAAAAGGATCTTGCACGATGAGAAAAACGCGCTTCAATAAATCGATTACTCGAGTGCGATTGGGAAGGGAGACCACCGGGTTGGTACCCATAACCCACATGAATCGAATCTGTTCCTTTTCAATCAAATCTAGCATGTTCATGATATGGGTTTGCGGTCCTACCGGAAGAAGGTGGACATCGACATTCCATAGATCGGCAATCTCTTTTAAATGTCTTGGGTTTTCGCTGTTGCGGTAACCCGGGTAAAAACCCGTTCCCCCGACTTCCCGGTTGGACATGGAGCTTGGCTGGCCGGCATGTTGAAATGGACCGCATCCGGGTTTTCCGATTTTCCCCATGATTAAATGCATGGAGTTGACCAGTGTTGCCGCCGCCGTCGCATCCATGCTTTGGTAAACGCCTTGCAGCAAACACGTAACCGTTTTTCGGGAGGTGCCGATCCATGTCGCCGCGGTAATCAAATCGTTTGCGGGAACCCCGGTGATTCTCTCCACCAGCCTCGGATCATATTTTTCCACGGTTCGCCTCAATTCTGAGTACCCGACGGTATGCGCCTCGATAAAATCAAGATCAATCCAATTGTTTCGAATGAGGAGATGGATAATGCCGTTCAAAACCGCCACATTGGTTCCACTTTTTGGGCGCAGTCTAAGGTCAGCGAAGCGCGTGCTTACATCCGCGCGCGGATCAATTTCAATGATCTTAGAGCCGTTTCTCTCCCTTGCGTCCAGAGTTCGTTCCCACAAAACGGTATTGGTTTCATTGCTGTTGCGCCCCAAATAGACAATGACCTCGGCTTGATCCATATCTTCGATCGAAGCGGGAGGACCATCCGCCCCAAAGCTTTGAATGAGAGCCCATTGGGCTGTTGCCGTACATAACCGCGTATTGGCATCCACATGGTGGGTTCTTAACCCTGCCCGCGTAATTTTGGCAATAGTATAATACTCCTCCAAATAAGCTTGCCCCGTATGATAAAAGGCGAGGCTGTCCGGTCCGTTTTTCTGAAGCTGGCTTTTCACTCTGTCCACAATCAGCCCCATCGCTTCGTCCCACGAGGCAGGTACTAACTTACCTTTGGCGTTCCGGATGAGCGGACTAGTTAACCGGTCGATACTGTTATTGGCATACCACTGGTTTTCCCCTTTGGGGCCAAGGCGCCCCCGATTGACGGGATAATTGACGTTCCCTTTAATTCCCACAATTTTATTGTTTTTCACGGCAATAAAGCAGCCGCAACCATTGGAACAAATGTTACAAGTGGAATAGACAAATTTATCGACACTTCCCTGCGAGTAAATATTAATATCCTCACGAGAAGTTTCCCAAACCATGTTCATCTCCCCTTACAAACGCTAAATTGGCGGGACGCAAAACCTTGCGCAATTGATTGGTCGTGGAGAAAAATGGGAATAGAGCCATTCTACGATAAGGGGTGTAAGGAGGGATCATGGGAGGAAGCTTGGCGTAAATTGGAATTTCTTCCGGCGGAACTCCTGTTTCAACACGAAAAGGGGGTGTGATTAACTGGAAAAAAGCAAGTTTATTAAATGAATAGGATCGCTTCATAATGTCACTCCTCTGATCGAAAGTTAATTCCAATCTATTCAGAAAGATAAGGCGAAATGATTGATAATTTCCTTTTTCACCTGAGCGTTTTAATCCGCTAATTTTGATTATCAAGAAGAGGCAGGGCTAGACCCTGTTTACAATAACCTTACCATTTTACTGCCTGTGCCTTATTAAGGCTGAGGGAACTTACCCTCAGCCTACTTTGCAGCCCTTACTACCGAAGAGATGCAAGCTATGAATTCAGGGTTTTGGACTGTAATTTGAGGAAAACGACCTAGTTTCCATGCAGATAGAACGGTCATACGATATCATCATGTAACTGTTCTTAAAAAGGAGTGGATTGTATGGAACACGTAAAGCATCCTATGTACCCAATGCCTCCTAGGCATCCGATATTTCACTATCCAACACATCATCACTACCATCCGTTGTACAAAGCATACCGACACAGCAGAAAAGCCACGAAGATATTAAAACACATTCTTTGTCATAGATGGCATCACTGGGATCATTGGGATCATTCCTCGAGCAGTTCTCATTGGAGGGACAGTAGTTCAAGTGGTTCCACAAACGCTTTTCAGGAAGACAATAACTCCTAATCAAAAACATTGAATATAGAAAGAAAGGAAATGAGAAAAATGGATTTTGGTTATCCCTATGATTATCCGTACACGATTTCAGTTCGTCGGGAAGAAAAAAGACATCCTGAAGCGATGCAGGAGATCATAACCAAACATATGAGCATAGCAGAAGACATCCAACGAAGGATATCCAGTATTGACGACAGGTTTGAACGAATCGAAAAAATGGTACAGGAAAGAATGAGACGAGGTTAGCTTTGATTCGTCAAGGTATCCGCGTCCGCCGGTGCTACGAGAATGGCGGATGCGGACTTTAATGGTGCTTCCATGTATGTTAAAACAAGTTTGCCAATGAGGCTCCAGTAAAGTTGGTTGTTTCTAATTCTTCACGGTAAGGTGACTCATTCCTCCATTTCTATTTAGAACCCAAATCCTCCGCCGACAAAGACGAACCGAAACAGCTACCTCCGAAACCGCCGAAACCACCAAAACAACTAAATCCCATTTATCTGCCTCCCTGTTTCAAATTCGGTATATCGTATTCGCGGATGAAGAAAGGGAAAGTGCTTTTATCCTATATCCGTTGATTTTTGGACCGATATCTTCTTAGACCGTCTTTCCATCCCGCGAATAACGTCTGCTCCGGGTGATTCTTTTGTTTATTGACAACAAAAAAGCCATCCTTTTGGACGGCTGATGGGCTGGCTATCTGGATCATTAACTTAAACAGAAAGACAGGAAGATCCCATGGTTATCATTCGTTCAGCCCTTCCCTCGGATGCTTTGGCCATTACTGAAATATATAACCAGGGAATTCAAACACGACGAGCCACTTTTGAAACATGCTTATATACAGTAGAAAACAGGCGGAAATGGATCGTTGAGCAAGAGGAGCATTATCCCATCTTGGTAGCGGTGCTTGATGAATTGGTAGTTGGCTTTGCATGTGTCCATCCTTACCGATCTCGAGACTGCTACCGGGGTATTGGTGAATTTTCCATTTATATTCGAGATGGTTATAAAGGCCGGGGAATTGGGAAACAGCTGCTCCATTCACTGGTGGAAGCATGTGCGAAGCGTGGTTACTGGAAACTGGTCTCAAGAATCTTCGATTTCAACCATGCGAGCAGGGCCTTGTGTCGAGCATGTGGGTTTCGAGAAGTAGGAATCTATGAAAAACATAGTAAATTAGATGGCGAATGGCTTGATTGTGTCATCGTTGAAAAGCTAATTATAGAAAACCTTGATTAACGAATAAAGAGTCATAACCCTTTGTACAGGGAGTGACTCTTTATTCGTTATTTCCCTTCTTTCGCAAACTGTATAATCCGTGCTTCAATTTGGTCTCGAACGCGGCGGAACACTTTCCATACTTCTTCCTCAGTTCCCTGGGCTTTGGCTGGATCTTCAAATCCCCAATGATCACGGTGAACGTGAGAAGAGGTCATCGGGCATTTGTCGTTCGCATCACCACATACCGAAGACACCAATTGCAACGGCGATGGCCAACTCAAAGTTATTGCTTGCGGCTAAAACGAAACAAGAAACATTACAACAAAGTAAATTAACAGAGGAATGGAGATTCGAATTACATCCAACGGTAATTGAAGGACCAACTCACCTTTTAAAGAGAACATGACAATAATCGTCAACAGCAATGAAATGAGTGTAATGGGGCTGATGGCTGATTAAAGGAATGAATTTAGTCTCATACCATTCACGTCCTTTAGCTTTCACCAATGCAAGACGGGTGATCATGCCGGCAAC